>CAZHIE010000114.1:7875-13856 GCA_964532435.1 uncultured Planctomycetales bacterium
CGTTGATCCACTTCGACGACCGGCCCTTGATCTGCTGGAGCATGCCCGAGCGCGAGAGGTCGGCGCGATAGCGCTGAGCAGGTGCATGTGGTCCGGAGTGCCGTTGAGCGCGAGCAACGGGCAGCGCAGGTCGCGCAAGATGCCGCCGAGGAAGGCATACCGGCGCTCTTCCAGCCCGGGCGTGATGAGCATCGCGCGGCGCCTGGCGCTGAAGACGGTGTGGTAGAAGTTCTGGGCATAGGCGCTCCGCATGGCGGGCTCCGTCCGCCCTACCGGGCGGAAGAAAAAAGGAAGATGGGGCATCGTTTACCAGTGACTGAAGTCACTGGCAACCATCGTGCGCCCTGCGGGCGAAGAGAGGCGGAGTCGCTCGCACAGGAGCAGGCCAAGCAGGCCAATCGCGTTGCCACGCAGCAGGCGGAAACGGCGATCGACGCGCTGCGGTCGAGCGCGCGCGACACGGTGCGGCCGATCCGCGCGTTCGCCGAGATGCAGCCCAAGCCGGACGTGGTCTACAACACGGCCCAGATTCCGCCGCCGTCGCCGCCATCGCCCGCGCCGCCGCCGGCCCGGACGACGGACCTGACCGTCACGCTGAGTTCGAGCGACGGGGCGCTGACGCTGCGCTGGAAGGCGTCGAACCCGGCCGGCACGAGCCTGACAAACAAAAAAAAACGCGGGCGGCGTCGCCCGCGTTTTTGAGATCTCTCGTTCGAATCGGGACGCTCTCTCGCCCGCGCCTACCAGGCGAAGTGCGCGAACGCCTTGTTCGCGTCCGCCATGCGATGCACGTTTTCGCGCATCTGCATCGCGTCGCCCTCGCCGCGCGACGCCGCCATCAGCTCGTCGGCCAGGCGGTGCGAGATCGGCCGCCCGCCCTTGCCGCGGATGGCTTCGAGAACCCAGCGGATCGCCAGCGACTGGCGCCGTTTCGGATTCACCTGCATCGGCACCTGATAGTTGGCGCCACCGACGCGCTTGGAGCGCACCTCAATGTTCGGCTTGACGTTGTCGAGCGCTTTCTCGAACACCTCGATGGGCGGCGCTTCCTTGATCTTCTCGGCGATGCGGTCCATCGCGTCCATGAAGACGCGCGTGGCCGTCGACTTCTTGCCGTCGTTCATCAGGCAATTGATGAACTTCGACGCGAGGCGGTTGTTGTAGCGCGGATCGCCACGCAACTGCTCGACCGACTTCGTAAATCGCTTGTACGCCATTCGCTCTACCTGTTTGGTTCGACAGCGGCCGCGCGGGCCGCCGTGGTTCGGCCGATTACTTCTTCTTGCGCTTCACGCCGTACTTGCTGCGGCTGCGGTTGCGCAGCGCGTTGAACTTCGTCTGCATCCCGACGCCGGCGCAGTCCAGCTTTCCGCGAACAATGTGATATCGCACGCCCGGCAGATCGCGCACGCGACCGCCGCGCACAAGCACGATCGAGTGTTCCTGAAGATTGTGGTCGATGCCGGGAATGTAGGCGGTGACCTCGCGGCCGTTCGTCAGCCGCACGCGCGCCACCTTGCGCAGCGCCGAGTTCGGCTTCTTGGGCGTCTGCGTCTTGACGATCAGGCACACGCCGCGGCGGAAGGGGCACTTGTCGAGATCGCGAACCTTCGACTTGGCCAGCTCGGCCTGCCGCGGTCTGCGCACCAATTGATTGATCGTCGGCATTTTGCGCTCAACTCCGCCTTGATACGGACACGTCCCGGACGCCCACCGGAAATCCGGCGAGTCGCCAAGTATACCGATCCGCAAGCGCCTGCCAAGTGGCGCACGGGCCGAATCCGAATCCAATCGTCGGTCCGCGGCGCGCTCGTGCCGAAACGTCGCGGCGCAGAGCGCAGAAATCCACATAAACATATCGCCATAAACATCTTACGATCTGGCCGAAACGCGCTCATCTTCGCGGAAGCACCACCCACGCATTGCCATGCTGTCGCCTAGCCTTCGGCCGAGCCGCCGGAAGACGCGCCGGGCGCAGCCAGATCAGCACGACGAAGCGCGCGTTTCGCTTCCGCCGCCAATACTCCGCCGGAGCGGCGATCAACTCGCCCAGGGCCCGCCGAATCCGCCGAACGTGCGCCGGCCGAAGCTCCGACATCTGCACGACGCGCGTCGCGATGGCGGCCAGTTGGATCGGCCGGCCGACGCCGCGGAAGTAGACCACGTCGCCCGGGCGGACGTGCCCATAGGGCGCGCGGCAGGTCGACGAGAAGCGCGACTCAACGCGCTTGCGCCCGTCGCGCAGAGCGGCCAGCACGCGCTCCTGAACGATCGCGATGTGCGCTGCGGGCATCTGCGGTTCCCGGGTGCGACGAAAAATCGCGCGCATTCCTACCGCGCGATCGAACGATTCGCGCTGGGGGATTCACCGGGAATTGCGGCCCGCGGGGCGATACTGGCGACGGCGCTCAGGCCATCGCGGCGCGCAGCGCCACGTCGAGATCGTCATAGATCGGCACGAACTGGTCCACGTGCGTCAGCGAAAGTAGCTTTCGCAGCGGCGTCCGCGGGCGCAGCGCGCAGACCAGCCGGCCGCGGTTGGCGAACTCGCGATGCGCCGCGACGATGGCGCCCAATCCGTCGGACGTGAGGAAGTCGACGCCGAGCAGGTCGAGCACGAGCGCCCGGTCGGACGCGGCGACGGCGGCGGCGATCTGAGCCCGCAGCGCGTCTACCTGGTCAATCGTCGCGGCGCCGCTGACGTGCAGGACTTGCGCGTCGCCCATTCGTTCGGTCGAAAAGCTCAGCGGCGAAGAGAATGGCCGGGCCGGCGTCATGGCGGCGCGTCCGGCTTGAGCTTGAGCATCCAGACTTCGTTGCCGTCCTTGTTGAATACGACGCGGGTCATGTAGTTGAACATGAGCATGATGCCGCGGCCGTTCGGGCGTTCGAGGTTTTCCTCGAGCGTCGGGTCGGGCACGCGATCGGGGCAGAACCCGCAGCCCTCGTCGCGGATCATGATGACGGCCCGCTGTGCGTCGACGCCGTAGCGGACGACGATGCGCTTGGTGGGGTCGTTGCGGTTGCCGTGCTTGACGGCGTTGGCCATCGCCTCTTCGAGCGCGAGCTTGATGGCAAAGGTGGTGTCGGAATCGTAACCGTGCGCCACGAGGTCGGACATGATCCGCGACTCGGGCTGCTTGGCGCTGCGCAGGTCGTTGGGCACGACCAGTTCGGTCAGCGCTTCGGGCGGAATTCCGAAATCATCGGGCAGCTTCATGGCTGGTGCGCGCCGCAACGCCGCCGGAGAAAGCCTAAGGCTTGCTGAATCCGGCCAGGGCCTGGTCCGCCGACTCGTGAATCTCGAACACCTTGTTCAGCTTCGTGATCTTGAACACTTCGAAGATCTGGCGGTTGATGTCCGAGAGCTTGAGCGTGCCATGCTTCTCCTGCACGCGCTTGTTGAGCGTGATCAGCGTCCCCAGTGCGGCGGACGAAAGGTGGTCCACGTTTCGAAAGTTGAGCAGCAGCCGGATCGCCGGCTCGGAGTTGACGAGGTTCATCAGCTCGTCGGAAATCTCCTGAATCGCGACCTCGTCGAGGATCTTGCGATCCGCGAACTCGACGAGCGAGACGCCGTCGACGTTCTTGATCTTCAGGTGCGACGACGGTTGTTCCATGAGCGACGTATCCTCCTCGCCGCGCCCTGCCTATCGGACGTCCGGGCGCGGAATACCCGGGAGCGCCGCTCCGGCAGATTCGCAGCGGACTCAATATCAATCTTCGGCAGGTTTCGGGCGACTGTCAACCGCACTTCGCACAGGGGAGCGAATCGGTCAGTCCGGGCGACCCCCCGCGTGTGCTCGCGCGGGTCTCATCGGTCCCGGCGAAAGACCCGCCCGAGGACAGGTGGGCTCGTGCGCGCCGCGAAGACCAGCCTGAGGACAGGCGGGCTCGAAATGCAACCCGCCAACGCGCCCCCTCACCACTTCCAGTCGATCACCTTCATCTCCACGCGCCGCTGCCCGTTCCATTCATTAATCAGCGGCTCAAACGCCAGCCGCAGCCGCGAATGGTCGGCCAGCGCCGCGGCCTGGTCTCCACGGTTGAATGCGATCGCCTTGCGATAGGCGCCACCCTGTCGAACCGTGAATTGCAGGTGATTTCGCGCCTTGCCCACCACCCGCGGCGCTTCCACCAGCTCGACCTCGCGCGTCGCCAGCCGCGGCCGCGCGTTGCCGACGCCGAACGGCGCCATTCGCTGCAGCGGCTCGATCGCGCCGGCGACCAGTTCCTCCAGGTCGATCTCGTCATCGAGATGAAGCTTCGGCCGCAGGTCGGCCGGCGTCAGTCGCCGAGCCGCTTCGCCCACGAATGCGTCGGCAAAGGCCTCGACCTGATCGGCTCGAACGCGCACGCCCGCGGCCATCGCGTGCCCGCCGTGGCTGAGCAGATGGCGTGAACAGCACGCGAGCGCCTCGTGCAGGGGGAAATGGCGGATGCTGCGGGCTGAGCCCTGCCCCACGCCGTTCTCCATTGCGATCAGCACCGTCGGCCGGCAGAATCGCTCCACCAGCCGGGCCGCGGCGATGCCGATCACGCCGACGTGCCAGCCGGCGTCCGCCAGCACGATCGCGCGGCAACTTTCGCGCGTGCAGCCGCGCTCGATCGCGAGCGCTTCGGCGCGGCGCACGATGTCGCGCTCAACGCCCTGCCGCTCGCGATTGAGGCCGTCGAGCGTGCGGGCGATCTCGGCGGCGCGCTCGCCGTCGGCCCGCGTGAACAGCTCGACGGCCAGGCGCGCGTGGCCCATGCGACCGACGGCGTTGAGCCGCGGCGCGAGCAGAAAGCCCACGTCGTAGTCGTCGAACGCGGCGCGCTTTTCGCGCAGACCGGCCACGTCGATCAACGCATTCAGCCCCGGGTTGTGCGTGGTGCGGAGCTGCCGCAGGCCGAAGCTCGCGATGATGCGATTTTCGCCCGTGAGCGGCACCACGTCGGCGACCAGGCCGAGCGCCGCCAGCGCGGTCGCGTCCATCAGGAACTCGCGGAAGCGCTCGTCGACGCGGGCGGTTCCGCAGATCTCCAGCGCAAACGCCCACGCCACTTTTAGCGCGACGCCCGCGCCCGAGAGGTGCGGGTTTTCGCACGGCTCGCCCGTCGCCGTCGGGTGGACGATCAGCGCCGCGTCGGGCAGCGTCGCGCGCGGCTCGTGATGATCGGTGACGATCAGCTCCAGTCCGAGCCGCCGCGCCTGCTGCGCCTCCTCCAGCGCCGTAATCCCGCAATCGACCGTGACCACCAGCGCCGGCCCCTCCGCCGCGATCTTCTCCAGCGCGTCGCCGTTCAGGCCGTAGCCTTCGTCCGCGCGGCTGGGGATGTAGAAGCCGACGTTTGCCCCGGCCAGCGTCAGCGCGTGCCACAGCAGCGCCGTCGCCGTCACGCCGTCGACGTCGTAATCGCCATAGATGACGATCCGCCGGCCGGCCCGAACCGCGTCGGCCAGCCGCCGACCCGCATCGGCCGCGCCGGGCAGGTCGCCGGGCGGCCTCAACGCGAGAAAGTCGGGGTGCAGGAAGCGGCGAACGTCGGCCGCGGATTCGACGCCGCGGTTGAGCAGAAGCTGCGCCAGGAGCGGCGCGATGCGCGCCTCCTGGCTCAGGCGGCCGCGCTGCTCGTGCGGGGGCGCGATGATCCAATCGTGCGGCGGGCTGGCGGGTCGCCCGGCCGAGCCGTCGGCGGGCGAGGCGGGGGCCGAGGAGACCGCGGACGGCGCCGCGACAATCGCGGACGGTGCCGCGGCGGGTCGCGCTCCGGGCTCTCGCGCGAGACCTGCCGCTGCAAGATCCCCCGCCGCCGAGTTTGCCGAATACGTCGATGTTGGAATTGTTGCCACACCCGCTCCTCGCCGCTGCCGCGCCATCCGTGCCGGCGCCGAGTGTACCGCGCCGTGCGAGAAACATGCACGCCGCGGATTCAAAAGCGCATGTTCGCGGAGCGAGGCGATCGGAGCCGCGAGCGCAGGCGAGCGCGTTTGATCC
>CAZHIE010000115.1:0-10892 GCA_964532435.1 uncultured Planctomycetales bacterium
GCGGCCGATGAATTCCGCCGGGGCGCGCTCGCCGAACATCGCCATGATCGTCGGCGCGACGTCGAACAGCGATGCGTTCAACCGGCCGGGGCGCAGGCTCGGATGCGACAGGATGTGCATGCCGAATTGCGCGTGGTTCGCGTCGTCCGGGCCGGTGTCGTTCTCGAATGTGTAGATGTCCGGATTGCCGATCGTTCCCACGCTGCGCCAGTGCAGGTCGCCGAAGATCACCACCAGATCGGGCGCGACGCCGTTCACGTGGCGATAGATTCGCTCCGGCCGGTAGACGCGCGTGCCCATCGGCCGGCCGTGATGATCGCAGAGCGCTTCGAGCTTCTGCGTCAGCATCTCGCGCAGCGGCTCGTATTCGGCGTCATCGACCACGCCGAGCGGCTCGCGGCCCTTTCGATTGATGAAACAGCGGCCGTAATAGCCGCCCTCGCCCCAGACGCGCGTGCGCGACCAATCGACGTCGGCGAATTCGAACTTGCGTTTGCCCGTGGGCGGCGTCTTCATGACGAGCAGACCCTCGCGGATGAGCCAGTCGTTGAAACAGACGCCGCCGTCCATGCGCTTGGCACCGTGATCGGAGACGACCCAGACGGCGGTCTTCTTCCGATCGATGGCCGACAGCAACTTGCCGATCTGCCCGTCAAGAAATACGTAGTAGTCGTGGATCGCGTTGCGCAGCGGATTGCCCGGCACGTGGCGATGATGCCCCGGGTCCATCTCGGCCCAGAAGCCGTGATGGATGCGGTCGGTGCCCATCTCGACCATCCAGAACAGCTCCCAGGGGCGCGTTTCGAGCAGGTGGCGGCAGACCTTGAAGCGCTTCTCGGTCATCTCGTGAATCTGGCCGAGCAGCCATTGTTTGTCGTTGGTGCGGAAGCCCTTGACGTCGAGGACGTATTCGCCGACCAGCCCGGCGATTTCCTGCTTCAGCTCGGGCGGATGGGTATAGGGGCTCTCGATGCTCGGCGTCAAAAAGCAGGTGATCTGCACGCCGAGCGGCGGGCGCAGGATCGGGAACGTCTGCGGGACGCCGACGGTGATGCTCGGATGCCCCGCGGCGCCGAGCAGTTCCCAGACGCGCGGCTCGCGAATCTCCAGATTGGTCGCGATGCCGAGATTTTCATACGACCAGTCGCGGCGATTGCGGAAGCCGTAGACGCCGAGCGTGCCGGGATCCTTGCTGGTCGCCATGCAGCTCCACGCCGGCACGGTGATGGGCGGCAGGCAGCTTTCGAGGGTGCCCCACTGCCCCGTTTCCACCAGGCTGCGCAGGTTGGGCAGGTCGGCCAGCCAGTCGCCGAACACGAGGCTCGGCTCGGCACAGTCCAATCCGATGACGGCGACTTTCTCGATGGCGGGCATGAACACTCCGGCGGTTCGCGTCTCGGCCGGTAGGCACTACGGCGCAGGCGGCACGGCGCAGGATGACTCTACTATCGCCGCTGCGCGCTGGCAAATCGGACGCGGCGGCTCGGGCGTGGCGGCGCGGCACCGGATGCGCCGGTCACGGCTGGTCGGATTTCTCGCGCATGCCGCGCTGGGCGCGGATCGCGCTGCGCGTATTCGGGTCCGGCTCCAGTTGGAAGAGCTTGTCGAGGGCGGCGAGCGCGTCCGCCTTGGGCAAGCGGAACAGCAGCGCCGCCGCGTTGGCACGGACCTGCGAATCGGCCGCCTCTTTCGGATAGCGCGCCAGCAGCGGCGCGGTCACTTCGCCGCCGCGCGCGAACAGCGCCGCGAGCGCTTCGTCGCGCTCCTGCTCGCTGCGCGACGCGTTCAGCCGGTCGAGCAATTGCGGAATCGGCGCGTCGGCCGGCGCGGACGTGCGGCGACCGAACGCGAGATAGAGCGTCGCTCCGACGGCGACGACGGCCGCGACCGCGAGGACCGGCGCCACGGTGCTGCGTTTCACGGATAAAATCGCCCCATCATGCGCGCGAAGGGAATCGTCTCGCGAATGTGCTTCAAGCCGCAGAGCCAGGCCACGGTTCGCTCGACGCCGAGCCCGAACCCGCCGTGCGGCACCGTCCCATAGCGGCGCAGGTCGAGATACCACGCGTAATCGGCTTCGTTGAGCTTCTCTTCGCGCAGGCGCTCGAGCAGAACGTCGAGTTCGTCCTCGCGCTGGCTGCCGCCGATGATCTCGCCGTACCCCTCCGGCGCGAGCAGGTCGAAGTTGTTGACCAGCCGGTGATCGGCGGCGTTGCGCTTCATGTAAAACGCCTTGCACGTGCGGGGATAATGCGTGACGAAGACGGGGCGATCGTGCAGGCGGGCGATGATCGTCTCGTCGGAGCCGCCGAGGTCGCCGCCCCACTCGAAGCCGGCGGCCAGCTCCTTATGACGCGGAATGTTGCGGACGGCGTCCTCCTGCTCGGCCAGCTCCTCGCGCGCGTCCTGAATCTCCTGGGCCAGCTTGTCGATTTTCCACTGCTTGGCGCCGGGCGCGGTGCGCTCGGCCTCTTTCTCCCCGATCGCGCGCTTCAGCTCTTCGACGCGGGCGGTCGCGGCGGCCAGATCGGCGTCGAGCAACTCGCGCGCCCGCGGGCCGCGCAGGATCTCCGACGCTTCCGTGTAGGTCATGCGGTGGAACGGACTTTGAATGCGCTCCAGCGCCGCCACGTCGCGGCCGAGCGAAACGAGGTCTTCGCGATGATCGCGCAGGACGCGCGCGACGATCTCGCAGATAAATTCTTCGGCGACGGCCAGCACGTCGTCAAGCTCGGCAAAGGCGATCTCCGGCTCGACCATCCAGAACTCGGTCAGGTGCCGCCGGGTCTTGCTCTTTTCCGCGCGAAATGTCGGGCCAAAGCAGTACACCTTGCGGTGCGACATGCAGGCGGCTTCGAGGTAAAGCTGCCCCGTCTGCGCCAGGTAGACCTTCTCGCCGAAGTAATCCACCGTGAACAGCGTCTGCGCGCCCTCGCCCGCCGCCGGCGCGAAGATCGGCGTGTCGATGAGCACGTAGCCGCGATCGTTGAAGAACCGGCGGATGGCGTCGATCACCGTCGCGCGGATGCGCAGGATCGTCCACTGCCGCTTCGAGCGGAACCACAGGTGACGGTGCTGCATCAGGAACTCGATGCCGTGCGCCTTGGGCGTGATCGGAAAGCCCTCGGCCCGCTGCAGCACGCGAACGGCCGCGACGGTCAGCTCGAAGCCGCCCTTGGCGCGCTCGTCGCTGCGGACAAGGCCGTCGATCTCCAGCGCCGACTCCTGCCCGAGATGCCGGGCCGCTTCGAATGACTCGGCGCTCGCGTCGGTCTTCTCGAGGACGCACTGGCAGATGCCCGTTCCGTCGCGGAGTTCGAGAAACGCGAGCTTGCCGCTCGACCGGCTGTTGTAGAGCCAGCCCTGGAGTGTTACCGTCTGACCCACATGGCGGGAAAGCTGATCTATCGTCGTCATCGGCAACATGCGGCGCGTCCCTCGTCGATGCGTTGGTTTTGGCCGGCTAGTGTACGGGCGCGGGGGCGCGCCCGCCACGCCCGGCTGGCCGCGCTGCTGCTGGCGCCGCTGTTGCTCTCGGGCTGCATGCGGCCGGAGGGGCGCGAGCTGGCGCGCGTGCGGCTGAGCGGCGCGCAAATCGCGACCGAGCTGGTCGAATCGTGGCTGGGCTCGGCGGTCGCGCAGCGCTTCGACGTGCAGAAGTCGTTTCCGGTTTATTTGTCGCAGCACGGTTTCGAGGCACTGCGCGAGCGGCGCTGCGACGTCGCCTGCACGGACCGGCGCATCGGCCCGGTGGAGCTGCGCGAGTTTGGGGACCGCAAGCTGGTCGGGCTGCGGATCGCGTTCTACGGCTACGCGCTCTACGTGAACCGGCAGAATCCGCTCGACAGCGTTTTCGCGCGGCACGTCGGGCTGCTGTTCGAGGGCAAAGTCCACGACTGGAAGGAACTCGCGACGACGCCGATCCCGAGCCTGTCGGGCCCGATCGCGCTGTACGGCCCGGAGAAAAGCTCGCGCGGGGGAATGGTGCTCAGCCCGCTCGCGCGCATCTGGTTCGACCAGCCGGCGTGGAAGACGCTCGAATCCGACGCGGAGATCATCCGCCGCGTCGCGGCCGACCCGGCGGCGCTGGGGTTCGCGACGATCGGCTACGACAACGACCAGGTGCGCTACCTCGGGCTGCGCATGGAGCGCTCTGCGGCGCCGGCGTTTCCGTCGCTCGAAGAGATCGAGTCGGAGCGCTACGGGCTTGCGAAAGTGATTTACATATACTACGAATCGCCGGCGTCGCGGGACGTCGGAGCGGTTCGCGATTATCTGATGAGCGAGGCCGGCCGGCGGGCGATCGAATCGACCGGAATGTGGGCGATCGCGGCCGACCGCGCGAGCGTGGACGAGACGACGGCGGCCGCTGCGCCGCGCGCTTCGCCGCAGTGAGGAGTATTGAAGCCGCATGAACGACCTGGGCGTGAACATCGATCATGTTGCGACGATTCGGCAGGCCCGCGGCGCGGACGAACCCGACCCGGTCTGGGCGGCGGCGCAGGCGGAACTGGGCGGGGCCGACTGCATCACGTTTCACCTGCGCGAAGACCGCCGGCACATCAGCGACCGCGACGCGGAGCTGCTGCGGCGCACGGTCGCGACGAAGCTGAACATGGAAATGGCCGCCGTGCCGGAGATCGTGGAGATCGCGCTGCGGCTCAAGCCGGCGCAGGTCACGCTTGTTCCCGAGCGCCGCCAGGAGCGCACGACCGAGGGCGGGCTGAACGTCGCCGCCGGCGCCAAGGCGCTCAAGCCGGTCATTCAGAAGCTGCGCGACGCCGGAATCGTGGTGAGCGCGTTCATCGAGCCCGAGACGGCGCAGGTGCAAGCCGCGCACGAGTGCGGCGTCGATTCTGTGGAACTGTGGACGGGGCGATACGCACACGCGCGCCCGGGGGCCGCGCAGCGCGAGGAAGTCGAGCGGCTGTGCGAGGCCGGCGCAAAGGCGGCGGCGCTGGAGCTTTCCGTCCTCGCCGGGCACGGGTTGACGTATCGCAACGTCAGCCACCTGGCCGAGCTGGGAACGTTCGACGAATTCAACATTGGCCACAGCATCGTTTCGCGCGCCGTCCTGGTGGGAATGCAGGAGGCGGTTCGCGAGATGAAGCGGCTTCTGGTACAGGGTCGCCACGCGGCGCTGGCAATGGCGCAGCTCGCCGCCATGCACCACGAACACACCGAAGACGAGGAGCAGGAGTAGCGCCGCGGGCGAACGCCCGTGACGCCTTCCGGACGAGCCATGCCCATTCATCCGACCGCGATTGTCGATCGCAGCAGCCAGGTGGACGAGACCGCCGAAATCGGCGCCTACGCAATTGTCGAGCCCGGCGCCGTGATCGGCCCGGGCGTGCGGCTCTATCCGCACGCGTACGTCTCGCAAGGCACGACGCTGGCGCGCGGGGTCCAGATTCACCCGTTCGCGGTGGTCGGCCATCCGCCGCAGGATCTGGCGTTCAAGGGCGAGCCGAGCTTCACGCAGGTCGGCGAAGACACGATCGTGCGCGAGGGCGCGACGATCCATCGCGGAACCATGCCCGGCAGCACGACCATCGTCGGCAAGCGCTGCTTCCTGATGTCCAACGCGCACGTCGCGCACAACTGCATCGTCGGCGACGATGTCAAAATGGCGCAGGCCGCCATGCTCGGCGGACACGCCCGCATCGGGCCGAACGTGTTCATTGGCGGCGCCGGGGCCGTGCATCAGTTCGTGCGGATCGGCGAGCTGGTGATGATCGGCGGGTTGTTCCGCGCGACCAGCGACGTGGCCCCGTTCCTCATGGTCGAGTCAGGCCGGCTGGCGGGCGTCAACATCATCGGGCTTCGCCGCGCGGGCGTACCCGCCGAAGAGCGGCAGGAAATCCGCGACCTGTTCCGGCTGCTCTGGCGCAGCGGCCGGATGTTCCGCGAAGTGCTGGGAGAAGCTGTCGAACGCGCCCGCACGCCGCGCGGCCGGCAGCTCGTCGCATTTCTTCAGGAGCCGTCGAAGCGCGGCGTCATGAGCGCGCTGCACCGCCGGCGCGGCACGTCGCCGGCCGAAGCGCACGAGCTTACGTCGGAAGCTTGAGCCGGCCGACCAGTTCGGAGACGTTCGACAGGCCGCGACGTTGCAAGTAAGCGGGCAACTCCGCGGCGATTTTGACCGGTATGGTCGGATCGACGAACAGGGCCGTGCCGACCGCGACGGCCGTCGCGCCGGCCAGCAGGAACTCCACCGCGTCGCGCGAATTCTGGATTCCGCCCACGCCGATGATCGGCACACCCGCGCTGCGCGTCACTTCGCGATAGGCGCGGTGCACGTTGAAGAGCGCCAACGGCTTGATGGCCGGGCCGCTGTACCCGCCGGTCACGTTGCCGATCAGCGGCGTCCAGCGGTCGGCGTCGATCGCCAGCGCGACATACGTATTGATAAGGCTCAGCGCGTCGGCGCCGCCCTCGACGGCGGCCCGCGCCAGCGGCGCGATGTCGGTCACGTTCGGCGACAGCTTCACAATCAGCTTGCCGCGGCGCACCACGCGCCGCACCGCTTGCGTCACTTCGCGCAGCAGCGCCGCATCGGTGCCGAACATCAGCCCGTCCTTCACGTTCGGGCACGACACGTTCAACTCGATCCCCGCCAGCCCGTCAACCTCGTCGAGCGCGCCGGAAACATGCACGTAGTCGTCGATCGAATAGCCGGCCACGTTGACGAACACGCGCGTCGGCATCGTGCGGATGTACGGCACTTTCTCCGCCAGGAATCGTTCGAGTCCGACGTTGGCCAGGCCGATCGCGTTCAACAGGCCGGCGCGAACCTCGGCCAGGCGCTGCGGCTCGTTGCCCGGGCGCTCCAGGCGCGTGACGCTCTTGGTGATGAAGCCGCCCAGGCGCGCGTAATCGAGCACTCCCGCGTATTCCGGGCCGTAGCCGCAGCAGCCCGACGCCGTGAGCACGGGCGCGGCGAGCGAAATTCCGGCCAAGCTGGTGCGCAGCGCGTCGGCGTCCGAACACGGCGTGGCGGAGTCCGATTGGCTCATGCCGGGAGAATCCGGCGGATGCGCGGGCGTGTCAATGCGGACGGTGGCGGGGTCACTCTTCGTCGACGCCGCCGCCGGGAACGTCGCCCGGCGAATCGTCCGCCGCGCGATGAAAGAGCGCGACCCGGCCGACAACCTGCACGAGTTCGCACGGCACGCCGGCGGCGATCGCTTCGGCGGCGGCGCGGCACTCGTCGCGGTCGTCGGTGGCGAAGCGCACTTTCAGAAGCTCGTGCTTTTCGAGCGCGACGCGAACGTGGTTAAGCGTGCCTTCGGTCACGTCGGTCGAGACGGAAATCGCGGCCTTGAGCCGGTTTCCCTGCGACGACAATTGGCGACGACGGCTGGCCGACATACGGGCATCATACCGTGGACCCGGCCGCGCCGGCGGCGCGCGACGAGATGCGACGAGCGCGGGCATTCCCCGGCCGGCGCGGCGCGGCGTATAATCGCGGCGATCGAACCCGCCGGTTCATGCATGGATGCTGCCTGATGTTCGCTCGTCGGCTGTGGTGGTATGCGACGCTGCTCGCCGGCCTGGCGATCGTCATCATCGTGCGCCTGGCCGACATTCAGGTCGTCCATGCGGCCGATTACGAGCGCCTCGCGACGCGCATCCTGACGCGCCCGGTGCGCTACGTGTATCCCTCGCGCGGGGGCATCTACGACCGCGCCGATCGCCCGCTGGCGACGGACCAGGCCACCGCCGACATCAGCGTCCACTACGCGGTGCTGACCGGGCGGGCCGATTACCTGAATGCCGTAGCGCGCGAACTGCGCCGCCGCGGCGAATATCCACCCCGCACCAGCCTGCGCAAAATCGCGCAGGCGCTCGACGCCGAGGTCCAGCAGATGTGGACGCGGCTGAGCGAGATCGCGGGCGTTCCGCTTGACGAGCTTCGCGCCCGGGCCCAGGCCGCCGTCGCGCGAGTGCAGCGGATTCGCGAGAGCGTGCTGCGGCGCTCGCCGACCGTGCAGCTCATCGCCGAGGAAAACGAGCTTCTCCCGCTCATCGAAGACATCGACGAAGACACGGCGCTGCGCGTGCGGCTGGAGCTGGAGTCGCGACCGTGGATTCGCGTCGTGCCCGGCGCCGCGCGCGTCCGCCACGACGACGACGCGCTGGTTCACGTGCTCGGGCGCGTCGGCGCCGCCAGCCGCGAGCGCATCGACGCCGACCCGCTGCGCGGCGCCGACGAGCTGCTGCGCCTGCGCCCGGGTGATCGCTGCGGTATTTCCGGCGTCGAGCTGCTGGCGGATCCGGCTTTGCGCGGCCGGCGCGGCCGAGTCGTCGAAGACTATGAGCGCGACCAGATCGAGCGGCTCGACCCGATTCCGGGGCGCGACCTGCGCCTGACGGTCGATCTCGAGCTTCAGAAGAAGGCGCTGACGGCGCTGGAGGAGGCGGTGCGCGATTGCGTTCATCCGGCCGGCGCGTCGGCCGTGGTGATCGACGTGGCGACGGGCGAGGTGCTCGTTCTGGCGAGCTACCCGACGTACGCCTACGACTCGTTCAACACGGAATTCGACGCGCTGGTTTCGGACACGCGCCGGCTGCCGCTGCTGTTTCGCGGCGTCGCGGCGCAATACCCGCCCGGCTCGACGTGCAAGGCGATCACGCTGATCGGCGCAGTGTCGGAGAACGTCGTCACGCCGGAGGAGCGTTTTCATTGCACGGGTCACCTGCTGGCGAACAACACGTCGGCCTTTCGCTGCTGGATCTACAACCAGAACCCGGGCGTCACGCATGACATGGTGGACAACCCCGCCGGGCAGAACGCCGAAGACGCCATTCGCAACTCGTGCAACATCTACTTCTTTCACTGCGGCGAGCGGCTCGGGCCGGAGCGCCTCTGCGCGTGGTTCGACCGGCTCGGGCTCGGGCGCACGCAGGGCACGGGGCTGATCGAGGAGAGCCGCGGCGTCAATCCGAATCAGGACTGGCTGATCAACAACGCCAACCGCACGCACCAGGCCGCCGACGCGTGGAATTTCGCGATCGGACAGGGCGAAGTCACCTGCACGCCGCTCCAGGCGGCCAACGTCGCCGCCGCGGTCGCGCGCGGACAGTGGCGCGGCGTGCGGATCATCCGCGACGAGGCCGGCCGATCGCTTCAGCCGGTCGTGCCGGATGGCGAGCGGCTCGACGAGCGCGCCCTGCGAGCGCTGCGCGTCGGCATGTGGCGCGTCGTGAACGAGACCGGCGGCACGGCGCACGGGGCGCGGCTTGGCAATTCCGACGTCGAGCTATGCGGCAAGACGGGCTCGGCGCAAGCCTCGCCGCGCGTCGTCTCCTGGCGCTACACGGTCGAGTGGCCGGACGGCCGGCGCGAGGAGGTCGTGGCGGCCTCGCGCGACGAATGCCTGGCGCACTATGGCGACGGCGAGCCTCCGCGGATCGTCGCGGCGCGCGTGGCGGAGCGCTACCCGGCGCTGCACGAGGGCGAGCGGCTGCCGTCGCACGCCTGGTTCATCGGCTATACGCAGCCGGCCGCCGCGCGGCGCGGCGAGGCGCCGCGCGAGCGCTGCTACGCCATCGGCGTGGTGATCGAATTCGGCGGCAGCGGCGGGAGAGTCGCGGGGCCGGTGGCCAGGCGGATCATCGAAGACGTGCTGGCGGAAACGCGATGATGCCCGCCGGCGCGCTGCGACGAACGCGCTTCGGCTGGGGTGTCGCGCTGCCCGTGCTGTTCCTGCTCGCGGTCGGGCTGGCGTGCATCTACGCGACCGAGCGCGGCGACCAGCCCACCAGCGCGCTCGTGCCGCTCAACGCGCCGGCCGCGCCCGCCAGCGCGCAGGGCGCGCTCGCGTCGGCGCTGAGCGCGCTCGGCGCGGATACGACGCGCCAGATCCTCTTTCTCATCAGCGGGCTTGGCCTGCTGGCGCTGACGGTCTGGCCGAGCTACCAGTGGCTCGGGCGCTTTGCCTGGCTTTTCTATGCCGCGGTGCTGGCGCTGTTGTCGCTGCTGGTTGTGGATCGATTCGTCGACGTACCCTTCGTGCCGGTTGTGCGATTCACGCGGCGCTGGTTCGCGCTGGGGCCGTTCACGATTCAGCCGTCCGAATTCATGAAGCTCGCACTGGTGGTGGCGCTGGCGCGCTACCTGCGCTTCCGCAGCTCGTATCGCCGGTGGCGCGGGCTGATCCCCCCCTTCCTGATGACCATCGCGCCGATGGTCCTGATCCTGCTGCAGCCCGACCTGGGCACGCTGTTGATGCTGCTGCCGGTGCTCTTCGCGATGCTCTTCGCCGCCGGCGCGCGAGCGGGGCATCTGCTTACGGTCGTCGTGCTCGGACTGGCCACGCTGCCCATCTTCTATCAGGTCGGCATGCACGACTATCAGAAGCAGCGTGTCGACGTCCTGCTCCGGCAATCGTCCGGCGACGAGAGCTGGCACATGGGCCCGGGCTATCAACTCCGGCAATCGAAGATCGCGCTGGGAACCGGCGGACTGACCGGCGAGGGATTCGGCCAGGGCGTGTTCATCGAGCGCCGTGGCGGCGACCTCCTGCCCGAGGAGCACAACGACTTCATCTTCGCCATCATCGGGCATCAGTGGGGGTTCGCCGGCTGCGTGCTGGTCATTGCCGCATACGGGGTCATTGTGCTCTTCGGTTTCGAGGTGGCGATGTCCACCAACGACCCGTTCGGCCGGCTGCTGGTCGTGGGCGTCGTCACGATGATCGTCATGCAGGCGCTGCTGAACATGACGATGACGATCGGCCTGGCCCCGATTACGGGAATGCCGCTGCCGTTCGTCAGCGCGGGCGGCAGCAGCCTGTGGGCGAATTTCCTGGCGCTGGGGCTGCTGCTCAACGTCGCGCAGCGCCGCCCGATGCTCATCGCGCACGCGCCGTTCGAACACGCGGAGGATT
>CAZHIE010000115.1:10992-13850 GCA_964532435.1 uncultured Planctomycetales bacterium
GCGCAGCGCCGCCCGATGCTCATCGCGCACGCGCCGTTCGAACACGCGGAGGATTGAGCGCCGCCGCCCGGCCGCGCTCTGTTGGCGCCGGCTTCCAGCCGGTGCGAAAGGCAACCCGCGCCGAACGGATGCATTTCGCCGATTCGCGCCGGCTGAGCGCACCGCCTGGAAGGCGATGCTGCCAATCGTTGCGCGAACCAATCGCTCTCTCTCCGCGCCATCATTTCGCCCCGCGTGCGTGCGCCGCTAAACTCCCCGCATGGGCGTGATTCGACTTCAGGGCGTGCAGAAGCAGTTCGCCGGGCAGGTCGTCCTTTCCGACCTTACGCTCGAACTGCACAGCGGCGAGTGCGTCGGCCTGGTCGGCGCGAACGGCTCCGGCAAGACCACCATCTTCCGCCTCATCATGGGCCGCTTTCCCCCCGACCTCGGCGGCGTGACGCTCTCGCGCGGGCTCGAAGTCGGCTACCTGGCGCAGGAGCCGGAATTCGGCGCCGGCCGCACGCTGCACGACGAGGTCGTGTCCGCCTTCGCCGACCTGCTCGCGCTCGAAAACAGCATCAGCGCCCTCTCGCATCAGATCGCCGACGCGACCGACCCGGCCGCGCAGGCCGCGCTGATGGACGAATACGACAAGGTGAACGCGCGCTTCGAGGCGGCCGGCGGATACGCCTTCGAGCGGAGCGTGAAGGAGATTCTGCACGGCCTGGGTTTCTCCGAGAGCGACTACGCGCTGCCGATGACCGCGCTTTCAGGCGGGCAGAAGTGCCGCGCCGCGCTGGCCAAGCTGCTGCTCCAGGATCGCCAATTCCTGCTGCTCGACGAGCCGACCAATCACCTCGACATCGACGCCTACCGCTGGCTGGAGCGCTTCCTGGCCGGGCATCACGGCGGCGCGATCGTCATCTCGCACGATCGCTACCTGCTCGATCGCATCTGCGACCGCATCGTGGAGCTGGAAAGCGGCCGCGTTTCGAGCTATCCGGGCAATTACTCGAACTACGTCAAGGCCCGCGACGTGCGGCGCCTGACGCAGGAGCGGCAGTACGAGAAAGACCGCGCGTTCATCGACAAGGAGCGCGACTTCATCGCCCGCCACCTGGCCGGCCAGCGCAGCCAGCAGGCCAAGGGCCGCCGCACGCGGCTCGAACGAATGCTCGCCGACGGCGAATTCACCACCAGCCGCGCCGGCCAGCGGCGGCGCGTCTCGATCGGCTTCGACGACCAGAGCGAGATGGCCGGCGAAGTCGTGCGCGTCGACGGGCTGTCGATGCGCTACGGCGAAAAACAGCTCTTTTCCGATCTGTCCTTCAACGTCATGGCCGGCGCGGCGCTGGGCATCACCGGCCCCAACGGAACGGGCAAGACGACGCTGCTGCGGATCCTGCTCGGCCGAACCGAGCCGACCGCCGGCACGCGCTGGGTCTCGTCGAAGGCGTCGATCGGCTACTTCGCGCAGGAGGCGGTCTCGACGCTCGATCCGGCGCTGAGCGTGCTCGAGGCCGTGCGCTCGGCGCGGCCGGAATGGCTGGAGGGGCAGGCGCGCTCGTTCCTCGGGCGGTTTCTGTTCAGCGGGGACGACGTGTTCAAGTCCTGCGGCGCGCTCTCGGGCGGGGAGCAATCGCGCGTGCGCCTGGCGCAACTCATGCTCGCGCAGCCGAACGTGCTGGTGCTGGACGAGCCGACGAATCACCTGGACATTCCCTCGCGCGAGGCGCTCGAAGACGCGCTGCTGGAGTTTCCCGGCACGCTCATCGCCGTCAGCCACGACCGCTACTTCCTCGATCGAATCGTCGATCGGCTGCTCGTCATGCGCCCGGAAGGCGCGGAGATGCACGTCGGGAATTACAGCAGCTACATCGAAGCGGTCGAGCAGCGCCGCGCCGCGGAGGAGGCGGCCGCCGCGCGCCGCGCCGCGGCCGCGCCGAGCGCCGGAAAGGGCGAGAAGCGCGGCGCGCCGGCCGCGCAGACGCAGCCGAGCGCCGACGGAGGCAAGCCGGGCAAGCGGAATTCGCGAATCGCGAAGATGAAGCTGGAGGAGCTGGAGACGTTCATCATGTCCGGCGAGCAGCGCATCGCCGAGCTGAACCTGCGCTTCGCCGACCCCGACGTCTACCGCGACGCCGCGGCGGTTCAGAAGCTGCGGGCGGAATTCGACGGGCTCAAGGCGGAGCTGGGCGAGGCGGAGGCGGAGTGGCTGGAGCGCGTCGAGCGCGATCGATGAGCGCTGGTGAAATCGATGCGCATCGAGCAGGATCGGTTCGCATCGAGCAGGATCGGTTCGCGTCGGGAAGGGTCGACGAGCGTCGGGCAAGCTCGATGAGCGTTTGGCGGGATCGGTGTGCGTCGGGCGAGATCGACGAGCATTTGGCGCGATGCGTGAGCATTGAGCACGATCGACGAACGGTTGGCGAGATCGACGAGCATTCGACGCGATCGGTGAGCGTAAAGCGAGATGAGGCCGGATGAAGCTCGAGATTCACATCGACAAGCGGCGCTGCCAGGGGCGGGCGGTCTGCTATAGCTGCGCGGCGCGGACGTTTCGGCTGGAGGCGGGAAAGGCGGCGCTCCGGCCGGCGCCGTGGGACGACCTCGACGCGATCCTCGACGCGGCGCGATTCTGCCCGACGCGCGCGATCGGGGTCATCGACGCGGATAGCGGCCGATCGCTGTACCCGCCCTGATTCGCGAGCGCGTAGCGTCGGACGTCCGCGTCCGACGCCGTGCCGATCCGAGCCGCGAGCGTCAGCGAGCGAACCGCATCCGACCAGAACCGCGAGCGTAAGCGAGCGAACCGTTTCCAATCAGAGCCGCGAGCGTCAGCGAGCGAACCGTGCGGATTGAGTTGCGGGTGAAAA
>CAZHIE010000116.1:0-13752 GCA_964532435.1 uncultured Planctomycetales bacterium
AAGGGTTCGGATTCTCTTACTTCAGCATTCAGCATTCGGCATTCAGCATTCCGGCCGGCCCCTCACTGGCGTGAAGGGTTCGGATCACCCGGTTCCTTATTCGCGGTTCCCTGTTCCCTGTTCCCTGCTCCCTGTTCCCTGTTCTCGTCCGATATCTCCTACGCCCGCCGGCGTATTCCGAACCCGCGCGTGCCGGCCTGAATCCGCACGCGTTCCGTGTCGATGATCCCTCTGCGGCGCCGGTCCGCGCGGCGCAGCGCGCGCCGACGGCGCCCGGCCGCGAGGGGTCGCGCCGCCATGAATCTCCGCTCAAAAGTTCTGCTTTCGCTGCTCACGTCGGTCGGCGCGCTCGTGCTGATCCTGTTCCTCGTCGAATACCGCATCCTCAGCGACAACTTCGCGAGCATCGAGCGGCAGTACGTGCTTCGCAACGTCGACCGCGCCCGCGAAGCCATCCTCTCCATGATCGAAAACGTCCACAACAAGAGCGGCGACTGGGCCATGTGGGACGACAATTACGAGTTCCTGAGCACCGGAGCGCAGGAATTCATCGACTCGAACATGACCGACGCGGCTTTCAGCGAGATGGACCTGAATTTCATGCTCTTCGTCTCGCTCGACGGAACTGTCCGCTACGCCGGCGCGTTCGACCGGAAAATCCAGAAGCTGGTCCCGCCGCCGAAATCCGTGCTCGCCATCTTTCGGCCGCCGGCGCCCTACCTGATTGACGACGAGCAGGGCAAGGGAACCAGCGGCCTGATCGCCCTGCCCGAGGGGCTGGCCATTTACTCGGCCCGCCCGGTGCTCACGTCGCATCGCGAAGGCCCTTCCCACGGATTTCTCGTCTTCGGGCGCTTCGTGGATGACGAAATGGTGGAGCGGCTGGCCGAACTCACGCGCGTCGGCGTAAAGGTCGAGCCGCTCGACTCGCACAGCGACGCGGCCGCAGCCACCGGCGACGCCGCGCACGCGATTCTGCGAAACGTCACGATCTTCGCCGGCGACGGCGAATTTGTCTCCGGCGCCGCCACGCTGCCCGACTCGCTCGGCCGACCCGTGGCGCGCGTCCAGGTGACTCTGCCGCGCGATCTCTATCACCAGGGCCGCGCGGCCATTCGCCATCTCGGCGTTTCGCTGCTCCTGGCCGGCGCGTTCTTCGCCATCGTCACCATGCTGTTGCTCGAGCGGCAGGTGATCTCGCGCCTGACGCGATTGGCGGCCGAGCTTGCCATGATCGGCGCTCGCCGCGACGCCGCCGCGCGCGTCGAGGTCGCCGGGGCGGACGAGCTCGCCCGTGTTGGCGGCGCCGTGAACATGATGCTCGCCGCGCTGAAGTCCACCATGGAGCGCTCGCGCCAGCTCGCGGCCGAGGCCGAGAGCGCCAACCGCGCCAAGAGCCAGTTTCTTGCCAACATGAGCCACGAGATTCGCACGCCGATGACCGCGATACTCGGCTACACCGAGCAGTTGCTCGACGACCCCGCGCTGACGCCGGCGCAGATCGACGCCGTCACGATCGTCCGGCGAAACGGCGAGCACCTGCTCCAGCTCATCAACGACATTCTCGACCTCTCCAAGATCGAGGCCGGCCGGCTGGAGGTCGCGCCCGAGGCGTGCTCGCCGGCCGAGCTGGTCGCCGCAGTCGCGTCGATGATGCGGGCCCGCGCCGCGAGCAAGGGCATCTCGCTCGACGTGGATTATGCGACGCCGATCCCGGAGCACATTCAGACCGATCCGCTCCGCACGCGGCAGATTCTCTTCAACCTCGTCGGAAACGCGATCAAGTTCACCGACAGCGGCGGCATCCGCCTCGTGGTTTCGCTCGTCGAGCACAAGCTCGCGCCGCCGCTGCTCGCCATCGAAATCGTCGACACCGGCATCGGCATGCGCGAAGATCAGATCGCCCGCCTCTTCAAGCCGTTCTCGCAGGTGGACGAATCCGCGTCGCGCCGGTTCGGCGGCGCCGGCCTCGGGCTGGTCATCTGCCGCAGGCTCGTCACCATGCTGGGCGGCGAAATCACCGTTTGCAGCACGCCCGGAGTCGGCTCGCGCGTCCGCGTCACGCTGGCGACCGGCCCCATCGCCGACGTGCCCCGCGCGGTTCCGCCGGCGGAGGCCCTGCGCCGCTCGATCCCGCGAGAACCCGTCGCCGACGCCGCGCCGCTTTCGGCCCGCGTGCTGCTGGCCGAGGATGGACCCGACAATCAGCGCCTCTTCGCCGCGCTGCTTCGCAAGGCCGGCGCGACCGTCACGGTCGTCAACAACGGCCGGGCCGCCGTCGCCGCCGCGCAGGCCGCCGTCACGAGCGACCTGCCGTTCGACGTGATCCTGATGGACATGCAGATGCCCGTGCTCGACGGCTTCGCCGCCACTGCCGAGCTGCGCGGCAGCGGCTACCGCGGCGCGATCATCGCGCTGACGGCAAACGCCATGTCGGACGACCGGGCCAAGTGCCTGGCCGCCGGGTGCGACGACTATGCGTCCAAGCCCGTCGATCGCCCCACGCTGATCGACCTCGTCCGCCGCCACTCGCCGCGCGACGAGCGCTCCGCCGCCGCGCCGCGCGCCGGCGCATGATCGCCTCGCACGCTTACTCGGCTTCCTGAATCCGGAAAACGATCGCCGCCAGCGCGCCGCCCGCCAGCGGTCCCACGACGTAAATCCACGCGTGCGCGATCGACCCGCCGCAGATCAGGTGATACAGGTTCGGCCCCAGCCCGACCGCCGGATTGAACGCCCCGCCCGAGATGCCGGCGCCCGCGTAGGCCCCGGCCGTCACGGTAAATCCGATCGCCAGGCCAAAGTATGAATTGCCCGCTGTGCGCGCCGACGTCGCCGTGTTCAGCACAACCAGCGCCAGCGCGAACGTGAACACGATCTCGACCAGCAGCGCGCGGGCGATCGGCTCGCCCAGCCCCGGCACGACCTGCAAACAGGCGCCCGTCAGAAACGCCGACAGCGCCGCGGCCGCGAACCCGCCGACAAGCTGCGCCACGACATAGGCTGCGAAATCGGCGGGCGCGAGCTTGCCCCGCAGCAGGACGGCCAGGCTCACCGCGGGGTTGTAGTGCCCGCCGGAGATGTGGCCGCCCATGTAGACCATCACCATCAGAATTGCCCCGATCGCCAGCGGCGCCATCGCGCCGGCCGAAGCGACCGAAAGCCCGACCGTCAGCACGAGAAAAAACGTCCCGATGAACTCGGTCAGGTACATGCGCATCTTGAAATCCAACCGAAGACCTGGTTCGTATCGTCTGGCGACGCGGCGCGCGCCGACGAGGCCGATGCCCCGTCCGCGCGGCGGGCGGACGATACCGCACCGCGCCGCGGGCGGCAATTGCCGCGCCTGCTGCGCGGCTATGGACAGCCGACCGCGATCGACGGATAATCGCGGCGCTTGGCGCGGTCTCAGAGTTCCACGATGGCGCAGATCCCGACGTGGCCGCCCCGGGCGGATTCGACTTGTCGATGACAGAAACTACGCCGATGGGGCGTATCGATTCCCGTTTCCCCTGGAGGTTCGCGAATGTGGCTCAAGCTTCTCTCGGCGGTGTGTCTTTGTTGCGCGCTGACGCTGACCGGCTGCCAGTCGACCGGTGACAAGTGCTGCGGCGGGCCGAACTGCTCGGCCGGGGCCAAGTGCTGCCCGGCCGACGGCAAGGTCAAGTGCGCCAAGTGCGGCATGGAAATGGCGTGCAAGGACGCCGTCGCCAAGTGCAAGTGCGGCGCGACCATGAACTGCGCCGACATGTGCAAGAAGTGCGACAAGTGCGGCAAGACTTGCTGCGACATGACCGCCAAGTGCAAGTGCGGCGCGGCGATGAGCAGCGCGCAGATGATGTGCCCCAAGTGCGCCTCGGCCAAGTAGGCCGACCCCCGCGCGCATGTCCGGAATGAACAAGGCGGCCGGCCCCGAGGTCTCGGGCGCCGGCCGCCTTGCTGTGCGCGCGTTTCTTCGTCGGCGAGAAGACCCGCCTGGGGACAGGCGGGCTCGCGCGCGGACCGGCGGGCTCGCCGGCGCGCGATTCGCCTACCCGTGTGCCCGCGCGCTCCAGACATCCCGCCCCGTCAGCGCGCTGTCGCGGTGCAGCCGCTGCACCGCCCGCGAAATCCGTTGCAGCGCCGTGCGGCCGTCCAGCGAAACCTCCAGACCCACGAATTGCACCGCCGCGCAGACCCGGCCGGTCTCATCCTGCCGCGCGCCGCGGAAATGCACGTCGACCACGATGGGCGGGCGATCATCCGGAAGTTGGAGCTGCGCGCCGAGCGTCTCGTCTTCGACCCATTCCGGCAGGTTCGGCGACGACAGGCGCAGCAGCGCGCCGCCGCAGGACAGGTTGATGACGTGGCCGCTGGCGATTTGCAGCGGGTTGGCCTGCGCCGCCTGGCGCGCGCCGGCCCCACCCGACCAGAGGCTGCCCAGCAGCTCCGTTTCCGGCGGCACGGGCGTTCGGAAATACGCGCGCCGCTGCATTTCGGTCAGCGCGTCGGGCCAGCGGAAGCGCACCGCCGGCACGCTGGTCGAATCATCGACCACAAAGTGCCCCTTGGCCTCGACCACCGTCGCGAACAGCACCTTGCGGCTGCGCTGCCGGAAACTCACGCCCACATACTGCCCCGGCGAGAGCGGCGGCAGCTCGTGGTTGTGCTCCGGCTGGTAATCAAGGACGAAGAAGCGCCCCTGCGGATCGCGCTCCAGAAAGCGCGCCTTGTACGTGCGCCAGTCCGTGCCCTGCTGCACCGTCACAACCGCGAGCGCCCGCTCGCCGACGGCGTGGTCGAATACTTCTGTGGCGTCGTGATGCGCCAGGAGTCTCCTCGGTCTCATTGCTCACCCTCGATCTCATGGAGGTGTGTGATTTCCGTGCAAAGCAACGAACGAAGCCGCTGCAGCGTCGCGTGCTGCGCCCGCGCGCCGTCGCCGCTGCTGAATTCCAACCCGACAATCAGCGATTGCTCGTCGAACGAGATCGACTTTGTCGCAACCGACGCCGCCAGCTCGAACGTCTCCCCCAGCCAGGGAAAGTCGAATCGCAGATCGACTTCGTCCCCCAGCAGGAGAATCTCGTCGCACTCGCTGCGCGGCATCCGGCACGCCAGGCCCGTCATGCCCACGTTGTGCAGATCGCCGTCGAACGATTGCCCCACCGACGGTATCCCCAGCCGCACCGCGATCGACTCCGACGGCGCCTTGCGGATGTGCCGCCGGCGGTTCGATAGCTGAATCGCCGACGGCGCCGCGAGCAGCAGCCGCGTGCGGCCGTTCTCCTCGATCGCGTCGACGATGCACGTGCTGAACATGTACAGCTCGCCCGAGAGAACCGTTCGCACGTCGCAGAACGCGCCGATCAGGGCGGCCGCGGCGGCCTCCCCGCCGGGGCCGTCCATTTCCACGCGAAGCAGGTTGCCCTCCCGCGACTCGATGCCGCCGATCCAGACGCGCTGCTGCGCCTCCGGCCGGGGCTCGATCTCGAGCCGCGCCTTGGTCCGAACCGCTTGTGTCAGCACGCGCGCAACCTGGTTCGCCGTCAGATCCAGAGCCGTTAGCATCGCTTCTTCACCCTTCGGTTCACCCGGACGTGGCGCGGGGCGCCGCGCGGCGCCTCGCCCCCTGCACGAATTCTTCAATTCGTTTCAGCCCCGCGCCGTGCGCGCCGGCGTCATCGGACGCGCAAAAAGCCCAGCCCAGCCGCAGCATTCGCCCGTTGTCCGTCGAACTCGCCCGCACCAGCCGCAGCACAAATTCCGCCGCGCTCGGCGCGCCCGGCAGATTTAGCGCGGCCCAGAAAACTTCGCCCGTCGAAGGACGCAAATCCGCCGCCACCGCGCCGATGCTGCTCAGCCCGCCGTCCGAAACATCCGTCACCTGCATCACCAACGCCCGTTCCGGCACGTCTACGCCGCGCAGCCGAACGACCACGCCCTCCTCCGGCCGCAGCGCCAGGCGCGGCCCGCTACGGCGCTCGCGCCGCTCCACGCATAGCGGCAGGCGCAGCGCCCAGGTCCACGTCGTCGCGCAATCGACCGTCGCTTCCGCGCCGCAACGGCCGATCGACTCGCTCACGAAGGAATACCGGACGCCGTCGAGATCGAACTCGACCGCGAGATCCACGCCCCGCTCGGGCAGCGCCGCGGCGCCGTCCCCGCCCGCATGCATCAGCACCACGTCGCGGCGCAATTGTTCGAATCGGGCCGGCCAGGTGCGCTCGCCGGCAGCGCCGTCGCGCAGCCTCACATCCGCCTGCGCGCCGTCGTGACAGGCGCGCTCCAATAGCGCCAGTTGGGTCCGCCGTCGCGTCAATGTCGCCGTCGGCATCGAAAACCTCCCTCCGATGGAGAGCTAATTCGTTCACCCGCGGAGCGGACTTGATCGATGGAGGCGCGGCCGCGCGGGCGGACGCTTAGCTCGGCCGCGGGCGGGCAAGCCTTATCGGCGCGGCGGCTATCGGCTGTGGGGTGGCACATGGAGCGGCGCGCCGGCCGGGGGCCGCGTTGGCGGAGCGTCCCGGAATGCGCTTCGGCGGAGCGCGACGCGCGACGCAATCGCGGACATGCGCCGCGGAAAGCCCGATCACGATGGAATCTGCGGAGCAATGCGCGGCGCGGCGCCGCGCGGGCGGAATGTGGCGAATCGGATCGGATAACCCCGCCGGGCTACTCCGCCCGGCGCGCATCGTTTCTCATAAACTCCGCCGCGCAGGCGGGCGTTATGAGGCTCGCCGCAGCGTCCGCCTGCTCAGCGGAATCCGATGTGCGGACGGCTCGACTCCGCCAGCGCCAGCGGCACAAGCTCCGCCACTTCGCGCGCGGTGTAGCCGAATGGGCCGATCCGCTCGGCCGCGATGTCCGCGGCCCGCCCGTGTGCGTGAGCGCCCAGCGCCGCCGCGTCGAACGGCGACAGCCCCTGCCCGATCAGCGCGGCGATCAGCCCGGTAAGCACGTCGCCCATGCCGCCCGACGCCATGCCGGGGTTGCCGGTCTGGTTGACGTAGGCGCGCTGTCCGTCGCATACGACCGTGTGATGGCCCTTGAGCACGACGATCAGCCCGCTCTGCGCGGCGAACTCGTGCGCGACGCGCAAGCGCGAGGCGTCGTCGCGCGGAAACGAGTAATCGGCGTTCGTCGCGCGCTCCAGCGCCGCCGCGTCCGTCCCGCGCCGACCGTCGGACCCGGCAATCTCCGCCGTTGCGCGGTGACGCAGCAGCCGCTGCATCTCGCCCGGATGCGGCGTCACGATGATCGGCGCCTCGCGCGCCGCCTGCCACCACGGGCCGTTGAGCGCCCTGCACAGTTGGTTGATCGCGTCGGCGTCGACGACCGCCGGACAGGCGCATTGATCCAGCGCGTCCTGCACGGCCACAATCGTCTTTTCCCCGCCACCCAGCCCCGGCCCGATCGCCAGCGCGCTCGCCCAGCCCGCTTCAATCACCGGCGGAGACTTTCGCTCGGCCGCGAACGCATCATGCGCCAGAGCGCCGGCTTGCGTTTCGCGCAGCGCGACGGTCATCAGGCTCGGCTCGCTGGCCGACAGAATCGCCTGCACCGACTCCGGACAATAGACGCGCACGAGCCCCGCGCCGCCGCGCAGCGCGCCGAGCCCGCACAGAATGGCCGCACCGCTCATCCCCCGACTGCCCGCCACTATCGCGACGTGACCCGCCTGCCCCTTGTGCATCGCCTCCGGCCGAGGCGCCAGCCGCGGCGCGTCGCTGACAATTTCAGGAGCTTGCATCATGCGGTCGCGCGCTTTCCGAAAGCGGAAGTCTTCATGCCGAACTGCCCATGCGGTTGATCATCGCCGCCTGATAGCCCGCCCCGAAACCATTGTCGATGTTCACGACCGACACGCCCGGCGCGCACGTGTTCAGCATCGCCAGCAGCGCCGCCAGACCGCGCATGCTCGCCCCATAGCCGACGCTCGTCGGAACCGCGATGACCGGCGCTTCGACCAATCCGCCCACCACGCTCGGCAACGCGCCTTCCATCCCCGCGACCACCACGAGCACGCGCGCCCGACGCATCACGTCCGACGCCGCCAGCAGCCGGTGCAGCCCTGCCACGCCGACGTCGTAAATCGCCTCGACCGGCTGATCGAGCATCTCGGCCGTGATCCGCGCCTCCTCCGCCACCGGCAGATCCGCCGTCCCCGCGCAGATCACGCCCACCAGCCCGCTCGTAGCGCCAGCCGGCCGCTGCCGCAGTCGAATGGTGCGCGAAAGCTCGTGATGCTCCGCCTGCGGGCAGACGTTTCGCACCAGCGCCGCGGCTTCCTCGGAAACGCGCGTTGCCAGCACGTTGTCGCCAGCGGCCGCAAACCGCGCGAAGATGGCGGCGACGTGTTCCGGCCGCTTGCCCTCGCCGAGAATCACCTCCGGAAATCCGCAGCGCAGCCGGCGATGATGATCGAGCCGGGCAAAACCGAGATTCTCATACGGCAGCGTCTCGAGCCGCCGCATCGCACCCGGCACGTCGATCTGCCCGGCGGCCAGGCACTCCAGCAGGTTTTGCAGCGCACCCGTGTGCATGAATCACCCGACCCGCGACGCCGCCCGTTTCACAGTCTACAATCCGCGCTCCAAAGCCGAATTATAGGTGAGCAGCCCGATGAACCAAACCAGCGGCAAATCGCTCGAAGTCGTGGAGCCGGTCGGCAAGCGCGTGCTCATACGCAAAGACGAGGATAAAAAGACGACCAAGGGCGGCATCGAACTGCCCGGCAACATCGAGATCCCCACCATCACCGGTCGCGTCGTCGCCGTCTCCGCGCAGGTCGAGCGCGACGAGGACTACCCGATCCAGCAATACGACCGCGTCCTGTTCAATCCCAAGAACGCAGTCCCCGTCGACTTCGAAGGCGACAACCGCCTCTTCGTCGTGCCGATCGAGGATGTCGTCGCCGTGTTCCGCAAGGGCAAGTGAGCGGCCGGCGACGCCGCCCTCCTACAATACCCGCCATGAGCACCGCAACCCGCACCGATTCCATCGACCTCGCGATACACGGGATGCATTGCGCCGGCTGCGTCGCCAACGTCGAATCCGCCCTGCGCAAAACTCCCGGCGTCGCCGACGCCAGCGTCAGCCTCACCACCGAACGAGCGATGGTGCGCGCCGCCGCCGGCCAGCCTGTGTCCACCGAAGCCCTGGTCGCCGCGGTGCGGGCCGCCGGTTATGAAGCGGCGCCCATCGCCGACCAGCCGCCGCAGGCCGGCGAGCGCGCAGCGCAGCGCGAGCGCGAGCTGGCGTCGCTCCGCTGGCGCATCCTGGTCGCCTTTCTCCTGGGTCTGCCCGTCATCGCGGCCCACATGCTGCCGCACGTGCTCGGCTGGTTCGGCGCGACCGGCGCGGCACACGCCCACGGCGCCACGGGCGGAAGCGCGGCGGCCGGCGCGCTCTCTTGGCTCGACTCGCGCGCGGGTTGGATGCTTCAAGGCGTGCTCACGCTCGGCGTAATTCTCGTCGCGGCCGGCCCCATCCTGACCGGCGCAGCGCGCAGCATCCTGGCGCGGTCGGCCAACATGGACGTGCTGGTCAGCCTCGGCGTCGTCACGGCGTTCGTCAGCGGCGTCTTCGCTATCGCGCTGAACATCGGCGAGCTGCTCCTCTTCGAAGCGGCCGCGATGATCGTCCTCTTCGTCGCGATCGGCCGCTATTTTGAGACGCGCGCCCGCGGCCGCGCGTCCGCCGGGCTGGAAGCTCTGCTTTCGCGCCTGCCACAGGAGGCGGTCCGCGTCGTCGGCGATCGCACCGAGACCATCCCCTTACGCACCGTCCGCGTGGGCGACGTACTGCGCATCGCCGCTCACGCGGCCGCGCCCGTCGATGGAGAAGTCGTCGCCGGCCGCGCCGCGCTCGACGAAAGCATGCTGACCGGCGAAGCGCTGCCCGTCGAAAAGAACACCGGCGACTTGATCAGCGGCGGAACGCGCGTCGCCGAGGGGCTCATCGACATCCGCGCCACCGCGACGGGGGACACGTCGGCCGCGGCGCGCATCGCGCGCCTGGTCGTCGAAGCGCAATCGAGCAAGCCGCCCTGGCAGCGCCTCGCCGACCGCGTCGCAGGCGTTTTCGTGCCCGTGATCCTTTTGCTCGCCGTCGCGACGATGGCCGCCTGGCTACTGCTCTCCGACGCCGGCACGCTCTGGGCGCTGCAGCGCACCGTCGCACTGCTCGTCGTCGCCTGCCCTTGTGCGATGGGATTGGCCATTCCCACCGCCGTCCTGGTCGGAACGTCGCGCGCCGCCGAGCGCGGCATCCTCGTGCGCGACGCGGCCGCACTCGAAGCCACCGGAAGCGTCCGTCGCGTATTCCTCGACAAAACCGGCACGCTGACGCTCGGCCGGCCCGACGTCGCCGTGATCCAGACATCGCCGCAGATCGCCGAAACCGACGCGCTGCGCCTGGCGGCCGGCCTGGCGCAGCACAGCGAGCATCCGCTCACGCGCGCCATCCTGCGCGCGGCGAAACAGCGCGAGATCGAACCCCCCGCCGCGGCGGATTTCGTCTCGCGCCCGGGCGCGGGCCTGTCCGGCGTCGTCGATGGCCGGCGCGTCGCGCTCGGCAGCGCCGCCTGGCTCACCGAATCGGCGATGCCCATCTCCGACGCCCTCGCGCGCCATGCCGACGAAGCGGCCGCGCGCGGAATGAGCGTCGTTTTCGTCGGTCGAGACGCCGCGGCGATCGCGCTTCTCGGCCTGAGCGACGCCGTACACCCGGAGTCGGCCGCGGCCGTCGCGGACCTGCGGCGCCTGGGCGTCGAGCCGCACATCTTGTCCGGAGATCGGCGGCCGGCGGTCGAGGCGCTGGCGCGGCAGGTCGGCGTCGCGTCGTTCGAGGCGGAGCTTTCGCCGCAGGACAAGCTGACGCGGTTGCGCGCCGCGCGCGCCGGGGCGCGCGTCGCAATGGTCGGCGACGGCGTAAACGACGCCCCCGCGCTGGCCGCCGCCGACGTCGGCATCGCCATCGGCGCCGGCGCCGACGTCGCGCGCGAAACGGCCGACATCTGCCTGGTCGGTCACTCGCCGCGCCGCATCGCCGACGCGATCCGCCTTTCGCGCGCCAGCACGCGCATCATGCGGCAGAATCTGTTCTGGGCCGCCGCGTACAACTTGCTGATGATTCCCATCGCGGCCCTGACCCCCCTGCCGCCGTCGCTGGCGACCGCGGCCATGATGCTCAGTTCGCTGACCGTCGTCGCCAATTCGCTGCGCCTGCGGCGGGCGGCGTGAGTCGAAAATCTCGCGTTGCATTGTGCTCGCTTCCGCGGCCTGCGGCCCAACTCACCTCAGCCTTTGGAGCGCAATGGCGCCGTGCGCCGCCGCCGCACGTTCCACGGCGACAAAAATCTAGCATTTCGCCTTGATCCGTGTTGGTTACACCTTTACGGTTAAGGGTGGGAGTGGATTGATGGTGTGTCTCAATCTACTCCTGGCCCCTTTCTATTGGCGTAGACTCATCACGCCCATTGTGCAGGAGAGCGGTATGTCCATGCCCTGCCGCACTTTACGGCCGCGCACCGGATTCGGTGTCCATGGTGTCGCATTCACGCTCATCGAGCTGCTGGTCGTCGTCGCGATCGTCGCGCTTCTCATCTGCTTGTTGTTGCCATCGCTCGCCGCTGCGCGCGAACAGGGGAAACTCGCCAAGTGCCTCGCCAACATGCGCCCCATTGTCCCGGTGATGACGATCTACGCCTCCGATTGCTGCGACCGCCGGGCGAAGGACTGGACAACGACATCGGCTTCGCAGGATGCATTCGGCAGGGCCGCCGTTGAAGCAATGCAGGAATGTGGCCTCCGGTGCATGGGTGGCGCTAAGCTCGCTCGCGACGCCTACGCCGGTTCGAGTAACTGCAAAGCGGGAGCGCGAAAGCGCAAGCGGCGTGCGCACAAGAGCCGCCGCGAGCGACGCCCCGTCTCCACAATCGGCGTGCCAGTTCTCGGGCCTCCCGCTCCGATGCAAGATCCGAGTCGGCGTGGCTGGAATCTGCTATTTCGCTACGAGAGAGGCGGAGCCGCGCTGGCGAACGTGCCGGTTTCCAACTCGGTCGGCAGGACGCTTCACACGAATGAACGGGGCATGATCGAAAACGCTCCCGATGATTGGGTTTGGGATGGCTGCCCGCTCCATGTCCACATTGGGCGCACGCCCGTCGATGTATTCGTACGGCTTGACCGGCGTGGGGCGCCGCGCCCGATTGATGTTCCTGGACCGATGGCTCGCACCAACCGCGAAACACTGTTGAAGGTGGGCGGCATCGTGCTCGCGGGGCTGCTGATCTACGCCGCGCACGATGTGTACGCGTGGCTCGTCAACCACTAGCTTCGCCGTGACGGCCCACGCGGCGTCTCGTGCAGTGATCTCCTGCCGCCGTCGCTGGCGACCGCGGCCATGATGCTCAGTTCGCTGACCGTCGTCGCCAATTCGCTGCGCCTGCGGCGGGCGGCGTGAACGCTCGACCGATGTTCGGAGCGCCCAATGGCCAAAATTGTTCGCTGGATGCACGCGCGCGGCGGGTGAGACGCCTGCCGCGCGGCGCAGGAGTTTCTTGCGCAGGAAAGCGTATCCATCCAGACGCGCAATGACGCGGCAAAGCATCCCATCGATCCTTCGGCGGCGCTGCGCATCCTCGACGACGTCGATCGCGTCGTCTCCATCCGCGGCGCGCACGCGACCATCCTCGACCTGCGCGACCCGAACGTTACGGAGGCGATGAAGCGCAAAGCCGTCATCGGGCCGACCGGCCGGCTGCGCGCCCCCACGATCCACTTCGGCACAACGCTCGTCGTCGGCTTCGACCCCGCGATCTACGCCGATGTGCTGAAGCTCCGCCCGCGCCGCGCTGGCGCATGACGCCCGTTCGTGTAAAACTCGCTCTGTCATGCAAGCATCGGACCGGTCCGAATCCTCCGAACTCCGCGGCGTCCGCACGACGGTGCTCGGCCTCGTCATCAACGTCGCGCTCGCCCTGACCAAATTCCTCGCCGGATTGCTCGGAAATTGCTACGCCCTCATCGCCGACGCCGTCGAATCGATGGCCGACATCTTCGGCTCGTTCGTCGTCTGGCGCGGGCTCCACGTCGCTGCCCAGCCGGCCGACCACGACCACCCCTACGGCCACGGCAAGGCCGAAGCGCTCGCCGGCTTGATCGTCTCCATGATGCTCTTCGGCGCGGGGATCGCCATCGCCGTGCAGGCCGTCAAGGAAATCCTGACGCCGCATCATGCCCCCGCCGCGTTCACGCTCTGGGTGCTGCTCGGCGTCGTCATCGTCAAGGAGACGCTCTACCGCGTCATGCGCGGCGTGGCCGGCCGGACCAAGAGCGGCGCCGTCCTCGTCGACGCCTGGCACCAGCGCAGCGACGCCATCACCTCGGCGGCCGCGTTCGTGGGCATCAGCGTCGCGCTCGTCGGCGGCCCCGGCTATGAGCCGGCCGACGATTGGGCCGCGCTGCTCGCGTCGGGCGTGATCCTGTTCAACGCATACCGCCTGATCTGGGCGCCGCTGCATGAGCTGATGGACAAGGAGCCGGCCGGACTTGTGCAGGAAGTGCGGCGCATCGCGGCCGGCCAGCCCGGCGTTCGCGGCGTGGAGAAGGTTTTCGCGCGAAAAAGCGGTCTGCGGTTCTGGGTGGACATGCACCTGGAGGTCTCGCCCGACATCAGCGTGCGCGACGCGCACGCGCTGGCCCACGGCGTCAAGGACGTGATCCGCGCCGCGCTGCCGCAGGTGCAGGACGTGCTCATCCACGTCGA
>CAZHIE010000117.1:0-13648 GCA_964532435.1 uncultured Planctomycetales bacterium
GCCGCGCGCATTTTGAGCCGCGACGCGGCATGCGTTTCGAGCCGCGAAGCGGCGAAGTTCGTTAGCCGGAGGCGTGAGCCTCCCGACCGACCGACCCAAATTCGTTGCAGCCCCGCAGGGGCGACATCGGGATGCGAAACTGGCCGACGCGATGTGGCGCGAGATTCGAACCGCGATCTAACGAATGGCGCCCCTGCGGGGCTCGTTGGGATTTGCGCGACGCCGATCCGGACGCTTACGCGTCCGGCTAACGAATGCCGCCCCTGCGGGGCATTCTCGGCCCCATGCGATGCCCGTCCGAACGCTTCCGCGCGCGCCTCACTCCGAAACCGCTTCACCCGTATAGACAACCTCGAAATCCCGTCCGCGAACGCGCCGCAGCGACGACAGATCGTCATCGTCCCAGCGCGGGTCGGGCGATCCGCTCACGTACCAGTCGCTGCCGTTGTCCGCCAGAAACATGCCGCAACGCTGCATCGCGCGCAGGATCACCCGCACGTTCGCCGAAAAGCTCGACACGTCGAAATCCGCCTTCAGCCGCACGCGCAGCCCCATCGGCGGGCGGTTCGGGTCGGTCGAGTCGCTCGCGAAGTGCCGCGCCGGAGAAATGAACGCGCGCTGCGTCAGCCGCACCGTAAACCGCAGCGCATGGTTGATCTCGCCGCGCTCGACCACCTCGTCATGCCGCACCAGCCCCGCGAAGATCGGCAGCCCCGCCGCGTCCGCCGATGTCCAGCCGCGCGGCCGCAACTTGTTGCTCGTCAGGTCGAAGATCGCGCCAGAGCCGGCCGTCCAGCCGCCTGCGCCGTCGCGGAATGCGTAGAACAATTCGTACAGCCGCTTGTTGTCGAGGTCGATCACGAGAATGTGCCGGTCGCCGTCGGAGTCCGGCCCGCCTTCGATCGGCGCGGTCGGAGGTATCGGATACGGCCCCGGATCGCTTTCGTCGGCGTAGTCGAACGCGACGGGCACGCGCCGCTGATCGCCGCGCACGGTGACATATGGAATACCGATCGGCGCTCCCTCCCAGACGGTGCCGAAATCGGGATGCAGCCCGGTGTCGAGCCCCATCGAGGCGAGGAAGTTGGCCGAATTCGGATGAACGGGAAGCGCGCTGATGTCCTGATTCCACGGATTGTCGGGCGGAAAGACTTGCAGATCGGCGAGCGTCGGCGCGCCACCCCCCTGCCCGTCCTCGTCGCTCACTCCGTCTCCGTCGGCCCCGTCGGCCAGCGCGGTCGAGATCGCGCCGTCGCCGGGCGCGTCGGCATCGTCGCCGGGGACGACCGATGGAATCTGACACGCCAGCCACATGGCCATGCCGGATGCGACGGCACACGCGGCCAGCCCGAACGCGCGGCGATGGTTCATGACGCGGGCACTCCGAGTCGCGCGCGGACCGGTCGCGCGACAATGGTAACACTGCAATCGGCCGCCGGCGTCGGCAACCACGCCGCGCGAGCGGTCCGATACTTGTAATCTTCAAGCGCCCCTACGACGCCGATGAGAGCACGTCTCGCATCGAGTACAGCCCGGGCGGGCGGTTTCCGATCCACTTGGCGGCGCGAAGCGCGCCGGCCGCGAACGTGTCGCGCGAGAGGGCGCGATGTTCGAGCGCGACGATCTCATGCGCGTCGCCGAACACGATCTTGTGATCGCCGACGACCTCGCCGATCCGCAGCGCGTGAACGCCGATCTGACCGCGCGGGCGCTCGCCGGTCTCGCCGCGCCGGCCATAGACGGTGTCGCTATCGGGATCGGCGCCGCGGGCCTCGCACACTTCGCGCAGAATCATCCGCGCCGTGCCGCTCGGCGCGTCGATCTTGCGGCGATGATGCGATTCGACGATTTCGACGTCCCACGTGTCGCCGAGCCGCGCGGCCGCGTCATGCACAAGCTGGAGCAGCAGATTGACGCCGACGCTCATGTTCGCCGACCAGACGATCGGCACGCGCTGCGCCGCGGCCCGCAGCGCGGTGAAGTGGCGATCGGACAGGCCGGTCGTGCCGCTGACCAGCGGAACGCCGTGCTCGGCCGCCCAGCCGGCCCAATGCGCGCAACCCTCCGGGCGCGTGAAATCGACAAGCACGTCGCAGCCCGGCTCGACGTGGCCATGAAGCGGCACGTCGAGCGGGCCGACTCCGGCAAGCGCGCCGGCGTCCTTCCCCATGAAGGCATCGCCCGGCTGCGTCGCGGCCGCGACAAGTCGAAACGCCGAATCCTCCTGCGCGATCAGGCGGATCAGCGCGCGGCCCATTCGGCCGGCGGCCCCGGCGATGGCGAGCTGAATATGGCCGTCCGGCGTGCGATCGGGGTGGCGGGAAGCGTTCATCTGGCGCGCCTCAAGAGGGCGACGCGGCCCCTGCGCTATACGTGCCGCGCGAGCACCTCTGCAAAGCGCCACACGTCCTGATAGGTATTGTATAGCGGCACGGGCGCGACGCGGATTACGTTTGGCTCGCGGAAGTCGCAGACGACGCCGTCGGCCTCCAGCGCCCGGAACAGCTCCTTCGGCCGGTCGTGCGCGTAGAGCGAAAGCTGGCAGCCGCGCGCGGCCGGGTCGCGCGGCGTGATGACTTCGTAGCGCCCGGAGGGCAATCGATCGAGCAGGTATTCGAGGTAGCCCGTCAGACGCAGCGATTTCTCGCGCAGGCGATCGATGCCGGCCTCGTCAAACAATTCGAGCGAGGCGCGCACCGGCGCGAGGGAGAAGATCGGCGGATTGCTGAGCTGCCAGGCGTCGGCGCGATCGACCGGGCGAAACTCGGGCTCGAGATGCATGCGGAAGCGCGTGGCCGGGTCGTTGCCCCACCATCCGCCAAAGCGCGGCAGCTCCGTGTTGCGCGCGTGGCGCTCGTGGACGAAGCAGCCCGCGACCGCGCCGGGTCCGCTGTTCAGATACTTGTACGTACACCAAACTGCGAAATCGACGCCCCACTCGTGCAGCCGCAACGGCACATTGCCCGCCGCGTGCGCCAGGTCGAATGCGGCGATGGCGCCGCACGCCTGCGCCGCGCGCGTGATGGCCGGAATGTCGAACCACTGCCCGGTGAAGTAATTGACGCCGCTCATCATCACCAGCGCCAGCCGATCGCGCTCCTGCTCGATCCGATCCAGCACGTCTTCCGTCCGCAGCGTGTGCTCGCCCGTCCGCGGGCGGGCCACGATGATGGCGTCGTCGGGATCCAACCCATGACAGCGGGCCTGCGACCGAACGGCGTACGTGTCCGACGGAAACGCCGCGTTTTCGATCAGGATGCGATTGCGCTGCGGCGTGGGGCGAAACAGGCTGACCATCAACAGATGGAGATTGACCGTGAGACCGTTCATGAACACGACTTCGTGCGGCAGCGCTCCGACCAGCCGCGCCCCCGGCTCGCGCAGCGCCTCGTGATACGGATACCACGGGTGCGCGCCGCGGAAGTGGGCGTCGACTCCCAAGTCGGCCCAATCGCGCAGCTCCTGGTCGATCCAGCCGCGCACGCTGACGGGCTGAAGCCCGAGCGAGTTTCCGCACAGGTAAATGACCGGCGTGCCGTCGGCGCGGCGCGGAATGTGAAAGCGCGCGCGAAATTCGCGCATCGGATCCTGGGCGTCGCACTTCCGCGCGTAGGCCTCGTCGGGCTGGTAACTCATGGCGGTCGGCATCGAGCGCGAATGATAGCAGCGCTTATCGGCACGCCAAGCGAGCGGCGAAGTGGCGGACGGAATTGTCCGATGGACCCTGGGCGGCGCAGTCGCCGTGGCGACGCACTATGGCCGCTTTGGCGCAACGTCGGCGGCGCGCAGGGCCGCGGCGGGTCGAGGACAGGCGTTCCGAAAGACATGGTGGGGCGTGACACGAGCAGACACACACGAGAAGCCGACGCGGCTGCCGACGCTCACCCGGCGGCTGTTCGCGCCGCTTTCCGCCGCGATCCTGCTGGTGTCGTTGTCCACGGGGCTGGCGGCCCAATACGCCGCGCGGGCCGGGCCGCAGGGCGCGCCGCGCGCATCGGAGCGGGAGGCGAGGATCGTTGCGGTCGAATGCGCCGCAGCGGCGTTGACCGGATCGACTCTGCTGGCGCTCCTTTTGCTGAGCCTGGTGCGAAGCTGCGTCAGCACGCCGGTGCGCGAGCTGTCCGACGCGCTCAACCGATCCCGGCGAACTGCGACGTCAGCGGCGCACTTTCCGGAGGCGGCGACGCGCGAGCTTCAGCAACTCACGTCAGCGCTGCGCAAGTCGCTGGCGGGGCAGGCGCGAACCGTGGACGAGCTCCAGCGCCTGGCGGTCGTTGCGTCGCACGTGCGGCGGGCCGCGATCCTGACCGACGCCCTCGGCCAGATCGAGTGGGTCAATGACGCATTCGTGCAGCTGACCGGCTACACGCGGATGGAGGCGGCCGGACGTCGCCCGGGGGTGCTGCTGCAGGGCCCGCAAACGGATCCGCAGACGGTGGAGACGATGCGGGCGAAACTGCGCGAGCGGAGCGGCTTTCGGGCCGCGCTGTGGAATTACACGAAGAACGGACGCGCCTTCTGGGCCGAGATCGACGTTCAGCCGGTATTGAACGAATACGGCGACGTGATGCAGTTCGTCGCGATCGGCGAGGACGCCACCGAGCGCCAGGCCGCGACCGAGGCGCTGCGCAAAACGCAGGAGAGCCTTGAAGGGACGATCGCCGAACGGACGGCGGCGCTGGAGCAGCGCAACCGGGAATTGCAATCGGCGCTCGACCAGTTGCGTCAGGCGCAGTCGCAGCTCATGCACTCGGACAAGATGGCGTGCATCGGGCAGCTCGCGGCGGGCGTCGCGCACGAGATCAACAACCCGATCGGTTTCATTGCGAGCAACCTGACCTCGCTCAACGAGTACGTACGCGACCTGCGGCGGCTGTTCGATGCGTTCAGCGGGGCCGAATCGAGCGCGCCGCGGGACGAGAAGACTTTGAGCGAGTGGTTCGAGCACGTGCAGAGCCTTCGCAGGGAGATCGACCTCGACTTCATCGCGGGCGATCTCGGCAACCTGCTGAACGAATCGATGGAGGGCGCGCGGCGCGTGAAGAAGATCGTCGCCGATCTGCGCGACTTCTCGCACGTCGACAATCCGGAGCTTGCCCCGGAGGATCTGAACCAGCTCATCGAGCGAACGCTCAGTGTGGCGACCAACGAGCTTAAGTACAAGGCTGACGTGGTGCGCGAGTTCGGCGAGATTCCGCCGGTGCCGTGCGCGGGCGGGAAGATCGGCCAGGTCGTGCTGAACCTGCTTGTCAATGCGGCGCAGGCGATCGAGCTGCGCGGCCGCATCACCGTCCGCACGGGCGCCGACGATCGGACGGTGTGGCTCGAAGTGGAGGACACGGGCTGCGGCATTTCCGCCGAGCACCGCAAGCACCTGTTCGAACCATTCTTCACGACGAAGGAGGTCGGGAAGGGTACCGGACTCGGCCTGCACGTGGCCTACTGCATCGTCGAGGCGCACGGCGGCCGCATCGACGTGCGCAGCGAGGCGGGCGCGGGAGCGTGTTTCCGCGTGACGTTGCCGCTGGCGCCCAAGCCGACGGAACCGGAGAGCGCGCGTGCCGCGAGAGACTGAGATCAAAACGCGCGGCGGCTGCGCGGTTTCGCACGCCGTCGAAACATGCGAAGCCGCGCTGCCTGCGGGCCCGGGATGCGGCCCCGGGCGGCGCTGGCGCGTGCTGCTCGTGGATGACGAGGAGTGCGTCCTCTCGTCGCTCCGACGGCTGCTGCGGCGCGAACCGTACGACCTGATTTCCGCGAACTCGGCGGAGGAGGCGCTGGGCGTGCTTGCCGCGCGGCCTGCCGACCTGGTCGTGTCCGATCAGCGCATGGCCGGGCGCTCGGGCGTGTCGCTGCTGCGCGAGATTCGCGAGCGCTGGCCCGAGACAGTACGGATCATTCTGAGCGGCTACGCGGATGTGACCAGCTTGATCGACGCGGTGAACGAGGGAGCCGTGTACAAGTTCGTTTCCAAGCCGTGGAACGACGACGAATTGCGGCTGCACCTGAGAAGGGCGCTGGAGGGCGCGGGAATCGAGCAGCAGAACAGGCAGCTCGCGCGCGAAGTCGCGGCGCAAAACGAACGGCTCGCGGCGCTGAATCGCGAGCTCGAACAGCGCGCCGGCGACGCGTCGCTGGGCCTGACGCTCACGCAGTCGCTGATCGAGGACCTCGAGGCCGGGCTGCTGGTCGTCGACGCGGCGGGCCAGATCGTGCTCTGCAACCGCATCGCCCGCACGCTGGTGCCGGGCGTGATGACGGGCGCCGACGCCGTAGCGGCACTGCCGCATCCGCTTGGCGGAACGGGCGGGGCGGTGTGCAGCGGGGAAGGAGAGGCGTCGCTGGGCGCAGTCCGCGTCGCGTGGCGGGCGCGAGCGATCGAGCTGGCCGGGGGCGGCGCCGGAACGGCGGTCACTCTCTGGGCGCGCAGCGCTCCACCGGCGGAGGGGAAGCCGACATGCTGAAGCTCCTGCTCGTCGACGACGAGACGAACGTTCTGAGCGCGCTGCGCCGCTCGCTGCGCGGCGAGGGCCTTGAAATCCTGACGGCCGGCGACGGCCCGAGCGCACGGAAGCTGCTCGCGGACCACGACGTTGGCGTGATCATTTGCGACCAGCGGATGCCGGGCATAACCGGGGCCGAGCTGCTGGCGGAATCGTGCCGGCTGCGGCCGGACGCCATCCGCATCGCACTGACGGGCAACGCCGACCTCGCGTCGGTGCAGGACGCGGTCAATCGCGGCGGGATCAGCCACTTTCTGCTGAAGCCCTGGGACGACGCGCAGCTTCGGGCCGTGGTGCGCGAATCGGCGCGCATGTTTCTGACCGAGCGCGAAAACCGGCAGCTCCAGGACGAGCTGCGGCAGCATCGCGATCAGCTTGCGCGCTGGAACGAGCAGCTCGAGCTGCGCGTGCAGCAGCGCACGGCCGAACTGCAACAGTCGTACGAGGACACGCTCAAGGCACTGGTCTGCGCGCTCGACACGCGCGAGCAGGCGACGGCCGGGCACTCCCGGCGCGTTGCGATGTACTGCCTGTATCTCGCGCTGCGCATGGGCATCGACGACGGGCGGCTCGAAGACCTGTACCGCGGGGCGCTGCTGCACGACATCGGCAAGATCGGAATCCCCGACGCAGTGCTGCTGAAACCCGGCAAGCTGGACGCGGACGAGCGGCGCGTGATCGAGACGCACGTCTCGCTCGGCGCGCGGCTGCTCGAAAGCGTACTGCACCTGCGCGACGCAATGAACATTCCGCGCTACCACCACGAGCGCTATGACGGCCGCGGGTACGACTATGGATTGCAGGGCGAGGAGATTCCGATCGACGCCCGTCTGTTCGCGATCGTCGACGTGTACGACGCGCTGCGCAGCGACCGGCCGTACAAGGCCGCCATGTCGCATGCGGAAGCCATCGCACTGATCCGGCGCGAGGGCGGCCGCCAATTCGACCCGCGCGTCACGAGCGAGTTCGTCGCGATCGATGAGCACATCTGGCAACGGCTGGCGGTCGAATCAGAACGGCTCGAACGTTTCGAGCACGTGCTCAACGCATGCCAGGAGGTTCGGGAATCAGAGCCGTGCGCAGCGTAGGACGGCGGCGCGGCGCCCGTCCGTCGAACGCCTTCGCCCTTTCAATTCACGGCCGCTCCGCGCGATACAGCACCACGCCGCCGAAGTTCAGCTTTTCCGTGGTGACGCGCGCGAGCCCGGCGTCCTGCATCCGAACCGTCATCGTGTGCCGCGTTTCAAACGTGCGGATCGAGCGCGGCAAGTAACGATATGCGCCGCTCCGGTCGCGGCTGAACAGCGCGCCGACGACCGGAAGCACGTGCTCCGTATACAGGTTGTAGCCCCAGCGCGCGATCGCGTTTTCCGGCGTCACGAATTCCAGCACGATCACCCGGCCGCCCGGCCGCAGCACGCGCCGCATCTCCTCGAGCCCGCTTTGCAAACATTGGAAGTTGCGCACGCCGAACGCGCAGCTCACCACGTCAACGCTCGCGTCGCTCAGGGGCAGGCGCAGCGCGTCGGCCCGCAGCAGGTGAATCGGCGGACCGGTCTGCTCGTAGCGCCCCAGCCGCAGCATGTTCGCGGAAAAATCCAGGCCGATGATCCGCGCCGGCGCCGGCCGCAAGCCCGCGAACGCGCGGATCATGTCGCCCGTACCGCAGCACAAATCGAGAACCACGTCGCCCGGCCGGACACCGGCGGCCCGCACGGCGCGACGGCGCCAGGCGGCGTCGCGGCCCAGCGTGGCGATGCGGTTAACGCGCTCATAGGTCGGCGCGATCGCGTCGAACATGGCTTCGACGCGGACGGCCTTGTCCGCCTGCCGATGCGGATCGGCCAGTGCGTGCTCGTCCCAGACGTGCGGCTCCGGGGCCATGCGGAATGCTCCTGCGCAGCAAGCGAATCGTAGGGCACGCGCTCGGCGCGGGCAAACGCCCTGATACGCGCCGCACCGTCGCGGTACGCTGCGCAGCCATCCGCTCGGGACGCCCGCGCGGGCGCCAGCAGAGAGCACAGGTGGGGCTTGTGGCGGAGTGCGTCGAATCTCGCGTAACCTCTGCGCTGCATGCACGATCTGCCGCTTATCACGACCATCGCGGTCGGCCTCACGGCCGCGTGGGCGCTCGGCCTGCTTACGCAGCGCCTCGGCCTGTCGCCCATCGTGGGCTACCTTGTCGCGGGCGTCCTGATCGGTCCGTACACGCCCGGCTTCGTCGGCGACGTCCACATCGCGCAGCAACTCGCGGAAGTCGGCGTCATCCTGCTCATGTTCGGCGTCGGCCTGCACTTTGATCTGAAGGACCTGTTGGCGGTAAAGGGCGTCGCTGTGACTGGCGCAATCGGACAGAGCCTGGTTGCGACTGTGCTCAGCATTGCGGTATTCGCGGCGCTCGGCGTGTCGACGAAGTCGGGCGCGGTGATCGGAATGGCCCTCGCCGTCGCCAGCACGGTTGTGCTCATGCGCGTCTTGATGGATGCCAAGGCGCTCGACACACCGGCGGGGCACGTCGCGGTCGGATGGTTGCTGGTCGAAGACGTATTCACGGTTGTTTTGCTCGTGATGATTCCGATTCTGGCGACCGGGGACACGGGGAGCGAGCATGTAACTGCGGCGTCGGGGCTCTGGGCGTCGCTCGGAGTGGCGCTGCTCAAGCTCGCGGCCCTCGTGGCGATCGTGATGCTCGGCGGGGCCCGCGTCATTCCCTGGGTGCTCGTCCAGGTTACGCGGCTGCGCTCGCGCGAGTTGTTTACACTTACCGTGCTCGTATTCGCGATTGCCATCGCGGCCGGCGCATACTACATCTTCGGCGCGTCGATGGCGCTGGGCGCCTTCCTGGCAGGCATGGTCGTAGCGCAGTCGCCCGTCAGCCATCAGGCCGCGGCCGATGCGCTGCCGATGCGCGACGCGTTTGCCGTGCTCTTTTTCGTGTCCGTCGGCATGCTCTTTGATCCGGCGTTCGTGGTCCGCGATCCGCTCATGGTCGCTGGGGCGCTGGGCATCATTCTGATCGCCAAGCCCCTGGCCGCGCTCGCGATAGTCGCCCTACTGGGTCACTCGGCGCAGACGGCGCTCACGGTCGCGTTCGGGCTGGCGCAGATCGGCGAGTTTTCCTTCATTCTTTCCGAGTCGGCCCGGAGGTACGGTTTGATCGGCGACGCCGGTCACAACGTGCTCGTCGCTGCCGCGATCATTTCGATCACGCTCAACCCCCTGCTGTTCCGTTCCCTGGGCTCGGTCGAGGCCTGGCTTCGGCGCCGTCCACGCTTGTGGGGACTGCTGAACGCGCGCGCCGCGCGGCGCATGCACGAAATCAACGCCGTCACAAGCGCCGAGATCGCGCAGGGTGAGGCGGGCAGCCGCGGCGCCGTCGTCGTCGGCTACGGCCCGGTCGGACGCTCGGTCGATCACCTGCTCCGTGAGGCCGGCCTTCAGACGACCATCATCGACCTCAACATGGACACGGTCGCGGAGCTGAAGAGCCAGGGACGCGCCGCGATCTTTGGTGACGCATCGCACGCGTCGATCCTCGAGCAGGCCGGTGTAGCGCGGGCTTCGCACCTGATCCTCACGCTTCCGCACGCAGCCGAGCGCGCGGCGATCGTGACCGCGGCCCGCGACCTTAGTCCGAATCGGGACATGCGAATCCTCGTCCGGGCGCGCTATCTGGCCGAGCGCGATGACTTGGAACAAGCCGGCGCGACGGCCGCCGTTTTCGAGGAAGCCGAAGCCGCGGTCGGACTTGCGCGGCTGGTCCTGGCAGGCACCGGCGCCAGCCGCGAGGTCGTGGAACAATCCGTTCGAGACCTGCGGCTGCGGCTCATCCGGGAAAACATCTCGAACCTGCGGGGAATCAGCGTTCGGACTGTTATGGTGCCCTGGACGCGCGTCCACCGGCTATCGAAAGCGGCAAGCCACGAGGACGTGCTCCACGAAGTCGCCAAGCAGCGCTTTTCTCGCTGGCCAGTGGTGGATCCGAGAACAGACCGACCGCTCGGCTACCTGCTGACAAAAGACCTCGTCGCGGAAGCACGCAGCGCAGCCGATTGGACAAAACTCCTGCGGCCGCTGCGCTCGGTTCGGCCGGATGACGACATCGAGTCGACGTTGATCGACATGCAGCGTGAAGGGACGACCGTCTGCGTGGTTGAGGATGCGGGTAACCCTGTGGGCCTGATCACGGTGGAGGACATCGTCGAGCAAGTGGTCGGCCGCATCGAGGACGAATACCCGCGCCATCCGCAACGGAGCTTGCGGGAGGGCCTGGAAGCGGGCGCGATCGTGCTCGACCTGGCCGCGCAATCGAAGGAAGAGGCGATCGCGGAGTTGGCGGCGGCGCTGCCTTCAGACATGCTTCCCGCGAGCGCAGACATCGCGGGCCTTGCGTTGTCGCGGGAACGGGAAATCTCGACCGATGTCGGGTTTGGCGTGGCGATCCCGCACGCCCGATGCCCGAATCTGGTAAGCCCGCTGCTGGCCTTCGGGCGCTCACGAGACGGCGTGATTTTCGGCTCGCGTTCGACGGAGCCGATTCGGCTGATCTTCCTTCTGGTAACACCGGCGGCGCAGCCCGATCTTCAAGTCTCGTTGCTGGGACGCGTGGCCAGCGTTGTGGGAACGTCCTCCGTCAGGCAGCGCCTGCAAAGTGCCGGCACTGCTGCGGAAGTCATCGCCATCATCGCGGAGACCGAGCGGGATGGCGGGGCGCGCAGCGGATAGGCGAACGTGCTCCCCGCTGATGTGGACGCCGACTGGCCGGCCCGGCATGCTCACGATACGATCATCGTCGAGAGACGGTAACGCCATGAATCGACGCGGAATCTCGACAGTTCTGGCAATCTCGGCCGCGATTGTCGCGTCGATGCAGCACCTTCCGCCTGCAGACGTGCCCACGGCGAGTTCGCGCGGCGATCGCGCGCCCACGGTTTCGAGCGCTGGACGCACCGAGTGGCTTGCGGTCCTGCCGTCGAAACCAACCTGCGTCGGTAAAGCCGGCGATCGCCAGAACAGCACTTCACCGACACCCGCAACGACTGCGGCCGACAGCCCAGGCGTGATACAGGGCGGCTGGATTCGAGGAGCGGCGCCGTCCGATGCGTCCGGGAACCGCAAGCCGCGGACCTTCCTCTGTCGCTGGCTGATCTGAATCTCTCAGCTCCCTTCCACCGATTTGTTCGAACTCTTTCGATCAATGCGTCGCTGCGCGCCTTTCGTCGCCGCGCCCGTTGTGCGCGCGCGTCGATGCGCCGACTGGAAAGGACTGTGGGCAATGAGCAAGTCGAATCCCGCGAGCCTGCAGGAGGCTCTCGCAAGAATCCGTGCGCTGCTGGAACAGAATCGGCCGATGGACGCGATCGAGCTGATTCGGAAAGCCGGTATGAGCAATGCGGAGCTGCGCAACGCGTACGGTGTGTGTCTCATGCGGGCGGGCGAGCTGGACAAGGCGCTTGAGGTGTACCGTGGCTTGTGCATCAGCGACGGAGTTTCCTTGAAGTCCAAAGCGCCCGTCGTTCACCTGGTGAACTACGCGACGGCGCTGCTTCTGAAGCGCAACGTGCCCGGCTGCCTGTCCGTGCTGCGTCACATTCCCAACTCGTCACATCCCGCTGCCGCGCGCCTTTTGTCGGCGATCGATCGTTGGCGGCGGTCTCACACTTGGTTTCAGCGCTTGAAGTCAGCGCTCTCCGACCGGGTTCCCGCTACATCGATCGAACTCGACTTCCCACCAGGCGAGCTGCCTGACGAAAACGGCCCTTGACGCGGCGCTGGGGCCGGCGAAACATCGGGAGGCAGCGTCAGTGCCAATCGGGGAGCGTTCGCTCGATCTCTTCCAGTCTGGGCAGGAGGTGGACGGGGATCTGGGCTCGAATCTCCGGCGTGACCAGGCCGACGCGGATCAGGTCTTCGACATGGACCTGGTCGTGTCGGCGAAAGGCGATGAGCTTCATCGTCAGGAGCGCGGGAAGATCGATCACCCAATATCCGCGATCGGACCGGACGGCTCGGTCCAGGCCGGGGGTTGGGATGGAATCGTTCGCGCGTGTCCGTTCTCCCGCGATCAGCAGATGGACGCCCTTGCTCGGCACTGGCGCCGCTTGCTGCAGCAGGACGGGGATGTCGCCGACCGAATCGAGGAGATATCCGCAAGGTCGAACGGCGTCATCGATGCGCGGCAGGGAAGCACGCTCGACAAGAAGATCGACGTCCTTTGTATTCCGCACGGCAGTTTCGTCCACCGACGCAACCCAGGCGGCGACCGCGTTTCCGCCGATCACGGCATATCGAATGCCCGCGCGATCCAGCGCTCCGGCGACGAGACGGAGCTGCTCCTCGACGCGCGCGACAGCCATGAAATAGGCCTCAAACGAGGGGGCGGACTCGACCATACTGTACGTATTGTAAGATGCAATCGAACGAAAGCGAGTCGTCTGAACGGATCGAGCCGGACCGATCGATCGATTGGTGGCGGCGGCGTGATTGGAAAAGGAAGATGGCCCGGCGAATCGTTTCCGATTCGCCGGGCCATAAAAGCCGGCAATCACCTACTCTCGCCCGATCAGGACTACCATCGGCCGTGCAGGCTTAACTACTGAGTTCGGAATGGGATCAGGTGTTGCCCCGCACGTATTGTCACCGGCAGTTCGCGTGCGCGAAACCGCGGCAGGCGGCTTCGCGATGACACTCGAAACAAGTGATAGGTGAACGCGAGCAGGCATCGCACCGAAGACCAGTATCTCCCGGTGCAGTCGCTCTTCGTGGCTGTCCGGCGGAGCGGGGTGCTACGTCGGATCGCCACAGCGGATCATAAATGCGGTCAAGCCCTCGACCATTAGTACCGGTAAGCTAAAGGCCTCTCAGCCCTTACACACCCGGCCTATCAACCTGGTGGTCTACCAGGGGTCTTTGCTCACCCGAAGGGAGCCCGAGTCCTCATCTTAGGGACGGCTTCACGCTTAGATGCATTCAGCGTTTATCCATTCCATGCTTAGCTACCCTGCCGTGCCGCTAGCGCGACAACAGGTACACCAGAGGCATGTACCACCCAATCCTCTCGTACTAGAGTGATGGCCCTTCAAGACTCGTACGCCCACAGCAGATAGGGACCGACCTGGCTCGCGCCGGTCTGAACCCAGCTCGCG
>CAZHIE010000118.1:0-13348 GCA_964532435.1 uncultured Planctomycetales bacterium
CCCCCCTCCTCGCCCGGCAGGGCGCGCGATGCGTGCCGGTCACTCCTCCCGCGCAGTGGCCGACTAATGTCCCCCGCCGTGGCCCTCGGCCGGCGCGCCGGGCGGAGGCGCGGCCAGCATCGCCGCCTTTTTCTGCTGCACGAACCAGATCACGTCCTTCCGCGGGAAGAGCATCGGCAGCACGAACATCGAGACCAGGCACATCGCAATCGTCGTGATGGCCGCGAACCCGATGAACTTCTTGTGCGCGGGCGTCAGCGCCGCGAACGGCTCATCGAGCCTTCCCAGACCAGACTCGATCATCGTGTGCAGCCGCACGTTCCACGGGGCGACCGGCTCGGCCGGCGCATCGGGCGCCGTCGCCGGCGCTGCGGCCGTTTCCGCCGCGGGCGCCGGTTCGGCATCGGCCACGACCGGCGCTTGAGCCGCCGCGGTGCTTGCCGCTTTGTCCTCCGCTGCGCCTCCACCCGCGGCGCGGCGCCCGCGCCAGCGCAGCAGCGAAGTGACTCGCGCCAGCAGCCCGCGCAGCGGCGCGGCGAGCGACCCCACCAGCGCGGCAGGTCTGCCGAACATCCGGCCGCGCGGCGCGTTCGGCGCCGTCGGCGCTTGCGCCGACGCCGTCGACGGGCTGGAATTTCCGGGTTGCGGCGCGTTCGCAGATCGATCGGAATACTGCGGCGCGGGAACGGGTATCGCGACGACGTCGGGGGCGGCGCGAATCGGCGAATTCAACGCAGCCGGCGGCGCCGGCGGTCCAGTCTTTCCCTTCGTCGCGTCGCTTCCGGATGCAGCCGGAAGCGGCTGCGGTCCATTCGTCGGGGGTGGCTGCGGTCCGGCGGGCGCGGGCGGCGGCGGCTCCAAGGCGGGAGCGTCCGGCGGATCGAGCTGGTCCACTTCCGCCAGTGCGCGCTGCACCTCATCGTCGGTCAACAGCGAGTTGGTTCCGGGCACCGCCATATTCCGCTTCATCGGCTCGTCGCGCAGCGCCGGTGAGGCTTTGCGCCACGCAGCAATCGCGTGGCCCGGCGCCCGGCGCGATGCGCACGGCCGTCGATTCCCACGCGCGGCGGCGCAAACATCATCGGACGCTGTGTTCCCGGACGCGCGCCGCGCGGCCCCGTGCCGCCCGCGCGGTGCAGCCTTTATCAGCCGCTCCGACAATCACGCACAACGCGTGCCCTTCGCCCGATTCCTTTCGCAGACTCAGGGTATTCCGAAACAACCGGGTGACGGCACCATGCACAGACTCGGTCCCAGAATTGGTTTGGCCGTCGCGGCGCTCGCCGGGCTGCTGATGCTCGCCTATGGCCCGACCGGGCGGCAGCGCGTCCGCACGGCTGCGGCCGACGACGCCCCCGCCGCCACCGCGTCGGCGCGCGACGTCCCGGACGATCCGCTCGGCCACCTTTGCGAGCCCGACGACGCCCAGCGCTGCACGTGCTTCGCAAACGGCACGCCCGACCTCTACCGGCGGCTCTTCGAGCGCGTGCGGCCGAATCTGCCGCCCGGCGCCATGCATTATCAGTCGGGGCAGCGCTGGACGTTCACCGCCACGGACGGCGCGGCCGGCAGCGGCGAATCCGTCACGCTGACGTACTCCTTCGTTCCCGACTACAACACCGGCGACGCGAACACCAGCAATGTGCTCCACGCCCGGCTCGACGCGCTGTTCGGCTCGCGGGCCGCGTGGCGCAGCCTCTTCGCCGAAGTCTTCGCAAGCTGGGGCGCGCTGGCGGGCGTGCGATTCATCGAAGTGTCCGACGACGGCGCGACCTGGCCGGACAGCACCGGCGCAGCCGGCGAGCGCGGCGACATCCGCATCATCAGCACGGCGATCGACGGCGCATACGGCGTCCTCGCATATGCGTATCTGCCGAACTACGGCGACCTGTGCCTCGATCGCGCCGAAGACTGGGCCGATCCGACGGACAATCACCGCTTCTTTCGCAACACCATCCTGCACGAGCTGGGGCACGCCATCGGGCTGCAGCACGTCCTGCCGCAGGACGGCACGAAGCTGATGGAGGCGATGCTGAATCTGGACTTCGCCGGGCCGCAGGATGACGACGTCCGCGGCGCAAACGCCTTCTACGGCGACGCGCGCGAGCCGAACGGCTCTGGCGAGGAGTCGTTCGACCTGGGCATGTTCACCGACGGCCTCTCCATCACGCAACTCTCCGTTCACAGCGCCGACGAGGATTGGTTCTTCGTCGCCGCCGCGGGCGGAACGCTCGTCTCGGCCGAAGCGGCCCCGGTCGGCGGAACGTACCTCGTATCGCCCGACCCAGGCACGCCCGCGGCCATCAACACGCTGACGCGCGCGGCGCTGCGCCTGGAAATCTACGACACCGACGGCCTCACGCGCCTCACGACGAGCAGCGCCGCCGCCGGCCAGACCGCGCGCACCAACACCGTGATTCTGCCGGCCGAAGACGATGGATTCCTCCTGCGCGTGCTCGCCGCCGGCGCGAATGCGGATGTGCAGCGCTACACGCTGACGCTGACCGCCGGCGAGCCGCAGGAGTGGACGCTCTCGCTAACGTCGACGCCGTCGGCCGGCGCGGCGATCGCGCTCTCGCCCGCGTCGGTCGGCAGCGCCATCAGCGCGACGACGCCGGGCAGCGCCGATTACTTCAATGGCCAGCTTGTCACGCTCACCGCGCCGCAGTCGCACGCCGGCGGCACGTTCGTCCGCTGGAGCGTGGACGGCGAAACGCAGGCGTTCGGAGCGCGCCAGATCGGCGTGCTGATGGATTCCGACCGCGGCGCGCTGGCCGAATACACGACCACCCTGGCCGTCGATGCCGGCGAGGACGAATCGATCGTGCTCGGCGAGTCGGCGCCGCTGACGGTCGCCGTGATCGGCGGCACGCAGCCGCTGACGTATTCGTGGTATCCGCCCGACGGGCTCGACGACGCCGCCAGCGCGACCCCCACCGCCCAGCCGACCGGCACCACGACCTACACCGTCACCGTCACCGACGCCGCGCTGAACAGCGCGGCCGATTCCGTCCGCGTCTCCGTGCTCGGCGCGCTCGCGGCCACGGCGACGACTGAGGCAACCGTCGCCAAGAGCGCCGCGTTCCCGCTCAGCGCCGCGGCCACGGGCGGCTCGCCTCCCTACTCGTATCACTGGGAGCCGGCCGAAGACGTGGATGAGGCCGACAGCGCCCAGACCACGGCGACCATCTCGCGCGACACGACGTTCGAGTTGACCGTAACCGACGCGGAAGGCCGCACCGCGACGGACGAAGTCGACGTGCTCGCCGCCGACGCGCTGATCGTCGAGGTCGATTCGCCGCGCCGCGTCCTGCTGGGCGAGTCGATCTCGCTGAGCGCGTCCGTGGACGGCGGAATCGCGCCATACGGGTACGTGTGGTCCCCGGCGGGCGCCGGCAACGTCACGAGCGGTGCGACGATCGACGTCTCCCCCGCGCAGACGACCGTCTACACCGTCACGGTGCTCGACAGCGTCGGCCAGGAGGAGTCCGCCGACATTCGCGTCGTCGTCGGGTCGGACATGGACGTCGAGATCGACGCGCCGGTCACGACCGTCGCGCCGGGACAATCGGTGTTGCTTGCGGCGCTGGTGGACGGCGGCCTGCCGCCCTTCGCGTACACGTGGGGTCCGTCGGAGAGCCTGCACAGCGACGACGAAATGGAGGTCGAGGCCCATCCCGCGGAAACGACCGAATACATGGTGCTGGTGACCGACTCGCTCGGTCAGGAGGCCAGCGCGACGATTGTGATTACCGTCGCGCCGCTCGATGTTTCGCCCGTGGTTCCGACCTGCGGACTCGGACTGGGCTTCGCTGCGCCGGGCATCGCGCTGGGCCTGGCGACCGCGCGGCGGCGCGCCCGGCGCGAAGCAACGCGCCGGCCGAGTGCAACTGCAAGCGATGTCTGAACTTGTAGCGGGTTGAATTCGCTCCACTACAATGCAACCAATCTATTGGCCGCTCGCGCGCGCTGGAAGGGATCGGTACCGCGACGGTTGTGGCACAGGCTCAGGAGCAAGTGCATGGTTCGATGGTTGCTGGGGCTTGGGGGCGCGTGCGCGAGCGCGTTCACGGTTCTCGCGCAAACGCCCGTTCCCGACGTGCTCCGGCACCTGCCCGACGACGCCGCCTGCGTCATCGTCATCCCGAACCTGCAAGCCCTCTCCAACGCCATCGGCGAGTTCGGCGCGGCGGCCGGTTTCGACACCGGCAACGTCCCGCCCGATGAGCTGCTCGAAGGCCTCGACCTGGTCGGCGATTCCGAAGGCATCAACCTCGCCGAGCCGATCGCGATCGGCGTCCGCGACGACGGCGGCACCGCCCTGGTCTGCCGCCTTTCCGACTCGGAAAAGTGGAAATCCGCCGCCGGCGTGACGGCGCAGAAGGATGGCAGCATGACCATCCAGACGGCCGGCAGCTCGCGCGGCTACGTCGCGATTCGCGGCGACATGCTGCTCGTCTCCTGCGCCGATGCCGACGGCCTGGCGCAGATGCTCAAGTCGGGCGGCGGCGTCCGCGAGCGCTACGCCCGCGCCGTGCGCGACATGTCCGCCGACCCGCAACTCGTCTTCTTCGCCGACGGCGAGATGCTGCGCGGCTCGGTGCTGCCGTACGTCGCAATGGCCGAGCAGACCATGATGGCCGGCATCACCGCGGGCGGGCCGGAGCTCGAAGCCGCGGCCGGCGTGTGGAAATGGATCTTTCAGCAAGTCCGCCTCGTCATTGACGAGACCGATTCCTACGCGGCGGGCCTGCGGATCGGCGGCGACGGCATCCGGCTGGAGGACCGCCTGCGCGTGCGGCCGGGCGGGCGCATCGCCGAATACCTGGCGAAAGTTCGGCCGACCAAGAGCGGGCTGTTCCGCGGCATGCCGGATGTTGCGTTTGCCGCCGCGATCGGGTGCGAGTGGGAGGTTCCGCCCAACACGCCCAGCCTGAGCGAAGCGCTGTGCGCGAACATGCTCGACATGGGCGCGCTGCGTCAGAAGCTCGGCGAGGAGAAGGTGAAGGCGGCGCTGGAGCAGGCGGCCCGCACGCACCGCCTGATGACTGGCTATAACTTCTATGTCGTGGGGCAGGGCGCCGGCGCGAGCCTGCTCACCGGCGGGCAATACTTCACCAGCGACACCCAGGCGCTGCGCGAAGCCATGTGGCGATCCTACGAGCTGAGCCCCGAAATCATCGGCGCGTTCGGGGCCGGAGCGCCTTCCAGCACCGAGCTGAAACGCGAAACGCTCGAACTCCCCGCCAAGGGTGGCGCCCCGCCGCAAAAGGTCGATTGCGACGTAATGCGCTTCGCATTCGAATCGCCCGACCCGCAGATGCAGCAGGCGCTCAAGCTCCTCTACGGCCGCGAAAACCTGCTTTACCTCACGCCGGTAAAGGACGGGCTGGCCTTCGCCATGGGCGAGCCGGAGGGCACGCGCGAGGCGATCGCGGCGGCCGTTCGGCCGGGGCAGGCGCTGCTGGTCGACAATCCGCGCGTGCGCGCCGCGCTGGCGCGCGTCTCGCCCCATCCCCAGATCTGCATGCTGGTGGACATCGCCCGCGCGACCGAGACGGGCATGGCGTTCGCCTCCACGTTCGGCGTGCCGATGCCGAAGTTCAAGCTGCCCAGCGAACCTTCGGCCCTGATCGTCAACGCGGTGTACATGGAGCCGAACGCCGCGCACCAGGAGTGGTTCGTTCCGACAGCCGCGATCCGCCCGCTCCTCGACGCCGCCAAGGCGCACAAGGCGACTGCAAAGCCGGCGTCGCAGGAAGCGTCCGATCGATAGATTCGCGCCGCGAACCCCCCGCCCTACGTCGCGCCCCCCTCCTCCGCCAGATCCCCCGCCAGCCGGTGCAGCAGCTCGCTCCACTCCAGGCACTGCGGCGAAAGCTCATATCGCAGCGTGTCGCCCAGCATCACCAGGTCGCGGGCCGCCAGCGCCTGACGCAATTCCTCCAGCCGCGCCGCCAATTCGCCCAGCCGCTCCCCCACCGTTCGACCCGCCCACTCCGTCTTCGACAGGTCGCGCCCCAGCACGCGCCGCGCCTGCTCCAGCGCCGCGCCGCATTGCTGCCATACCGCGATGAACCCGCTCAGCCGCGCGATCGCCTCGGCCGCGCGCCCCGTGCTGAGCAGATCGGCGCACTCCGCTTGCTCCGCGGCCTGCGCCTCGAACTGCTCGCCCAGGTAGGTGAACGCTTCGGCGACGGTCGCCGCCGGCGTCGCCGATTCGAGATCGACCTGACCGATGTTCGCCAGCGGCTGCGGGAGGCGCGCCGCCAGCGATTCCCCGGCGCATGATTGGCCGTCGAGCACCACGCCGACAATCAGCCGGCCCGGCGCGCAGCGCTCCTGCGTGCGGTAGATGAGCTGTTGCAGCGACTCGGCGGCGGACAATTCGGAACCGACGCGCCGCCCGTCCAGCGTCACGATCATGCGCACACTCCTGCCGCCCCTATCGGCCGCGCCGGGCGCGCGCGAACGGCGGATGCGCAGAACTTGCCCGCCCGCGGGCGCGGGCTATCATCGCGGCATGTCCGCAGCGCGGCCCGCGTGGCTTCAAAGCTGGCTGGAGCGCCATCAGAGCCCGCTCTCGTTCTGGCTGCACGCGATCGGGATCCCGCTGGCCGTCGCGTCGATTCCGCTGGCGATCGTGCAACTCGTCGAATGGCGCTGGGATTTGTGGTGGCGCCCCGCGGGCCTGCTCTTCGCCGGATACCTGCTTCAGTACATCGGCCATCGCCACGAAGGCAACGACGTGGGCGAGGTCATTCTGATCAAGCGCCTGCTGGGCATGCCCTACGTGGCGGTCTCGCCGCGTTTCGCCGGCCGAAAGGAAACGCCATGACCCGCCGCGTCGCCGTGATCGGAGCCTCCGCGGACCGCTCGAAATACAGCAATAAGGCCGTTCGCGCGTATCTGCGGCACGGCTGGGAAGTGCATCCGGTGAATCCGAAAGGCGGCGAGATCGAAGGGCTGACCGCGCTGCGCAGCGTCCGCGACGTGCCGCAGCCGCTCGATCGCGTCACGCTGTACCTGCCGCCGGAGGTCGGGCTGCGCGTGCTGCCCGACGTCGCGGCGGCCAGGCCGGCCGAGTTCTTCGTCAATCCCGGCGCAGAGAGCGATGCGCTGGTGAGCGAGGCGCAGCGCCTGGGGCTGGATCCGATTCTGGCGTGCAGCATCATCGAAATCGGCGCGACACCGGCGCAATTTCCGGACTGATCGGCCGACGACTCGCGCCGCCAACCCCGCGCGCGGCGCGGCGCTCACCCCGCCTTCGGCTCCGGCTGCACGCCCGCCAGCAACGACGCCAATTGCTCTTCTTCCCGGCGGCGGCGAACCGGATTCCGCGCGATCAGCAGCAGGCAGACCACCCACGTCGCCGCAAAGACCGCTGCGCCCAGAAGCGCCGCTTCGCGCGGCTGCGGCGCCCAGTGCAGCCGCGCCTCGGCCGGTGACGCAATCACGACGCGGTCGGGGCGCGGGCCGGCGCGCCGCGCTTCGGCGATCTTCGCGTCCGTCTGCGCGATCTGCGTCGCCAGCCGGGCCGCGTCGTCGTCCAGCCGTTGCGCTCGCGCGGCAAGATCCGCCCGCAGCACAACCTTCTCATCCAGCTCGCGCATCGCGTCGAGCCGCGCCGCGAGCTCCTGCACTAGCTCGTCGCGGCGCTGCTCATCGCTGCGGACGCGCTCGCGCGTCTGCTCCAGACGCTGCGTGAATTCCTGCCGCTCGGTGCGATCGGCGTCCAATTGCATCTTCTGGCCGAGCGACTCGCGCCGCTGCGCGAGCCGCGTGCGCAACCCGCGAAGCTGGCGCATCTGCGCATCGAGGCGGAAATTGGTCGCGGGGTCGCAGCCCTTGGCCGCTTCGGCCAGCGCGCCCGCGGCCGATTCGAGGCCCGTCGTCTCGTCGCGGATGATCGTGAACACGACCACCTCGCGCGTCGTACCTTCCGACGACGCGGCCGCGTGGTCCGAGGTCGCCCGAATCGCGGCGACCAGCTCGCCGGCGGCCGTGGCGCGCTGCCGCGCCGCTTCGGTGACGGCGCTCTGCAGCGCCACGAGCTGCGTCACGTCGGGGTCGGTCTTCATTGCGTCGATGTCGTCGATCCACTTCTGCCAGCGGGCGGCAAGCTCCTCCGCCGGCCCGCCCGCCTCGCGCAGCAGAACCGCGGTCTGCTCCAAGAGCGCCATCGCGGCGGGCGGCGGCGCGAGCTGGCGCTGCTCGTCCACCGCGGTGCGAAATTTCGCGATTGCCGCGACATACGCCGCCGCCGCATCGGGCATGAGCAGCATCCCGACCGCCAGCTCCGTGCGAAGTTGAACCAGCGTGGCCTTCTGCTCCTTGAGGTCTTCCTGAAAGACTGCGTCGGCGGCCAGCGCCGCTTCTAGGTCCGCCGGATCGAGCGCGCCGCGCGGCGCCTCGACCGACGAGAGCGAGACGAGCTCGGACCGCCCGTCGCCCAGCGCTCGCACAATCCGCGCGTGCTCGCCGCGCATCTGCTCGATCTCGGCCAGCGCGGCGGCGCGCGTCTCGGCCGCGGGGAGATCGGCCAGCAGCGCGTCCAGCTCGCCGCGCTGCGCGACGCACTGTCGCCGGTCGGTTTCCAGCTGCTCGCGCCACGCCATGTCGACGCGGACGTAGGCCGGCAGGCTTTCGTCGATCGGCGCCTCGTTGATTCGCCGGGCGTACGCCTCGCACGCGGCCGCCAGCGCGCCGGCCGCCCGCTGCGCGTCCGCGTCGTCGAGCTGAATCTGCACCGCGGCGCGCCCGGAGACGGGCGTCACGCGCGCCCGCCCGGCGTCGATCGCGCCGCGCCATGCCGCCACAAGCTGCGGTTTCTCCAGCGATCCATCCAGCAGCCGCGCGTCGAACAGGCGCGTGCGATGCTGCTCGGCGACCGCCGCCGCGTCGCCGCCGACCGTGTCGATCGCCAGCTCGGCGCTGGCGCGATAGATCGGCGTCTGCCAGCGCAGCCACGCCGTAGCCGACGCCAGGCCGAGCACGGTCGCGATGCCCGCGCTGCGCAGCCACCACAGGCGCGGCGCGGCGACGAACGAGCGCTGCGCCGCGCGGATCGTCCGCTCGCGCTCGGCCAGCGCGCTGCGGGCCTGGTCGAACTGGCGCTCGGTGCGCTGCCGGTCGTCCTGGAGCGAGGCGATCGCGCGCTCGACGTGTCCGCGGTCGATCTCGATCTGGCGGCGCTCGACCTCCAGCGCCAAAGCCGCCTGGCGGCTCTCGGCCTCGCGCAGCTCGACCTGTTCGCGCAGCGCCAGAGCGTCGTCGCGCTGCTGAAGCGCGTCGCGCTCGATCTCGGCCGCCTGGGCCTGCACCTGCTCGGCGGTCGCGCGGCGCTGCTCCAGCTCCGCATTCAGATCCTTCAGGCGCTGGCCGTCGGCGGACAGCGCGTCCGCGCGGTCGGATAGCTGCTGCTCGCGCTGGTCCAGTTGCCGCGCGCGCGCCGCGTGCTGCTCGACGTCCTGCTCGAGCAGGCGCGCCCGCGTCTGCAGCGCTTCGGCCTGACGCGACTGATCGTGTTTCGTCTCGCGCAGCTCGCGGACGCGCCGCTCCAGCTCGTGCTGAACGCTCGTCAGTTTGCCGCGCCGCTCCTCCACTTCCCGCGCAGCCGACTGGGCCTCGCGCCGCCGTTCTTCGACTTCGGCCCGCTCGGCCGCCAGCTCGACGCGGGATTGCTCGATTTCCGCCCCGCGCCGCTGCAGGTCGAGCCCCGCGCGGTCGAGCTGCAACTGCCGCTCGGAAAATTGCTCCCGGTTGGCGACCAGCGACGCCTGCGCGTCTTCAACCTCGCCGCGCAACTGCTCCAGCTCCGCCCGCCGGGTCACGAGGTCGTCGCGCGCAAGCTGCAAACGGCGCTCGAATTCGCCCTCGCGCTCGCGCACCACGCGAATGCGACCGGCCAGCGCCTGCCGCTGCTGCTCCAGCTCGCCGCGCTGCGCCTCGGAACGCAGGCTGAGCTCCTCGGCCGTGCGGGCAAGCTCCTGACGCGCTTCGTCGAGCCGCTGCTCGCGCTCCTTGACGCTGCGCTCCGCCCGCTCAAGCTGCGACCAGCGAGACGACAGCTCGATCGCCTGGCGATTCAGGTCGGCGCTGATCTGCTCCAGCCGCGAATGCGCGCCGTCGAATTCGGCCCGCACCGTCTGCCGCGACGTCTCGTCGAGCAGGCGCTGCCGGCGGTCGAGCTCTTCCTCGCGGGCGCGCAGCGTCAGTTCGCGCTGCGCGATCTCGCCCAGCCGCACCTTGATCTCGTGAACCATGCCGCGCAGGCGGTCGGCGTCGAGCAGCGGCGTACGCGGCGCGTCGGCCGGACGCGCCGGGGCCGCGTCGCACGCGGGCGGCGGATCGGCGCCGGGAGGATTGGGGTTGGGAGCGTCGCTCATGGAGTACCGCAGCGCCTTGTGCTCCGGGCCGGCCGGGAATCCGTCCGAATTCGCTTCGGACGGCCCCTTCACGCGGTTCACCGCTGCACCGGATTGTAGCACGCGCTCCATCGCCCCCGCACCTGCAATCGCCGTGCCGCAGCCGCCGGCCACTCCTCGGACGGCCGTCCTGGAGCAACGCCCTTCGCCCACCATCGTGGAAATTCCGGAAATGCCGCCCGCATCGAATGGCGGGCGGAAGCTCGACTGGCGCCGATCGATCCGAAGCGCGGACCAACGTGCGCCGCGCAGATTCAGCCCAGACGCGCAAGCTGTGCGATCGTCGCGCGCATGTCCTTGGGCAGCGGCGCTTCGAACCGCACGCGCTCCCCAGAGGCCGGATGCTCGACCGTCAGCGCCGAAGCGTGCAGCGTCAGGCGGCTGATGAGCGGGCGCTCGTCGTGCCGGCCGCTCGGCCGATAGCCGCGCTTGTAGCTGGAAAGCAGCACGCTCTCCGCCCCGCCGTACAGCGGATCGACCGTCAGCGGATGCCCGATCGCCGCCAAATGCACGCGGATCTGATGCATTCGCCCGGTGAGCGGCCGGCATTCCAGGACGGTGTTTCCGGGCAGTCGCTGGAGGATGCGATAGCGGGTCAGGGCCGGCTTGCCGTGCCGCTTGCCCACGCGCACGGTGTTGCCCTTCTTGCCGTACAGAATGGGCAGCTCGACCTGGCCGTCGTCGGCGACGTAGCCGCCGACGATCGCGACATAGATTTTCTCGACGCGGCGCTCGGCGAATTGCCGCACCAGGCTGCGCTGCGCGTCGAGCGTGCGCGCGAAGAGAATCACGCCGCTGGCCCCGCGATCGAGACGATGCACCCCGCGCACGGCCGGGTTGTCGCGCAGCTCCTCCCGTTTTCGCAGCAGATCCTGCAGGTTCGGGCGGTCGGCCTTGCCGCGCACGGAGAGCAGCCCGGACGGCTTGTCGGCGACGAGCAGATGCGCGTCGCAGTACAGAATCGGAATCTCGCCCGGACGCGGACCGGGCGTCACGGCGCGACGTCCTTGCGCGGCACGATGCGCAATTGAACGGTCGGCGCGTTGCCGAGCACTTCGATCCCCGACGGCGCCTCCACGACGACCTGCTCCGGCCGCCAATCGGTCGTCAACGCGCCGTCGGACGCCAGCAAAACGTATGCGCGCACGTCGCGCTGCGGGCGGAGCGCGTCGAGCCGCGCGGGATCGCCGCGCACTTCCACGTCGATGATCCACTCGTTCGGATCGCGCTGCTCGACGTCGTAGCGGCGCAGCAGCTCCGGACTGGCGTCCACCCGCACGATCACGCGCTCCAGCTTGCGCGTCTGAAGCTGCGCCGTCGCACGCAGGCTGGCGCTCACCGTGGCCGGCTCGATCTGGAAAATGTGCTTGCCCCCCACCCGGTCGGGCAGCCGCAGAATCTTCGAAACCGCCTGGTCAGCCGGCAGTTCGCCCAGCTTGCTCTCGTCGACCACGACGCGGATGGCGCGCTGCGCGTCCGGAAGCTTCGCCAGCTCCTGACGACGCATCGTGACGCGCGCCTCGGCCGGCTCCAGCCGATCCACCGCGATGCGCGGACTGGCCTCGACAACGATCGGCATCTCGACGGTGACGGCCTCGTCGATGTCCAGCACCACCTCGCTCGGGCTGGCGTTCACGACAAAAAGCCCGCGCGCCCGAAACGTGGGGTTTCGCTCCAGCACTTCCGTCAGGGCGCGCTGCACCTGCCCCGCCCGCTCAAACTCGCTCTCAAGCACCCAATCGACGACCAGCGGATGGTCGGCCGTGTCGCGGCGCAGCCGGTCGATCGATTGCGTGGTCCCCCGGCACGTGACCGTAATCAGCTTGTTCGTCGGCTGGATCGTCTCGACCAGCCAGCGCTGCGCGTCGCCGTGCTTCACCGTCAGCTCGACCGGGATTCCGCGCGCCTCGCCCAGCGTCGCCTGATCGGCCAGGTACCACACCGCCACCGTCAGCGGAATCGTCACGAGGTACTTCTTCGCTCGGCGCCAGCCTTCCAGCAGCGCCCAGCGCCGCGACGACGCCGCGGCCGCGCCGACCGTCCCCAGCCGCCCGGTAAGCTCCGACTCCAGGTCGTCCAGCGAAAGAAAGCGGATCAGCCGCCCGCCGTCGGCCAGCGAGATCACGCCGGTTTCCTCGGATACGACCAGCACGAGCGCGTCCGTTTCATAGCTGATGCCCAGCGCCGCGAGGTGGCGGCTGCCGATCGCCGCGTCGATCTCGTCGCTCTCGGCCACGGGAAACTGGCAATTGGCGGCCACGATGCGCGAGCCGACAAGGATCACGCCCAAGTCGTGCAGCGGATTGTTCGGGAAGAAAATGGAGTTGAGCAGGTTCGCCGACACCTCGGCGTTGATCAGCGTGCCGTTCTCCGCCCAGCCGCGCAAGTCGACGCCGCGCTGAATCGCGATCAGCGCGCCATAGCGATTCTTGGAAAGAAAGCCGGCCGACTTCACCAGCGAGCTGATGACCGCGCCGTCCGGCCCGCCCTTCCGCTTGACCCGCACGTCGCCGGCGCGAATCACCGCGCGGCGCAGCTCGGGCTGAAAGACGACCACGACGATGAACGCCAATCCGTACAGGAAATACCGGTACAGCAGCTCCAGCCGGGCCCAGCCGAACTGCACCGCCAGAACGCGCACGACCAGCGTCGCGGCCACGAGAATCACGAGCACGCCGCGCAACGGCCGCGTGCCGCGCGCGCCCTGCAAAACGTTGGCGCACCAGGTGATCGAAAGCCCGATCAGCAGCAGCTCGACGACGACCGCCGGCGGGTCGTAGGCGTCGCTGCGCAGCCGGTCGAAGAGCGTGCTGAGCGCGTCGAAGATGGCGAGCATCGGTCTCATCGCGACCGGAGTATATGACCCGTTCGCCGCGCGTGGAAAAGCGCCCCGCCAAATTCGCCGCGCCGCCCGCCGGCCT
>CAZHIE010000119.1:0-5614 GCA_964532435.1 uncultured Planctomycetales bacterium
CCGCCGAAAAGGCCGCCGGCTGGAAGCTGCTTTTCGACGGCAAATCGCCCGCCGGCTGGAAGGCATATGCACAGACAGCCTTCCCGGCCAAGGGCTGGGTCGTCGAGGACGGCTGCCTGAAGGTGCAGAAGGAGGGCGGCGGGGGCGACATCGTCACCGCCGACGAATACGGCGACTTCGAATTCAGCGTCGAGTGGCGCGCGTCGAAGGGCGCCAACAGTGGCATCATCTACCGCGCGTCCGAAGCGCTCGACGCGCCCTGGATGACCGGGCCGGAGTACCAGATCCTCGACGATGAGAACTGGCCCGAAAAGCCGACCAAACCCGAGCACACCGCCGGCGGGATGTTCGACATCTGCGCGCCGGCGACGGAGAAGGTGCTGCACCCGGCCGGCGAATTCAACGAAAGCCGCATTCGCCTGAAGGACGGCGTCGTGCAGCACTATCTCAACGGAGCAAAGGTGGTCGAGTGCCGCGTCGACAACGACGAGTGGAAGAAGAAAATCGCCGGTAGCAAGTTTGCGAACTACAAGGGCTTCGGCATGCAGGCGAAGGGCCGCATCGCGCTGCAGGATCACGGCAACGAGGTGTGCTTCCGCAACATCAAGGTGCGCGACCTCAGCGCCAAGATGCCCGGCGAAGTCGCGCTGTTCAACGGGGCCGACCTGGCCGGCTGGACGTACTTTCTGAGCGAGAAAGGCGCGCTGGCCGACGTGTGGAGCGTCAAAGACGGCGTGTTGATCTGCAAGGGCAACCCGGTCGGCTACATCCGCACCGAGAAGGACTACACCAACTTTGTGCTCAAGCTCGAATGGCGCTGGAACCCCCAGACGAAACAGACCGGCAACAGCGGCGTGCTTTGCCGCGTGCAGCCGCCCGACAACGTCTGGCCGCGCAGCGTCGAGGCGCAGCTCCAGCACGAAAACGCCGGCGACTTCTGGAACATCGGCGAGTTCAAGATGAAGACCGTCGCGGCGCGGACGAACGGGCGGAACACGAAGAAGACGTCGATGAGCGAAAAGCCGGTGGGGGAGTGGAACGAGTACGAGATCATCTTCGACCACGGGCGCGTGACGCTGATTGTCAACGGCCAGGTCGCCAACGAGGCTTGGGACGTGGAGGAGCTTGCGGGAAAGATCGCGCTGCAGAGCGAGGGGACGGAGATTCACTTCCGCAACGTGCGCCTGGCGCCGATTCCGTGAGCGTGGCGAAGAGCGAGAAGCGAGTCGCGGGGCCGTGCGCGTCGTCGGTGTGGGCTCGCGCGGCGTCGAGCTATTTCAGGCGCTCCAGCCGGCCCTTGCGCTTGACGATGTTCTTGTAGTCCCACTGGATCGCCACCGACTTTTCGAGCCAGCGCGTCAGGTCTTTCGGCGAGATCTGGTCCGCCGACGTGTATCGGGCTTCGGCCGCCTGGAAAGTGCCCTCGGGCGCGAGGCCCGGCTCGTCGAACGACTGGCCGCTCCAGAACAGGAGACGGACGCAATCCTTGAGCTTGTCGTAACCGACGATGGGGTTGCCCTCGAGGAACCACACCGGGTGCCGGTGCCAGATTTTGCGCTCCGCGCCCGGCAGGCGCCGGTCGATCGCGGCGGCCAGCGTGTCGCAAACGCGCTGATCGCCGGCGGATTGAGCCGCGTTGTAGGCGAGGATGTCGGGGGGGATCGGCGCGCTCGGTCGCTTCGGCCGGCGAGCGGCCTTGACGGCGCTCCGTTTCGCGGCCGCGGTCGTTGTGGGTCGCGCGGGCTTTTTCGCCGCCCTGGCCATTTGCGCCCTCCTGTGCGCGAGGATCGTACGATGTGCCGCCTCGCGCGCAACGCTCGGCTGCGCGCGAGGGGTAATCAGGCGCCGCCTTGCCGCTTCACCATTTCCTGGATCCAGATCGGCGCGAACGGCGACGTGCAGCCTTTCGAGCAGGGATAGTCGCGATAGATGCCCAGCTTCTCGCCGATCGCGATCGCCCGCTTGCGGAGCCTGGCGTCGTGGATGCCGATGTTCGCCAGCACGGCGTTCATCGTCCATTGCGTCTCCGGCGGCGCGCTCGCCATTTCCCGCTCGATGCGCCCCAGCAGTCCCGGCAGGTCCAGTTCCTCCGCGTCGTCGTCCGTGGCCGCCTTGGCGCCCTTGCGCGCTTTCGTTTCTTTTCCCGCATTGGCGATCCGACTGGCCGTCAGGTTCCAACCGGCGCGGGCCGCCCACCCATCTTCGTCCTCCATCCACTTACGGCGAAGCGTCTCCTTTTCGGCGGGGGGCTGCTCCTTCACGATGTACGCGTTCAGCCAATCCGCCACCCACGCGAATCGGGCCGTGCGGACGAGTTTGTCCAGCTCCGTGGCCGACAGCGAATTCGCCTTCATCAGCAGGATCGCGAGCAGTTGGGCATCGATGTTGCCGGTCTTCCACAACTCCAGCGCCAGCGCGTGATCGGTCTTGATCGTTTTGGCGAGCGCGCGAATGTCTCCCATCGCGACGCCGAACTGCTTTATCTTGCCCGCGCCGCTCTTGACGTTGTACGCGCGCCGCTGCTCGTCGCCGAGGGCTTCCAGCTTTGCGAGTGCTTCCTTGAGGTTCATGTCGGCGATTATACCTGGCCACGCCCGCGCCGCCCCCGTCGGCGGGGAACAGGGAACGGGGAACAGGGAAATCCGAACCCCTCACGCGAGTGAGGGGGAAACAATCCGAACCCCTCACGCGAGTGAGGGGCGGGCGGGGAACCGCGGTTCCGCATCACCAGAAGAACACGCATCGACGCAGAAAAAGCTCGTGCCATCTGTCTTCGCCCGTCAGGGCGCGCGATGGCTGCCAGGGGTTTCAACGCCTGGATCCGAGCTCGCCTTCTCTCTCTTCTTCTTTCCGTCCGGTAGGGCGGATTAGCGCACCCCGATGCGGCCTCGCGCGCCCACCGCGCGAAAAATAAGGAGAGAGAAAAGGGAGCGCCGCGTTCCAGGGGCTGAAGCCCCTGGCAACCATCGCGCGCCCTGCCGGGCGAATACAAGACGAGTGGACCGCAGCCGAATCTGGCTGCATTTCGGAAATGGAGTGCATCCGCGCTCGGCTGCGCTGACTTCCTATCCGAACCTCGCGCCCCGGCGTGCAGGCCTAAGCAAGAGACCTGCCGGAGGCCGGCCCCCCACATATCTGGCGGGCCCGGCCTCAGCCGTCATCTTCCACGTCGCTCCCCGCGGCGCAGCCTGCATCGCCGTCCGCAAACACGCTGCGCGCCGCGCTCGGCGGAAGCAGCCAATCGACGATCGGCCGCACCACGCGGGCGAAATCGCGCCGCGGCACGTTCACCGTCCCCCACTTGGGGCTGCGCACGCGGGCGCACTGCGCGTATTCGTCGAGCGGAAGCGCGGCAAAGATGTAAGACTGCTCGCGGAAGACGTGAACCAGCTCGCGCGGGGCCTCCGCGCCGGCTTCCAGCCAGTACGCGAACACCAGCAATCCGCGAAACCCCGCGCCGAATACCTCCTGCCATTGCCGCAATCCGTCGAGATCGTCCTGCGTCACCCAATTTTCCCACTGCGGCCGGCCGCCGCCGCGCGGCGCCGCCCAGCGGCGCCCCTTGACGTCGGCCAGCCAGTTGTCGTCGTGCTCCGAGTAGAGGATGAAGTCGAAGCTCTTGAGCTGCACTTCGCGAAAGACCGCCTTGCGGGCTTCGTTGACCGCGACGTACGGAATCTGGGCCGAGCGGAGGTAGTCCTCCAGCGCGGCCTCATAATGCACATGCGGCTTCACGCGAGACTGCTCATCTCGAAGTCCACAATTCGGAAGTACGCACCGCGCGCGGTGCATTTGGCATTCAGCACTCAGCACTCAGCATTCAGTATTTGGCATTCGTTATTCGCTACTCGCCATTCGCCATTCTGTCAGTGCTTCACCTCGCAAAGGTACAGCGGATTCCCGTCCGGGTCGCTGAAGTGCGCCAGCCGGACGCCGCCCTTCGGGTCGTCCACGATCGGGCCATCGAACCGCACGCCGCGCTTCTGAAGCTCGGCATGCACCTCGTTCAGCGGCCGCGATGGGTACAGCCCGATCGCGATCGCGCCGCGCGTGCCCGGCGGCCCGGCCGTCGGGCTGGCCGGGTGGAGCCCGATCACCAGCCCGCCGCCCGCGTCCACCTCCGCCCAGTGGTCGCCGTAGCGGGCCTTGAGCTTCAGACCGAGCGAGTCGGAATAGAACCTCACCGCCGCGTCCATGTTCGACACAAAGATGGTTGGAATTCCGCCTGCGATCATCCCATGAGCCTCCTGAGCCCGGCCAAATTGGACCGCATCCGCCCCCGGCTGCAACACGACATCCACAGCGCCCAGATTGGACCGCAGCCAGCCCCAAGCTGCAATCCGATGTAAGCAGCGCCGCAGGATTCTCGCCCGACGCCGCCATTGCGACGAACTCTACGGCGACTTTCCGCCAAATCGATAGAGCGCGCCATCGTCCGCGCCGATCACCAGCGCTCCATCCACGACGGCCGGTGAGGCCGTGATCGCCGCGCCCGCCTCGAAGCGCCACGCTTCCTCCCCCGACCTCAGCCGCAGCGCGTAGACATTTCCGTCCGACGATCCGATGAAAGCGCGATCGCCGACGATCACGGGCGAGGAGTCGATCCGCCCGCGCGTCGCAAACGTCCACAGCAGCTTTCCGTCGGCCGGGTCCATCCCGCGCACGCGTTTGTCGCGCCCGCCGATGACGACGATCTCCGCCGTCGCCGCCGCGGACGACATGTACGGAAACTCGCGCTGCGGGTCGGAGAAGGACCATGCGATCTTCCCCGCGGCCAGGTCGAGCGCGACGACGCCGCGCTCGTAGAGCCCGAGAAACGCCCGCCCGCGCACGACCGCCGACGAAGAGCCCGTAACCGACGGCAGCGCGATCTTGCGCAGCAACGTGCCGTCGGCCGCCCGGACGATGTGCGCGTGCGCGTCGCAGCCGGCCACGAGAATGGCGCCGTCGAGCAGCGCGGGCGTGGCGTGGATGCGATCGTCGATCGTGTACTTCCACACGGCGGCGCCGTCGCGCGTGCGCAGGCAATGCAGCGTTCCGTCGTATGCGCCGAACGTGACGTGTTCTCCGAACACGAGCGCGGACGAGATCACCTGTGCCTGCGCGGCAAAAGTCCACTTCGCGGCGCCGCTCTGCGCATCCACGCAGTGAAACGTGCCCTCGTCGTCGCCGAAGTAGACCGCGCCCCCCGCGACGGTCGGCGAAGAATTGATGGGGCCACGCGCCGCATACTTCCAGCGCGGCGCGCCGTCGGCCAGCGCCCGCGCGTGCAGCGTGCCGCCGCCGTCGCCGACGTACACCACGCCGCCGGAGACGGCCGCCGTGCTCGCGATCGGCTGGCCAAGCTCGACGCGCCAGACCACCTTCAGTTCTTCCGGCAGCGCAGCGCCCGAAATGCCGGTGTTCTGCGAATTCCCGCGAAAGCAGGGCCATTCCGCCGCCGGCGCGCTCGCCACCGCCCGCTGCGCCGCCGCCGCACTGGCCGTCGGCGCGATCGCGCCGGCCGGCTGCGTCGCCGCCGCGGCGCCCGCGCTCGCCGGCTGCACCGCCGGCTCTGCAGGCTGCGCCGCGGCGCGCAGCGCCGTCAGCGCGGCCAGAAAAGCGAAAAGATGCG
>CAZHIE010000119.1:5714-8218 GCA_964532435.1 uncultured Planctomycetales bacterium
TACGACGGCTTGTAGCGCAGCACAAGCGCCGCACCGCCCGCCGCCAGCACAATCCCCAGGAAAAACCGCCAATCCGGCGCGGTCGCGGGCCGGTTCAGCGACATCGCGATGATCGTCGCGACGATCGGCGCGCCGCAGAACACCAGCGGCGGCACCGTCTGCGGCGTCCCACCGTTCAGCAGCGCCAGAATCACGCACAGCGCGCCGAGCGCGCCCAGCGCGCCGGCCAGCAGCGCGATTGCCCAGCCGCGCTGCGCGGGCGGCGAAGCGAGATCGCCGCGCGCCGCCAGCAACCCCGCCGGCGCGAGCACGGCGACGAGAAAGTACGCCACGCCCACGAAGAGAAACGACCACAGCGACGCGCTGCGCACGCCCATCGCCTTCTGTCCGGCGTGGATGGTCGGGATGTACGCGCCCCAGCAGACCATCACGCCCAGCACGAACAGCAGCCACGTCTTCATGCACCCGCCTCAATCGCGCGCCGCGCGGCGCCGGCCCGCGCTAAAACTCGATGACGTCCGCGTCAAACGTGATCGCGTCCGGCTCGATCGTAAGGAGCAGCGCATCGCCGCACTCGAAGTCGAACCCGCGCAGGAACACGTTGCCGGTGAGATCGAACGAGTCCACGAGGAACCCGTCGCGCGGGTCGATGTCGTCTTCGGAGAGCAGCTCCACGTCGTCCAGGCACGGATACTCCAGCAGCAGCGTCTCGCCGTCGAAGATCAGCACGCCCTGCACGATGCCGTCCGCCGTATAGCGCAGGTAGACGTCGAACCCGGTCAGATTCTCGAAGCCGAGCAGCGTCTGGTCCGGCAGCTCGTCCTCGTCCAGCTCGTCCTCGGGGTCGGCGATGATGTTCACTTCGTCCGCGATGATGATCGTGTCGCCCTGTTCGATCAGGACGTCCGGCAGCTCGGCGTCGCGCGGATCCTCGCGCTGAAACTCGTCGACGGCCTCGACCAGGCGCGTCAGTCCGTCTCCGAAATCGACCGAAAAATCCAGCGGGCAGCCTCCCAGCAAGAGCGTGCCGAGCGCCGCCGCGACGACGGAGCGCCATCGAAATGCGTTCATGGTCCGTACCCCTTTCCGATCCCCGACTCCACAAGCGTCGACCGTCCGAGCCCTTTCCCACTTCGTGCCGCGCCACGCGGCGTCGAAGCGCCCCGCGCGGCTTTGCAGCGTCCCCGTCTCGACACGCGCTGCTCGGCGTCCGCTCATTCGCCGGCGATGCAGTAGAGCTTGCCGCGGCCGCGCAGGTACAGCTCCTTGCCCGCCAGCGCCGGCGACGCCTCGAAATCGTCTTCCAGCTTGTTCGTCGCAAGCTGCTCGAACTTCGGACCTTGCCGGACCACGATCACCTCGCCGTCGCGCCCGGCAATGTAGATGCGCTCGCGCGCCGCCACCGGCGAGGCGTAGATCTGTGCGATTCCCTCCAGCCGCTGCGGCCCATAGTGCCGGCTGCCGTCGCGCGCGTTCAGGCACGTCAGCACCGGCCGGTTGTTGTCAAGGAAGTATAGGCAGCCATCCGCCAGCAGCGGCGACGAGACGTAGGGCGTCTTCTCGCCCTCCGTGCTGAACAGCACGGCCTTCGTGTCGTCCACCTTCCCATGCGCGTCGCTCAGCCGAATCGCCTTGAGCGCCGTCCCGCGGAAACCGCTCGTCAGATACACGACGCCGTCGGCGGCCACCGCCGTCGGAATCACGTTCGTCGTCAGCCCGCCGCACTCCCAGATCGTCTTGCCGTCGGCCAGGTCGTACGCGAGGCACGACTTTGTGCCCGGCACGATCACCTGCGCCTTGTCGCCCACCGCGACAATCAGCGGCGTCGTCCACGACGTCGCCTCGTCGCGCTCCCGCCGCCACAGCTCTTTGCCGGTCTGCTTGTCGAATGCCGCGATGAAGTCGTCCTTCTCGTGATCCCAGTTGACGATCAGCGTGTCGCCGTGCAGCGCCGGCGAAGCGCCCTCGCCGAAATCGTTGCGCGTGTGCATGTCGCCGAGGTCTTTCTCCCACACGACCCTTCCGCTCAGGTCGAGGCAGTAGAGTCCGTACGAGCCGAAGAACGCGAAAATGTGCTTGCCGTCCGTCACGGGCGAGGCCGACGCCAGACTGCCGTCGCCATGCGTCCCCGCGTGCGGCACGCACTCGCGCACAACGGTCTGCCACGCGACCTTGCCCGATTTGCGATCGAGCGCGATCACCGCGAACTGATGCACCTTGTCCGATTTCTGCCCGCCCGGCGGACCCTGCGGCCGGCCCGCGCCCCGCGGCGGACCATCGCCCCGCGGCGGGCGATTGCCGCGGCCGGGGCGATCCGGCGGCGGGGGCTCCTGAGCGAATGCAACGATTGCGGCCGCATCGCCCCGTGCGGCGTCGGCGCTCGCGCGGGCGGTCTCGGGCGGGACACTTCGCGAGTCCGCGCTCGCGCCGGCCAGGTCGTGCGGAGCAGTTCCCGCGTTGGCGGACTTGTCGCGCGGCGCAAAGCCCGCGTCGGCGGTCTTGTC
>CAZHIE010000119.1:8318-13058 GCA_964532435.1 uncultured Planctomycetales bacterium
CGCGCTCGCCCCAGATGATCGGCGAAGCATTGCCGCGGCCGGGGATGTCGGCCGTCCAGCGCATGTTCTTCGTCGCGCTCCAGTCGATCGGCGGGTCGGCGCTCGGCGCGACGCCGGTGGCCAGCGGTCCGCGCCAGGCCGGCCAATCGGCGTTGTCCTCGGCGAAAGTCGCAAGCGACGCCACGCACGCAAGAAGGGCGAAAACGGCCAGCGTAGTGACTCTCATTTCCATCTCCGTAGCGCGTTGCGCCGACAAAACTGCTGCGCACTCCGAGGCGCCGGCAAACTTGCTTCGCCGCCTCTGGCGCCGGCACGCTGGTTCGCAGTACGAGGCGCCGGCAACCCGCCGCCGGCGCGACGGCCGGCGCTTCGCGCGTGCGACATGTTCCTTCGACGAATCGGCCCGTCCAGAGTCGAAGGATACCCGCTCAGTGAATGGACCGCAGCCGCCCCCGGCTGCATTTCTGAGATGGACCGCAGCCGCCCCCGGCTGCATTTCTGAGATGGAGGGCAGCCGCCCCCGGCTGCATTTTCCGAACCCCAAGCGCCAGCGCGCGGGCATTGAGCCGGCGAGTCCACTACGCGAAGAATCGCGCGTTGGGGCGTTGGCGTTGCGAAGAGACCGGCCGGAGGCCGGCCCCCAACCTCGCCAACCCTCACACCCAAACCCGCCAACCCTCGCCCAACCCGGCTAGCCCTCGCGCAACCACGCCAGCACCTGCCGAAGCGCCCGCCCGCGGTGGCTCAGCTCATTCTTCCGCTCCGTCGACAACTCGGCCGTCGTGCAGCCCAGCGCGGAGATCAGAAAATGCGGATCGTAGCCAAAGCCGCCGGCCCCGCGCGGCGTGTCGATGATCTCCCCCTCGACGCGCCCCTCGCATTCGAATGCGACGCTCGCGCCCGCCACCACGCACATGCAGCAGCGGAAGCGCGCGGTCCGCCGCGCCGCCGCCACACCCGCCAGCGCCGCCACGAGCTTTCGGTTGTTGGCCGCGTCGTCTCGCGGCACCCCGGCATACGTCGCCGAATCGACGCCCGGCAGCCCGCCCAGCGCGTCGACCTCCAGCCCCGAATCGTCCGCCAGCGCCGGCAGCCCCGTCCGCGCCGCGTAGTACAGCGCCTTGTGCCGCGCGTTCTCCGAGAAGCTCGCGCCCGGCTCGTCCGCCACCCCCACGTCGGGAAACTCGTCCAGCCCGCGCCAGCGAATGCCGCTCCCCGCGCACAACGCGCGAATCTCGCGCAGCTTGCCCGCGCTGTGCGTCGCCAGAACAATCTCGCTCAGTCGGCTCATTCCCGCTCGCTCACTCCGCCGGACACTTCGGACACGCCTCGCCGCGCGCCGCCGCCGCGACGCAGCACTCGTGATCGCAGCTCCGCCCGTGCGCCTCCGCGTCCACACAGCACCGCGGCCGGCGCGCGACCGCCGCCGGCGCAGATGCGGCCGCCTCGCCCTCGATCCGCAGATTCGGATGATCGGCCGCGATCGCGCCCACCGCTGCGGGCGTCACTTTCGTCCGCCCGAGAAACAGACGCGTCAGCTTTGGCGCCTTCGCCAGCGCGCTCAATCCGTCGTCGCCGATCTGCGTGCCGAAGACGCTCAGATGCTCCAGCGCGGGGAGCGCCGCGAGCGCATTCGCTCCGGCGTCAGAAATCGCCGTGCGAGACAAATTCAGCCGGCGCAGCCCGGAGAAACCGGAAAGCCGCGCGAGGCCTGCGTCGGTAATGGCCGTGCCGCTCAGGTCGAGCCGCTCGAGCACGGGTTCCAGCCCGGTGAGCAGCGCAAGTTCCGCGTCCGTGCAGCGCGTCGCCAGCACGGACAGGTTCACCTCGACCCGTTCCGCGCCGATCGAAACGCGCCAGGCCGCCGCCCCGCGATCGTGCAGCGCCGCCAGCGCCCGCTCGATCTTCGCGCGCTCGGAATCGGTAAGCTCGCGCGCCGGCCCCGCCGGCGCGCTCGCCGCCGGCGCGGCACGCGCCGTCCCGCCGCCATCCCCCAACTCCGGCTCGTCGCCGTCCGGCGCGCTCGCCGGTGCAGAAGTCGGCGCGGCTTCCCGAGGCGGCAACTGCTCGATCCACGCACGGATCAGCGCGATCTTCTCCGCGGCCAGCGGCTCATCGTCGGCCGGCATCACGTCGTCGTCGTCGGCGGGCAGCGTGATGCGCCGGTACAGCTCGCTCTCGCCCGGATCGCCCGGCACGATCACTTCGAGCTTCGCCAGATCGTCCGCTTCGCCATCAAGCCGCAGGTTGCCGCGTTGCTTGGCTTCCCCGTGACAATGCATGCACGAATTCTCGAATATCGGGCGAATTCGCGTCGCAAAGTCGACCTCCGCCGCCGGGCCGGCCGCCATGCCCGCGGCCGGAGCGCTCGCCGCGGGCCTCGCGCCGCGCTGCGCGAACACGCCGGTGTAATAGTCCGTTCCGTAAACAAGCATCCCGCCCAGGTGTCCGCCGTAGCCGATCACCGGAATGCACGCCGCCAACGCAAGCCGGTACCCGACGCGCGGCCAGCGCGCCGCAAATCGCAATTGCGCCAGGCCCAGCGCCGCGCCGATTGCCGCCGCGCCCGCCACGCCCACGCCGATCCAGCGGTGCCAGAAGAGAATGTCCGCGGCCGAGCGCGACTGCGGTTCAAACTCCGCATTCAGCCAGCCGCACATCGCCGCCAGCGCCGCCCCGCCCGCCCCCAGCGCCAGCAGCGCCGCCGCAGCCGGCGAAGCCGCCTGCGGCGGGGCGCCGGCGCCTCGTCCGCCGACAACCACCTCGCGCACCAGCGCGGCCGCGCGCCGCGCCCGCGCGCGAATCGCGCCGGCCAGCTCGAACACTCCGGCCGCCATGACCAGCGCAATCGGGAAGTGGACAACGACCGGGTGCAATCGCCCGAGCAGACGCAGCCACGGCGTCGCTTGGCCCGCCTCGCCGCCCGCCGCCAGCGCCGGCGGCGCCAACAGGAGAGCGAGCGCCGCGAGCGCCCACGCGCGCCCGTATCGGCGGGCCGCCCGCCGAAGCGTTGCCCGCCGCAATGTCTGGTTCGCCGCCATGCGCCGTCGCTCCGCCGCAGCCCGGCGTCCGCCCTTGTGTCGGCGGGCCGGCTGCCGGGGGGGGATTGTACGCGGGCGGTGGCCGTTGGCAGCGCCGCGGGACAGGAATCCCGCCGCGGCTGCCGATAGAATCCTGCGACGACGATAGGGAGGCCGACGTGCAGAAACCGTTTCCGAAGGAGCTGGCGAAGTGGCAGAAGCAGATCGAGGAGACGGCCCGCGCCGAGGGTCTCGACTTCTTCGACACGGTCTTCGAGATGGTCGATTTCGACCAGATGAACCAGATCGCCGCATACACCGGCTTCCCACAGCGCTATCCGCATTGGCGCTTCGGCATGGAGTATGAGCGCCTCAAGAAGCAGCATTCGTACGGCCTGGGCAAGATTTACGAGATGGTCATCAACAATGACCCGTGCTACGCCTACCTGCTGTGCGACAACGAGCTGGTCGATCAGAAGCTCGTCATGGCGCACGTCTACGGGCACTGCGATTTCTTCAAGAACAACGTGTGGTTCAGCCAGACCAGCCGGAAAATGATGGACGGCATGGCCAACCACGCGACGCGCGTGTGGCGGCACATCGAGCGCGAGGGATATGAGCTCATCGAGCGCTTCATCGACACGTGCCTGACGCTCGAAAACCTGATCGACCCGCACCTGCCGTTCATGAAGCGCCAGCCCGAGGCCAAGCGCGAGCGCCTGGCGCCGCTGCGCGAGCGGGCCGAGGAGCGCGTCACGCGCTTCCCCGCCAAGAGCTACATGGATCGCTACGTGAATCCGCCGGACGTGCTGGAGGCCGAGAAGCAGCGCGGCATGCGCGAGCTGGAGAGCCGCCAGCGCGCGTTTCCCGCCGCGCCGCAGCGCGACGTGCTGCAGTTCCTCATCCGCCATGCGCCGCTGGAGGACTGGCAGAGCGACATTCTCAGCATCATTCGCGACGAGGCCTACTACTTCGCGCCGCAGGGCCAGACCAAAATCATGAACGAGGGCTGGGCCAGCTACTGGCATTCCCGGCTGATGACGCGCTATCACCTGCGGGCCGACGAACTCATCACCTACTGCGACCACCACTCCGGAACGATGGCCACCTCGCCCGGCCGGCTGAATCCGTACAAGGTCGGCATCGAGCTGTTCCGCGACATCGAGGACCGCTGGAACCGCGGGCGCTTCGGCAAGGAATACGACGAGTGCGAGAACATCGAGCAGCGCCGCGCGTGGGACACGAAGCTCGGCCAGGGCCGCGCCAAGATCTTCGAAGTCCGCCGCGTTCACAACGACGTGACGTTCATCGACGAGTATCTCACGCCCGAGTTCGTCGACCGCTACAACCTCTATCACTACCGCTATGACCCCAGCACCGGGCGAATGGTCGCGGTCGATCGCGATTTCGACCGCATCAAGCAGCAGCTCCTGTTTCTGCTGACGAACCACGGCCAGCCGTACATCTACGTCGTCGACGGCAACTACGCCAACCGCGGCGAGCTGTACCTGGCGCACAAGCATCTCGGCGTCGATCTCGACATCAAGTACGCCGGCGAGTGCCTGCGCAGCATCCAGCGCCTCTGGCAGCGGAACGCGCACCTTCAGGCCCGCATCGACGACGACATGATGCTCTTCACCTGCGACGGCGACAGCCTGCGCCAGCAGAAAATCAAGGACGACACGCCAAAGCCGGCCAACATCGACGTGCGCTGAAGCGT
>CAZHIE010000120.1:0-3309 GCA_964532435.1 uncultured Planctomycetales bacterium
AGCAACGCGAAGTCGATCGATGACTTCAGCGCCGACGGCCTGCCCGATCTGCTGCTCGGCGTTCCGACGATCGAAGAGGGCGCCGGCGCGTGCTTCATCATTTTCGGCCGGCTACGCGACCTGGTTCGCAGCGGCGAGCTGAAAGTCGAAGAGCTGGGGCTGCCGATGGATTCGAGCGATGCGGCCGGTCGGCGCATTTTCGACGGCATCCGCGTGGTGGGCGGCGAGGGCGATCGCCTGGGCCAGTCTCAGGACAGCGCTGGCGACTTCAACAACGACGGAATTCCGGACGTGGTGATCGGCTCGCCGCTGGTGAACAACCGCCGCGGCGGCGTGGCGGTGTTCTTCGGCTCGCGCGAGGCGACGAACCTTACCGAACGCGAAATTCCGTTCGACGAGATCGACGATCGCGGGCTGGGAATCATTCTGACCGGCGAGGAAGAGGGCGACCTGGCCGGGGCGCGCGTGGCGGGTTGCGGCGACATCGACGGCGACGGAAACGACGACATCCTGATCGCCGCGCCGAATCGCTCGATCCGGCTCGACGTGGACCTGAACGGCACGATCGACATCGACCGCACAAATTGCGGCGCGGTGTATCTGATTTACGGCTCGCCGCGGCTGCGCGGCACGATTTCGCTGACGAACATCGGGACGGACACGCTTCCCGGCGCGGTTTTCATCGGGCAGGAAAGCTTGGATTTCCTGGGCGCCGGCATCGGCGAGCAGGGCGACCGGAGCTTCGGCATCGCCGGCGCTCGCGACGTGGACGGCGACGGCGTGAACGACCTGTTGCTGTCGTCGGTGTCGTCCGGGCCGCGCGACCGCGCGCGGGCCGGCGAGGTGTACCTGATCTACGGCACGGGCGACTAGGCGCTTGCCGCGCGGACTAGAATAGGACGAGGACGATGATGCGACTTGTGTGCAGCGCATTGCTGGCGGCGCTTTCGATCGCGGTTCTGCCGGGCGGCTGCGGCCCGGTGGACTCGACCAACCCGTTCCTCACGCTGACCGAATCGGTCACGGCCGACGGGTCCAACGTGAACGACAACACGGGCACGGGCGGCGGCGGGGGCGGCGTGACGGTGGCGGTCTTCCGCCGCGACCTTGCGATCACGTTCTCGAACAACAACACGGACGCCGACGCGGACGTGTCGTTCGTCGCGTGGGTGGCCAGCGGCAGCATTCGCTCCGCCGAGCAGCAGGACGCGCTCCTGGCCGACGGTTATGTGCAGCTTACGCGCGAGGTCCGGCTCGGGTCGGTGTTCACGCTTCCGCCGGGCACGTTTGTGTACAACGGGCCGGGTCTGGCCGGCGCGACACGCGTGCATCTGCGCGCGGCGGGCGCCGGCGCGAATGGGGCGGCCGATCCGACGACGCAGACGTTTACGATCATCACTCCCGACGTGGTGCTCGCGTTCTCGCAGCCGCCGGTGTCGTGCGACAGTGTTGCGTTCACCTACTCGCGCGACGGCAGCGTGATTACGGATGATTTCGTGGAGGGCGGCGTCGGGCCGTTTGCCGGCTCGAACACGACAGGCGGGTACAAGACGTTCTCGCAAGTGGACGCGTATCAGTGCGATCCGCTGCGGCCCGGGATGTTCCTGAAACTGGGCGGCGGCGCGCGTCAGAGCAACGAATTCTTCGAGGGGCAGAGCATTCGGTTCGATTTCAACCAGATGCCCGACGCGGACGGCGACTTTGCGATTGTGACGGTCTCATAACATCCGCCCGCGGAAGAGTGAACGATGAGTCACCTGGGAATCGAATACACTTCCCGGTGAAATGTGTGAGAGGTGCGATGATGACTCGTTTTTCTGCCCTCGCGTTGGCGTTCGTTCTGGCCGGCGGCTCGTTCGCATGGTGCCAGACGGAAGAGGCGCCGCCCATATTCTCCGGCGACAACACCATCGAAGTGGCGCGCAACCTCGGCACGACGCCGGCGGGGCCGTTCGACAACTTCGAGGCCTACGACGCCAATGATCCGCCGCGCGAGCTCGACCTTGTCTTCATCACGCTCGAAGTGATCGACCCCGACCTTCCGGACGACACGCTTTTCGCGCGCAAGATGTCCGAATGGGTTCCGTTCCGCCAGTATCAGGCGCCCGAGCCGGGCCCGATTGCCGACGACACCGAAGGGTTCATCGGCGCGCCGATTCTCCTCCTCGACACCGGCCGAGCCGAGATCGGCTATCTGTTTCAGATTCCGGAATTCCAGGGCGTGAACCAGGCGCGGCTGCGCGGGCTGATTAACTACGACGTCGCGTGGGCGATCACCATCGACATCGCAAACGAGGAAGCTCCGGACTTCTTCGACACGGAGATCATTAACATCGTCGCCGTCGAAAACGCCAACCTTCGCCCGACCAACAGCCCGCCCGTGGCCGACGCCGGCGGCGACACGACCGTGCTCGTGGATACGACGGTCACGCTCGACGGCGGTCGCACGTTCGACGGCACCAACGTCGGCTTCGACCCGCGCGACCCGGCCGTGTTCGAGCGCGACACGCTGTCGTTCGCGTGGGAGTGGGTCTCCGGGCCGCAGCGCGTCGATCCGACCGTGTCCGACGCGGATTTTCCGGAGCGGGCCGTCGTGGTGCTCGACGAGGTCGGCGTGTACGTCTTCCGCCTTACCGTGCAGGACGGCGTCAACCCGGCGCCCAGCACGGACGAGGTGACGATCACGGCAGTCAGCGCCCGGCCGGTGAATCGCAAGCCGACCGCGCGGATCGTCGGCCCGACGGAGAAGCTCGTCGTCGGAGACGTGATCACGCTCGACGGCACGTCCTCCACCGATCCGGACGGCGACGCGCTGACGTTCCGCTGGCGCCAGACGAACGAGCTGGGCGGCAACCTGACCACCGACGACGTCACGCGCGACTTCCAACCGCTGGCCGGCCAGACCGAGCCGATCTCCACGTGGCAGGCCATCACGCCGGGCACGTATTACTTCCGTCTGCTGGTCAACGACGGCGTGCTCAGCGACACCGTCCGATTCCAGCTTGACGTGATCGACTCGGCCACGGCGGGCATTCAGATCAGTGCGCAGGGCGCTCCGGCCGCGTCGGATGACGCGGCGGATTCGCCGTTGCTCGCGCCGGTGGTTCCGGGCGCGTGCGGCGGCTCGCTGGCGCCGCTGGCGGTCGTCCCGCTGGCGCTGGCGGCGCGCCGTCGGCGCCGCACGTAGGCGCGCCGCGTTCGGCACGCCGCCGCGCGGAGCATTTTGATCGCGACATTTTGAAAGCGGGCGCCATGGCGGCGCCCGCTTCTTTTTTTGTGCGGCGCGGCGACGAAATGTGCCAGCGAGCC
>CAZHIE010000120.1:3409-5968 GCA_964532435.1 uncultured Planctomycetales bacterium
CCGGCGCTACGGCGTTCGGGGCGATGCCGGCTTAACGGGCGTGGCGGCGGCGGGGCTGCCTCGTGCCCGACATTTGCAGACGGCGTTCCTCGCACACAAATCTGGCGCGATTCGCGCCGAATTCCCGCGTCTTGCTGCGGACCGCGTTACGCGTCGTGCCTGATGCGCGGTCCACCGACGACGTGGCGCTTGGCGCGCCGCGCTCCCCGCAACACACCGGCACGACGCGAAGGAACCCGCTCATGAAACCGCTTCACACCGTGCTGCGCGGCGCGCTCGCCGCAATCTGCATCGCCGCGCCGGCCAGCGCCCAGACCGGCTGGGGCTCTTCGATGTACCAGTATTCGTTCGCCGGCGCCGCCTATGCGCCGCTCAGCGATTGCCGCGCGTCGCTCACCATCGCTGACAACGTGCTGCTGCCCGGCGAGCGCACGGCCGTGCATGCCTGGGGGCACTTCCCGCTCGACGGCTACGCCCTGGCCGCGTGCGAGTTCGACGTCAGCGCCGACTTCCCCGCCTGGTCGTTCGCAAGCGACGGAGCGATCGTCGGCGCGCAGGTGCTCGGCGCGCAGTTCAGCCAGCCGCACCAGCCGTTCCTCGGCGTTTTCGCCGATCCGTCGAACCCGCTGCGCATGTGGACGGGAATGTATGAGCCGGATTCGTACGAGCCGCGCCTCGTCACGCTCACCGCGACGCCGCAGTCGCTTTCGTATTACCCGAGCGGGCTGACCATCTCGACGGCGGAGTGCGAGCCCGACGCCGGGTCGGCGCGACTGCTCATCAACCCGCTGCGGATCGGCGGAGTCGGGTTCGCGCCCGGCGCGGGCACGTCGATGGCCGTGCTGCGCACGCGCGACGGCGTCGAGCTGCGCAACCCGCGCGGTTTGGTCGAAGCGGGCACGGCGCTTCCGCACGGCGTGAGCGTGCTGGCGTGGGCGCGCGTCGACGGCGTCTCGCCGCTGGACGGCGAAACGCTCGGGCCGGATTCGCTGATTTTCAAAGGCACGAGCGTCGCCGGCGGCGACCGGCCGACCGAATCGATCTCGGTGAACTTCACGAAGGTCTCGTTCCAGTACACGCCGTTCGATGACCAGCATCGCAGCGCTGCGCCGCCGGCCGGCTGGGCGATGGCCTGCCGCGGTCGCGGCTTCGAGCGCGCGGCCTATTCGCTGTATCTCGACTCGCGGCTGATCGGTTCGTTCGCCGCCGCCGACGGTCGCGGCCCGATTTCGCACGCCGTGCCGTTTTGCCTGAAGCTCGAAGGCGTCGACGGCGAGGCGACCGACGAGCGCGGGCCGGCGATCGAGGCTCGCTTCAAGAAGTCGGCGATCGTCGTGCTGCCTGACGGAACGGCCGTCGAAGCGGATCGAATCGTCGCCCAACCGATCGAGCGGTCGCCGGACGCGCTCCTGTTCGACACCGGACGAATCGAGATTCGCGGCGTGCAGTCCGCGAAGCTCGCACTCGAGGCGGCCGAGCGCCGCGGCGGACAGATCAACCCGGTCTTCGCGGACGGAAGCGTGCGGTTCATCAGCTCCTGGTAAATTCAGAAGTTGGAACTCGGAATTCAGAAGCAGGGCGACGGCGTGGGCCGCGCTCTGGCTTCTGAATTCTTCATTCTGGCTTCTGACTTCGACGCGGTTGCCGCAGTATGCTGCGTCTGCGGCCGCGGCGAGCGGCGTCAAGCTCGCCGCGGCCCGCTCTCGCGGCGGGCGCCATGAGCGAGCGAACTTCATCACCTGCCGTCGACTCCGCCGGCGCCGTCGCGGCGCCTCCCCGCGTTGCGGCGCTGCGCCGTTGGTGGCGGCGGCTGCGGCCGGTTGTTTACCTGGCGGCGATCGCGTGGCTGGCGTGGAGCGGATATTTGCGAATCGTTACGCCGACCGCGGCGGAGCAACAGGGTCGCGCCGGCGAATACACCGCGTGGCAGATTCCGCCCGAACTCGCCACGCTGAATTCCGAATTGCAGGCAACCGGCACGCCGCCGCCGCTCATCGCGGGCGAATTCCGCTCGCTCAAAGACTGGGTTCCGCAGTGGAACTCGGAGCAAGCTGCGGCCTCCGCGTTTGTCGCGCAAGCGAACGTTTCGGCCGCGCTCGACCGAATCGTGAGGTGGTATGCGACCCACCCGGACTCGTGGGCAAGCGATTTGCGCGCGGAACGCGCGCCCGGCCTGCGCGGCATAGGCGGGATGCGATACGGCCGGGAGAATTGGGGCGCCGAAGCGCTGGCCGTGCGAGCCCGCGCGCGGCGCGCCGCCGGCGGCGACGCCGCCGCCAGCGCAGCCGACCTGTCGGCCGCCGCGCGCTACGCCGCCGACTGCAATTCTGAGGATTTCTACTGGTATTCCTCCGGCAGCCTTGGACCCATGGCGTTGGATGAGCTCAGCCGCCTGGCGCGGGAAACGCCGCTGCCGGGCGACGTCGCGCGGCGGACCATCGCCGAGTTGAGCGCGGGCGATGGGTTGTCGCCTTCCGCACTGTTGATTCCGCCGCTATTTCGCCGCGGCGTGGACCGCGGACTGGACTACTTCTACACCGACGACGGACGCGGCGGGGG
>CAZHIE010000120.1:6068-8036 GCA_964532435.1 uncultured Planctomycetales bacterium
ATTCTACGAGCCGTGGGAGTCGCGCGAGCCTTAGTCCGTCGCGCGATGCGGCGCCGCAGCGCGGCGCACCTCGGCTCAGCCCTTCCGCCTCTCGATCTTCGCCCAGGCATCCCTTAACGTTACCGTCCGGTTGAATACGAGCCGGCGGGCGGCCGCGCCCGGCGCGGGCGGGGCCGAATCCTCATCGATGCAGAAATACCCGAGCCGCTCGAATTGATAGCGCGTGCCGACGGGCGCGCCGGCGACGCTGGGCTCGACCCAGGCGCGCTCGATCGTTTCGAGCGAGGCGGGGTTGAGGTTGGCGCGCCAGTCCTTGCCCGCGGCGGCGTCGGCGGCGTCGAGATCGTCCGGGTTCTCCCTGACGAAGAGATGCTCGTAGAGCCGCGCTTCGATCGGCAGGGCCTGCGCCGCGCTGACCCAGTGAATCGTGGCCTTGACCTTGCGGCCGTCGGGCGCGTCGCCGCCGCGCGTGGCGGGGTCGTACGTGCAGCGGATTTCGGTGATTTCGCCCGTGCGGGGATCCTTGTCGACGCCCGTGCAGCGGACGAAGTAGGCGTAGCGCAGCCGCACCTCGTTGCCCGGAAACAGCCGCCAGTACTTCGGCGGCGGCGACTCGCGAAAGTCGTCCTGCTCGATGTAGAGCACGCGCGAGAACGGAACCTTGCGCGAGCCCGCCGCCGGATCCTCCGGGTTGTTCACCGCGTCGAGGAAGTCCACGCGCTCCGGGTCGCCGCCTTCGCCCCAGTTCTCGATCACCAATCGAATCGGCCGCAGCACGGCCATGACGCGCAGCGCCGTGCGGTTGAGATCTTCGCGAATGGCGTTGTCGAGGCGGGCGACGTCGATCACGCCGTCGTACTTCGAGACGCCGACGTCCTTGCAGAACGCGCGCACCGCGGCGGGCGTGACGCCGCGGCGGCGGATTCCGGCGATGGTCGGCATGCGCGGGTCATCCCAGCCGCGGACGTGCTTCTCCTGCACAAGTTGGAGCAGGCGGCGCTTGCTCATGAGCGTGTAGCTGACGTTGAGCCGGTTGAACTCGATCTGCCGAGGATGAGGAATCGGCGGGCCCCAGCGGCTGTCCGGCCCGCGCTCGCGGTTCACGGCGTCGATGAACCAGTCGTAGAGCGGGCGGTGGTTTTCGAATTCCAGCGTGCAGATGCTGTGCGTGATGCCTTCGATGCTGTCCTCGAAGCCGTGTGCCCAGTCGTACATCGGATAGATGCACCACTTCGACCCGACGTGCGGATGGGCTTCGTGCAGGATTCGATAGAGCACCGGGTCGCGCATGTTGAGGTTCGGGTGCTTCATGTCGATGCGGGCGCGCAGCGTGCGCGAGCCGTCGGGGAATTCGCCCGCCCTCATGCGGCGCAGCAGGTCGAGGCTCTCCGCGGCGCTGCGTTCGCGAAACGGGCTGTCGCGGCCAGGCTCGGTCAGCGTGCCGCGGTGCTGGCGAACCTGCTCGGGCGTCAGGTCGCAGACATAGGCGAGTCCCTTGGCGACCAGCTCCTCAGCCCAGGCATAGATTTGCTCGAAATAATCGGATGCGTAGCGGACCTCGCCCTCCCAGCGCACGCCCAGCCAGGTCACGTCGCGAATGATCGCTTCGATGTACTCCATCTCCTCCTTCACCGGGTTGGTGTCGTCCATCCGCAGGTAGCACTGGCCGCCGAATTCCTCGGCCAGGCCGAAGTTCAGGCAAATGGCTTTGGCGTGGCCGATGTGGAGATAGCCATTTGGCTCGGGCGGGAAGCGGGTCCGCACGCGCCCGCCGAATCGGCCGGTGCGGTTGTCCTCGTCGATGAGCTGTCGGAGGAAGTCGCGCGGGGCGGGGTCGGGCGCTCCGCCGGCGGACGATTCGGGGCTGAAGAGAAGCGGATTCATGGGGCCGGGTCTCCAAAGCGCGAGAGTGTAGTCGAAGGCGTGGCGCCGGTCATTGCGGGAGGGGAGGGAACGGGGAAGAGGGAA
>CAZHIE010000120.1:8136-13040 GCA_964532435.1 uncultured Planctomycetales bacterium
AGTCGAAGGCGTGGCGCCGGTCATTGCGGGAGGGGAGGGAACGGGGAAGAGGGAAGAGGGAACAGAGAAGAGGGAACAGGGAACAGGGAGGAGGGAACAGGGAAGAGGGAACAGGGAAGAGGGAACAGGGAAGAGGGAAGAGGGAACAGGGAAGAGGGAGCAGGGATTGGGGATTGCGACATGGGACCGCGAAGCGGCCCCGCGCCGCGGCGTAGCGGCCCGCGCCCTCGCGCGGCCGGAGCGGCGCGGGAACGCGGGAACGCCAAAACGCGATCGATTACTTGTCCGCCACGGGCGTCGCCGCTTTCCAGCGGAGCGTGAAGCGCAGGATGCGCCACGGGTCGCCTTCCTGAACGCCCGAGCGGAGCGCCGCCCAGCGCATCAGCGGGAGTATCGCCGTGTGGGCGAAGAGGGCGTAGAACATCGAGTAGCGAATCTCGAAGAAGCGCAGCACGCCGTCGGTCGCCGCGATCGACAGGCCCCAGGCGATGCGCCCGCGGCGCGTTGGCGGCGAGGTCTTCGGGTCCGGCATCATCGAAAACGTGAACAGCGCGAACTCCGCGCCGGTCATCGGGCCGAGCACGAACACCAGGCCGCCCTGTCCCAGCGCCATGCGCAGCAGCGCCATGAACGCATATCCGCCCAGCCAGGCGAGCGCCAGATCGAGCCGCTTGACGCGCTTCATCATCAGCAGCCCGAGCGCCAAAATCGCGATCGCGATGCGGTAATCGGCCCCCCACTGCGAACCCGGCGCGACCGACGCCACGTCTCCCAGCAGCCACAGCGAAAGCACGATCGCGAAGTTCGATGGGTTGAAAAAATGCCGCTCGCGGTCGCGCAGCAGATACTTCGAGCCCATCGCCCACACCGACGCGACGGCGTAGACGCGCCAGTCGTAACTCTCCAGCAGCAGGCCGATGCTCATGGCCGTGATGTACGCGGAGAGCGGCAGCGCCACCTGTCGCGCGAAGAGGATGCCGATCAGCAGGTCGATGCCGCAGCACGTAATCAGCGTCACGCCGATCTGGAACAGGTCGCGGTTGAAGTAGAACGCGGTCTGGCCCAGCGCGGTCCAGAGCGTGAGCACCGCCGCGAGCATGACGCGCGGGTCTTTCAGACTGGGGACGACGAATTCGAGCCTCTTGGGCGCGGCGGCGGACATGTTCCCGATTCTACCGCGGGCCGGCGCGGGATTGGAGTCGTCCGGCCCGCGCGGCAGCGTGGCAGGCCGCGGCACGGGCCAGTAAGATCGGCGGCGCGGGTTTTCGCCGGGGGTTTTGCCGGAGCGCCGAATGCTGATTCGCCTTGCCCACAGCCCGGACCCCGACGACGCCTTCATGTTCTACGGGCTGTCGTCCGGCGGCGTGCGCAGCGGGCCGTATCACTTCGAACACATCCTGGAAGACATCCAGACGCTCAACGAGCGCGCCCGGCGCGGGGAATATGAAGTCACCGCGATCAGCATCCACGCCTATCCGTACGTCGCGGATCGCTACATCCTCACTTCGTGCGGCAGCAGCATGGGCGACGGCTATGGACCGATGGTCGTCACGCGCCAGCCGGCCACGATCGAGCAGCTTCGCGGAAGGACGATCGCCATTCCCGGCCGCATGACGACGGCCTTCCTCGCGCTTCAGCTTCTGCTCGGGCGGGATTCGTTCGAGCCGAAAGTCGTGATGTTCGACCAGATTCCCGACGAGGTCGCGGCGGGGCGCGTGGACGCGGGTCTGCTGATTCATGAGGGACAGCTCACGTATCAGAAGTCGGGGCTGCATCTGGTCGTCGATCTGGGCGCGTGGTGGTTGAAGCAGACGGGGCTGCCGCTGCCGCTGGGCGGAAACGTGATTCGGCGCGACCTGGGCGAGACGCATTGCCGCGAGATCGCGCGGATCATCCGCGAGTCGATCGCGTACAGCCTGGCGCATCGCGAAGAGGCGGTGAAATTCGCCCTGCGTTTTGGCCGCGGCCTCGACCTCGGCCTGGCCGACCGCTTTGTCGGGATGTACGTGAACGAGTGGACGCTGGATTACGGCCCGCGCGGGCGCGAGGCGATCCAGCGGCTGCTGGCGGATGGCGCCCGCGCGGGGATTGTGCCGGCTGTCGGCGAGATCGACTTCGTGTAGCGCCCCGCGTGTAGCAGCCCGCGCCCCCGCGCGGTACGAGTGGCGCATTTCCGAGCCCGCCTGTCCTCAGGCGGGTCCACCGCGCGCGATCGGTCGTTCGGTAGCGGCCCGCGCCCTCGCGCGGCCGGAGCGGCGCGGAAGAGCGAGCGCCGCCTGCGGACGGTCGGCGGCGTCGCGGGGCGAATGCAGCCGAGGACGGCTGCGGTACACGAATTCGGTGGACGAATGCAGCCGGGGGCGGCTGCGGTCCATTCGACCACGGGCGAGTGGCTCAACCGGCCGCGGAGGATGAAATGCGTGTCCGGCTGGTCACGTCGTTCGGCTTCGAAGCGGCGCACTGGCTGCCGTCGTTTCCCGAGGGCCACAAGTGCCGCCGCCTGCACGGCCACAGCTTTCGCGTGGAGATCGCCGTCGAGGGCGACGTGGATCCGCAGCGCGGCTACCTGATTGACTATGGCGAGCTGAAGGCGGCCTGCGAACCGCTGCGGCGCGAGCTGGATCACTTCTGCCTCAACGAGATCGCGGGGCTGGAGAACCCGACGTCGGAAAACATCGCGGCGTGGATCTGGCGGCGTCTGCGCCCGGCGCTGCCGATGCTGGCGCTCGTGACAGTTCACGAGACGTGTACAAGCCGGTGCGAATACGACGGCGGCTAATCGCCCTCGCACCGCGCAGCGGCCAGCGTGTAGCGGCCCGCGCCCTCGCGCGGCCGGAGAAGCGCCCGGCGCGCATGCCGCCCCGCGCTGCCGGCGTCGTCGCATCGCCCGTCTGTTTGATGTTCGTTGGTGGACGCCGATCGCGGACCATGCGATAAGAGTGGAACAGACAGAATTGCAGTGCAACACCAGGGAGTAGTCTGGATGTTGACCCGGCAGCGTGTCCTGCTTGCGATCTTGGACCAGGTTGGCCGAGCCGCTACACGCCTTGAGCTGACGAAATGGTCGTTCATCCTGAACAGGGAAGCGCCGTCGTGTGGCGGGCCGGCGTTCTATCAGTTCGTGCCGTACAAATTCGGCCCCTATTCCTTCTGCATCTATCAGGAAGCGGCGGCGCTCACGCGCGACGGCATGATCGAAGAGGTTGATGATCGCACCTGGCGACTTCGACCCGCGGGACGAGCTGCAGCGCGCTGCCTGAGCGGTGCGGTGAAGTCCGACATTGCCGACTTGTTACCGCGCTTGTTCGTGATGGGCGTGAATCAGCTCATGGCTTACGTGTACAACCGGTACCCATGGTTCACGCTCAACAGCGAACGCGGATCGCGGGTCGATCGCCCGAAAGCGGAGCCTGCGGTCTATACGGCTGGCTATGAGAGGCTGCTCGTGGATGGATTCCTCGATGGTCTGCTGCGGTGCGGAGTCCGTCGCGTGATCGACGTGCGGAACAACCCGGTGTCTCGCCGCTACGGCTTCCACAAGAGCACGCTGACACGACTTTGCGGCAACGTCGGTATCGAGTACGCGCACTTCCCCGAATTGGGCATCGAGTCGCTTCATCGTCAGGAGTTGGACGGTCCGGCGGATTATGCCGCGCTGCTGGCGCGTTACGAGCGCTCCATGCTCCCGCAACAGGGTGCCTCCGTGAACGTCCTAGCCTCGTTGATGTCTGAGAAGGCAAGCGTACTGATGTGCATGGAGGCCGATCCGGCGCGATGTCACCGCTCACGTCTTGCTGGCGCCGTTGCCCGCGTGGCAGGCCTTCCGGTCACACATCTGGAGCTCGTCGGGTGAAAGAGCCGTATCAGCGCACGCGGATACTGATGACGGTCATGACGTATCCGCATCCGAGCGAGAAATACACGGAGCTCGTGTGTACCGCGGGAATCACCGACGCCGGCGAATGGGTGCGCCTGTACCCCATCGACTATCGGTATCGCCCACGATATCAGCAGTTTCGAAAGTACCAGTGGATCGAGGTCGACTTGGCTCCGCGCGGGGCCGGGAACGACAATCGCAAGGAGAGTCGTCAACCGGCTCTCGACACGATCCAGATTCTTGGTGAGCCATTGTCTACCGCCGACGGATGGTCCGCTCGCCGAGCGATAATCGATCCACTGCCTCACAATACAGCCTCGGAGTTGGAGAAGCTCTACGAACAAGATCGAGTGTCGCTCGGCGTCGTGCGACCCACGGAGGTCATCAATCTTGAGGTGCGGAGGGCGGACGCTGCGTGGAAGCCGAAGTGGAAGGGTCTGCTGCAACAGGGCAACCTTTTCGAAGGGGCGCCAAAGGAGCTGCGCAAGCTGCCTTTTTCGTTCCACTACGTCTTTCGCTGCCACGATGACGCAATCCCGCGAACGGCGATGATCGAGGACTGGGAACTCGGCGTGCTCTTCCTGAAGGAGGTCGAGCGCCTTGGCTCGGATGAGGCCGCAGCGCAGAGCGTCAAACGGAAGTTCTTCGAGGAGCTCTGCGATGCAAGCCGGGACACGCGTTTCTTCATGGGGACGCGATTCCCCTACAACACGTGGCTGATCATCGGAGTGTTCTGGCCGCCTCGCGTAAGTCAGGGAAGGCTATTCTCGTAAATGTCGCCCACGAGCGGCGTCCCGAATCACTGTCCGACGGCAGCCCGAAGCGCCGGCGCGCATTCGGCGCGTAAGTCGCGTAAATTCAGTCGTCGCGCGCCACCCGCGCGTCTACGCTTTCTTCGGGCACTCGACCCAAAGGAGCAGTCGCATGTTGGAGTTCTCGAACGCCACCTTCGCCCTGATCGTCGTCTGCCTGCTCCTCACCGCCCGCGCCGTCGGGGGCGATCGTGTCACCGGCCGCGTTTTCGCCA
>CAZHIE010000121.1:0-8367 GCA_964532435.1 uncultured Planctomycetales bacterium
CGGCCGCGCGAGGGCGCGGGCCGCTACGCAGGCGCGGGTACGAGCGCCGCTCCGGCCGCGCGAGGGCGCGGGCCGCTACTCTGCGGCGTCTTGTTGCCCGGCGGCGCCGGTATTCGCACGCACGCAGCGAGGCTCAGGCGCGCTCGAAGGTCTCGACGAGCACGCGCAGCCGGCGGGCGAGGGCGGGCGTGAGCTGGCCGGGCAGCAGGCGCCAGCGCCAATTGCCACGCGGGACGCCGGGAGTGTTCATCCGCGCCGCGCTGCCGAGGGCGAGCACGTCCTGCGCTGGGATGATCGCCAGATCGGCGGGCGACGACAGCACGGACCGAATCGCCGCCCATGCGAGATGATCCGCATCGGGGCCGGCCGTGTTGCGATCGTCCGCCAGGCCCAGATAGCGCAGCACGCGCCGGCTCGCGCCGACGGCTTCGGGCGCGAGCCGCGAGCGGCGCGCGGCCGCGCGGGGCTTCGCCGGCAACGATTCATGCCAGCCCACGATTGTGTCGTTGTCATGCGTGCCCGTGTATGCGACGCTGCGCGGCGGATAACGATGCGGCTGATGAAATCGGCTCTCCACACCGTCGCCGTCAAAGCCGAATTGCAGCACGCGCATGCCCGGCAGCTCGAAGCGCTCGCGCAGCGCCTCGCCCGCGGGCGTCGCCACGCCCAGATCCTCCGCGATGATCCCCGCATCGGGCTGCTTGCGCTGCAGCGCCGCGAGCAACGCGGCGCCGGCGGTCGGCCGCCACCGGCCGCGCCGCGCATCGGCCGCGCCTCCGGGCACGCTCCACACGCGATGAAAGCCGAGAAAGTGATCGATCCGCACGACGTCGAACTGCTCGAACAGGCGGCGGAATCGCGCCAGCCACCAGATGAATCCGTCACTCCGGTGGCGCGACCAGAGATATTGCGGATGTCCCCAAAGCTGGCCGCGCGGGCTGAACCCATCCGGCGGACAGCCGGAGATCGAGCGCGCGCGGCCGGCGCGATCGACGTCGAACAAGTGGCGATGTCTCCAGACGTCGCAGCTGTCCAGCGCGACGAAAATCGGCAGATCGCCGATGAGTCCGATGTTTCGCCGGGCGGCCTCGCGTCGCAGGGCCGCCCACTGCCGATCGAATTCGTATTGCACGAAGCGCGCGAACTCGAACGCGGCGGGCCATTGCTCGCGGGCGCGGAGCGGCGTTCGGTCGTCGGGCGTGTGGAACGGGGCCGGCCAGCGCTGCCACGGCCGGCCGCGTTGGGCCGCGCGCAGAGCCACGAATGCGGCGTAGTCGTCGAGCCAGTGGCGCTGTGTCCGGCAGAATGCGGCGAAATCGCGCGCCTCCGCGCCTCGCGCGCTGTGAAACTCGGCGAATGCCCGCCGCAGCAAGGGCATCCGGACGCGTCGCGCGCGGGCGTAATCGGCGGATGCGTCGCCATCCCGGTGCTTTCGGCTGTTTCGCGAAAGACTCTCGTGCGCGGCGGCAGCGCGCAGATCGCGGCGCGTCAGCAGCCCATCTTCGGCCAGCGCCTCCGGGCTGATGAGCAGCGCGCCGCCGGCGAACGCCGAGTCGGAGCTATAGGGCGAATCGCCCGCGCCGATCGGCCCGGTCGGCAGCACCTGCCACCAGCGCTGCCCGGCGTCGGCGAGAAACTGGATGAACTCCCGCGCGTTCGGACCGAAGTCGCCGACGTGCCACGGCCCGGGCAGCGACGTCGGGTGAAGCAGCAGTCCCGCCGCGCGCTGTTCGAGCCGCGCACGTCCGCGAACGCGTTTCGTGCCGTCCGAGGCGCGCCGAGCGCTCATCGGCCGCTGCCCGTTTCCGCGGCGACGACCACCGACATCCCCAGCGGCGCGACGCGCACGACGAGCGCGCCGTCCGCGGCCTGCAAAAGCTCGCGCGGGCCGAGCACGCCCTGCCACATCGTCGGCGCTCCCGGCGGCAGCGGAATGCGCACGCTGCGCTCTTCCGTCGACGCGTTGGCGACGCAGATCGCCTGCTCGCGCTCGTCGGCGCGAAGCACCGCCCACACGTCGGTCGCGTCGTCCGCCAGCAGCGTGCGGACGTCGCCGCGCCGCAGCGAGGCGTGCGCGCGGCGCAGGTCGGTGAGCACTTTGTAATACGCGGTCAGCTCGCGCATGGCGAAGTTCTGCTCCGGCTTCTCGTAGGGCTGAAGATCGAGCCACAGCATCGGCTTGCGACACGTGGGATCGTCGGCGCCCCACATGCCGGCCTCGTCGCCGTAGTAGATCATCGGCGCGCCGACGTACGTCATCTGGAGGGCCGCGGCCAGCCGCACGCGCGCGTAGGCCTCCGCGTTGGGCTTGTCGTTGTTGTATTTCGGGCCGTTGTCCTGCACGCGGTTTTCAGCGTCGTAGGCGCGGTCGGGGTTGAACGCCATCGACGCGACGCGGTCGGTGTCATGGCTGTCCATCAGATTCTGCATGACCTGCGTCGCGGCGAGCGGATAGGCCAGGCGAACTTCGCGCAGCCGGCGGTCGAATTCCGTTGCGCGGATTTTCGTCCGCCGGTCGAACACCCAGGCGACCACCGCCCGCGCGAACGGGTAATTCATCACGGCGTCGAAGTGGCGGCCGTCGAGCCACGCGTCGGCACGGTCCCAGATTTCGCCGGTGATGTACGCGTTCGGGTTGATCGACTTCACGAGCCGCCGCCATTCTTCCCAGAACGGCATCGGCACTTCGTTGGGCACGTCGAGCCGCCAGCCGTCGATGCCGTCGCGCGGGTCGCCGTCGCCGTCGGGGTCCATCCAGCGCCGCGTGACGTGGAAGATGTGCTGCTTGAGCGATTCGCTGCGCAAACCGGTCGCTGTCTTCGCGAACGAGGGCAGCCCGCCGAACCCCGCCCACCCGCTGTAGCGGAACGGCTCCCACGAAATGACGTCGAACCAGTCGGCGAAGCGCGACTCCTTGCCCTTCGTCTTCACGTCGACGAACGCCGTGTGCCGCTCGCCGACGTGGTTGAACACGCCGTCGAGAATCACCCGGAAACCCATCTCGTGCGCCTTCCGCAGAAACGCCAGAAAGCGCCTGTCGGTTTCCGTCCACGTCCACGTCGCGGGGTCGAGCAGGTCTTCCTTCGCGACGGCGGGCTCGAAGTCGCCCTTTGTGCCGAAATGATCGTCGACGTGGATGTAGCTCATCGCGTCGTACTTGTGGTGCGTGTGCGATTTGAAGATCGGATTGAGGTAAATCGCGTTCACGCCCAGGTCTTTCAGGTACCCAAGCTGCTGCTCCAACCCGTCGATGTCGCCTCCATAGAGCCGGTCGAAGACGTACCAGTTGTAAAACGTCTGCCCGTGCTCCTCGCGCGCCTTCTCGTACGGCGCGGGCGCGAACCAGTCGCTCGTCCAGGGATGAACCGGATCGGGGTCGTTGTCCTTCCGGCCGTTGCGGAAGCGATCAACCATGATCTGATACCAGATCGCGTCGCGAGCCCAATCGGGAGTGGCGAACACCGCGTCGGCTCGCGGCGTCGTCGCATGCACGTTTGGATCGCAGCCGCGCGTCACGCCGTCGGCCAGTATGAATGCGTATTCGAGCGGGCGCGCGTTCGGGCCGCTGGGCGCGGCGCCGGCGGCGGGTCGGATCTTCGCCTCATGAAGCGCGAACAAGGGCCCCTCCTCAATCGTCTGCATCTCGATCTGCTCCCCGCCGCGAACGGCGACCCAGACGTGCTCGACGTCGCGCGCCAGCGTCCGGTAGCGGAGCAGCGCCGCGCCACCGGGCAGCGCCTGAAAGTACAGCGCGCGGGCGGGGTCGTGCTCCAGCGCGGCGGCGTCGATGCGTCCGTCGCCGCGCACGCCGTCGCTGACGAGCAATCGCGCCAGCCGACCGATGCGCAGGAGCGAGTTTCTTCCACCGTGGTTGTCGTCTGCGCCGGCGGGGTTCTGCGGATCGGCGATCCAGCGTTCGCCGTCCTCGACGAATTTGTACTGGTGCTGCCCGGCGGGGAGAAGGACGCGGGCCGACCAGGCGCCGTCGGCAGATTTCGCCAGGGGCGTCACGTCGCGGTTCCAGCCGTTGAACGTGCCCGCCAGCGTCACGCGCTGCGGCGCGCCGGTCGGCTGATAGCGGAACTCGCAGCGCCAGCCGCCGCCCTCGGCCGCGGTCGCGCGGACCGACGGCGGCAGCCCTTCGAGTTCCGTTTCGGCGGCGAGCTTGAGCCGTTCGGCCGGCGGCCACGGGGTTTGTGCGATCGCCGCGGCGCCGGCGAGCAGGAGTAGGCAGCCGATCGTCCGCCATCGTCGCGGCGCGTGCGAACCGGCGCCAAGCGCGGGGAGCATGAATGGGTTCACGACAATCACCTCGCCGGAACGTTGCTTCGGCCGGCAGCGCGGCATTCTAATGCGGCGCGGAAGCGCGTGGCGCGTCTGCCCGGCCGTTTCCGACTCGAATCGCGCATGAAGATTGTCCGCCACATACTCGCCGCCGCTCGCTGGCTTCTCGCGCTGGCAGCCGTGGTCCTTGTCGTTGGATCGTTCGGCTGGGTGATCGCGCGCGGCGTGCGCGGCGGCGGAGCGCAGCCCGGGCAGACGCAGCTCACGATTCTGCACTGGGGCGACAAGACCGAGGACGCGATCGTCGCCGGATTGGTGCGCGATTTTGAAGCGCAGAATCCGGACATTCGCGTCGTGCGCAGCAACGTCGGCTCGCCGGCCCAGCTTCAGACGAAGCTGCAGACGATGCTCGCCGCCGGCGATCCGCCCGATCTGTTCTACCTGATCTTCGAGAAGGTGGCCGCGTTCGCGTCGCAGGGCGTGCTGGAGGAGATCGAGCCGTACGTCACGCGAGACCGCGCCGCGGGCGCGCCCGACTGTCCCGATCTGGCTGATTTCTTTCCCGCCACGCTCGACGCGTTTCGCTTCGACGAGCGCACGCGCAGCGTCGGCCGCGGCGCGCTGGTGGGCCTGCCCAAGGATTTCACGAGCGTCGGGTTCTATTACAACAAGTCGCTGTTTGACCGCGCGGGCGTGCCCTATCCGCCGGCCGACGGCTGGACGTGGGACGAATTTCTCGCCGCCGCGCGGAAGATCGGCCGGCTCGACGGCTGCTACGGCGCGGAAGTCGTGACCTGGGAATCGATGGTCCGCATCTATCTGTTCACTCACGGCCTGGACGTGGCCGATCCCGGTTTCCGCGAGTTCCATCTGACCGATCCCAAGGTCGTCGCGGCGCTCGACGCGCTGCGCTCATGGTTTCACGATGAGCCGCACACGCTGCTCAGCGCCAAGACGCAACTCGAAACGGGGCAGGCGCCGTTCCTCACCGGGCGCGTCGGCATGGCCGGCCCGTTCGGCCGCTGGCAGGTTCCGCTCTATCGCCTGATTCCCAAGGAGCGCTTCGATTGGGACTTCGCGCCGCTGCCGCACGCGGCCGGGAAACCGCCTGCCAACGGCGTGCTGACGGTGGCGTGGACGATGGCGAAGGCGGGGCGGCACAAGCCCGAGGCGTGGCGGCTGATGAAGTTCCTGCTGGGGCGCGAGGGGCAGCAAACCGTTTGCGCAACCGGGCTGGCGATCCCCGTGCTTCGCAGCGTGGCGAACAGCCGGTGCTTCGACGATCCGGACGCCATGCCGCAGAGCGACCAGGTGTTTCTTCGCGGCGCGGCCGAAGCGCGGCCGATCGAGTGGCCCGCGGACACGCGCTTCATGGACGAGTTGAAGACGGCGTTTGAGAACATCTACAAGCTCGGCAAGCCGACGCTGCCGGAGCTGCAGCGCGTCGAAGGCACGTGGCGCGAGATTTCGCAGTACACCGCGCCGGGGGCGCCGGCGCCGTGGGGCGACTTTGTCCTCGCGTTCGCCGCGGTCGCGACACTGGCGGCGCTGGTCGCGGCGGTTCGGTGGTGGCGGAGTCGGCCGGGGCGCATGGCGCGGCGTGAAGAGCTGGCCGGGCTGGTCATGGTATCGCCGTGGCTGATCGGTTTTGCGCTGTTTCTGGCGTTTCCGATCGTGATGTCGCTGCTGCTCGGGTTTACGCGCTGGAATCCGATGCAGCCGGTGGCGCGGGCCGAGTGGCTCGGAACAGCAAACTTCCGCGAGCTGCTCACGTTTGATCCGACGTTTCGAAAAGCCGTGTGGATCACGGCTTTCTACGCCCTTCTGGCGGTGCCGACGAGCCAGATCGCGGCGCTGGCGGCGGCCGTTCTGCTGAGCGGCGAGCGGCGCGGCATCGGCCTGTTCCGCGCCGTCTGGTACCTGCCGAGCGTGCTGGCGGGCGTGGGCATGGCGATCCTGTGGAAGTGGGTCTTTCACCACGAGCACGGACTGCTGAACAGCCTGCTCGCGCCCGTCTGCGCCGCGCTGAATCACCTCTTCGCGCTGTCCGGCGGAGAAGCCCTGTCGCCGCCGCGCTGGTTCGAGCGCGACGCGGAGACCTGGGGCGTGCCCGCGTTCGCGCTGATCAACCTGTGGGTGATCGGCGGAACGATGATGATCTACCTGGCCGGGCTCAAGGGCATCCCGCGCGAGCTGTACGAGGCGGCCGAGATCGACGGCGCGGTCGGCTGGCGCCGCTTTCGCAACGTGACGCTGCCGATGCTCAGCCCGGTGATCTTCTTCAACACGATCATGGCGCTGATCGCGTCGTTTCAGATCTTCACGCAGGTGTTCGTCATGACCGGCGGCGGGCCCGGAACGTCGACGCACTTCTACGTCTACTATCTGTACAAAAAGGCGTTCGACCTCGGCGCGATGGGATACGCTTCGGCGATGGCGTGGCTCCTGCTGCTCATCGTGCTGGGGCTGACGCTGCTGCTGATGCGCGGCACGCGCCGGATGGTGTACTACGAAGCCCTTCGGAACTGACGCCGGCGAGAGTCGGGACAGGCGCGAATGTCCGAGCGAATCATCGTCGGCTGCATGACCGGAACCAGCATCGACGCGATCGACGTCGCGCTATTGCGCGTCTCGGGACGCGGGTTGGCGCTGCGCGCCGAATTCCTGCAACACGCGAGCCGCCCGCTCGGCGCGCTGGCCGAATCGCTGCGCGCCATCGCCGGACAACAGCCGGTCACGGCCGGCTTCATCGCCGAAGCGTCCGACGCGCTGGCCGATGCGCATGTCGCGGCGGTCGCCGACCTGCTGCGCGCCGCGGGCCGACTGCACGCGCCGGACCTGGTCTCGCTGCACGGCCAGACGGTCTTTCACCAGCCGCCGTCCACCTGGCAATTGATATCCGCCGGGCGCGTGGCGGCGGGCGTCGGCGCCGATGTCGTGTTCGACCTGCGCGCTGCCGACGTCGCCGCGGGCGGGCAGGGCGCGCCGATCACGCCGCTGGCCGACTATCTGCTGTTCGCATCGCCGCAGGAGCCGCGCACGATCGTCAACCTCGGCGGATTCTGCAACATCACCGAGTTACCGCGGCGATCGAGCGACGCGGTCCGCGACGCGCGCGAGATTTCCGGCGGCGACGTGTGCGCCTGCAATCACCTGCTCGATCAAATCGCGCGGACAATGCTGAACGCGCCGTTTGACCGCGACGGCGCCGCCGCGCTCGCCGGTCGGGCGCGCCCGGCCGATGTGGCGGCGCTGGCGGACTTGCTGGCGCGCCAGGCGCGCTCCGGTCGATCGCTCGGCACGGGCGACGAAGCGGGCGAGTGGATCGCGCGGCTCGCCGGCAGCGCGAGCGCAAGCGACGTCGCGCGCGCCGCCTGCGAGGCGATCGGAATGGTGATTGCGCGGCGCGTCTCGACGGGTGCGCGCGTCATTCTGGCCGGCGGCGGCGCGCGGAATCTGGCGCTGCGCCGCGCGCTGGCCGAGGCATGCGCCGCGCCGCACTCTCTATCCGACGAATTCGGCATTCCGCTCGAAGCGCGCGAAGCCGCGTGCATGGCCGTGCTCGGCGCGCTGTGCGAAGACGGCGTTCCGATTACGCTGCCGCAGGTAACGGGCGTTCGCGCGCCCGCGCCGCTGGCCGGCGCATGGGCGTGCGTTCGCCACCGCCCCGCGCGAGGCCATCCGTCGTGACAAGCTCGACCGCTGCCACCTGGGAGACGCAGCCGCTGAAGTGGCCGGGCGACCTGTGCGCGTCGATCGCCGGTCTGGCCGACGAGCCCGAATTGGCCTGGATCGACGCGCCGGATTTCTCGCAGCCCGGAAGCCCGCCGGCCTGGTCCCTGATCGCCTGCGAACCGCTCGGCGTCATCGAGCAGTTCGATCTGGGTGGGCGGACGCACGCGTTCTTCCTCATCGGCGGCGAGGCGGTGGACGACGACGCGAACGTCTGGCGCCTGTGGCGACGCGCGGGGGAGCGCTTGCCGAAATTGCCCGCGGCGCCAACGCCGCTGGCGCCCGGTTGGATCGGCTACGTCGGATTCGAGGCGGCACGGCAGATCGAGCGGCTGCCCGCGCGAAATCACG
>CAZHIE010000121.1:8467-12892 GCA_964532435.1 uncultured Planctomycetales bacterium
TATCAAGTCAATCTCGCGCACCGCATCGAACTGCCCGACGTGCCCGATCCGCTGGCCGCGTTCGCGTCGATCCGCGCCGGCGGCGCGCCGCCGCACGCGGCGCTGCTTCGCTGGGCCGGCGGCGCGATCGTCTCGGCCTCGCCCGAATTGCTGCTTCGCGTGGACGGCGCGCGCGTGCTGACCCGCCCGATCAAGGGAACTCGACCGCGCAGCGGCGACCCAACCGCGGATGAGACCATGCGCGCGGCGCTGCTGGCGTCGACCAAGGACGCGGCCGAATTGGCGATGATCGTCGATCTGCATCGCAACGACCTCGGCCGCGTTTGCGCGCCTGGCTCGGTGCGCGTGGAGTGCGCGCGACGGGTCGAGGCGCATGCCGGCGTGTTTCACACGCTGGCGGACATATCCGGAACGCTCGCGCCAGGGCGCGACGCGCTCGACGCGCTGGTCGCGGCGTTCCCGGCCGGCTCGGTCACGGGCGTGCCGAAGATCCGCGCGCTGGAGATCATCGACGAGCTCGAACCGGTCGCGCGAAACGCATATTGCGGATCGGTGCTGGCGCTGGGGTTCGACGGCCGCCTGACCGCAAACGTCGCGATTCGCACGGTGCAGATGTCGGGTGAGCGAGCCGTCCTGCACGTCGGCGCGGGAATCGTGGCCGACTCCGATCCGGCCGAGGAGCTGGCCGAGACGCTCGCGAAAGCGCGGGGTGTGATCGAGGGGCTTGCGGGTGCGCCGCGGCTGACACACGCGGGCAACGCGGATTAGACTATCGCCGTCTCGACGACAAACGGGCGACGGCTTACGGAGCGCACCTTTGCGAGAGTGGGTCAGTCTCAACGGCCAGATCATGCCGGCCGAACGCGCCGTGGTGAGCGTGTTCGACTCGGGCTTCATGCAGGGCATCGGCCTGTTCGAGACGATGCGCGCTTATCACGGCCAGATCTTCCGGCTGGAGGATCACCTGTCGCGCCTACAGAAATCCGCGCAGCAACTCGGCTGGACCTCCGTGCCGGACGGGGAGCGCCTGCGCAACGCCCTGACGCAGGTGGTCTCGGCGACGGACAGCAGCGACGTGCGCGTCCGGCTGACCGTGACGACCGGTTCGCTGCACGTGAGCGACCGCGACGAAGTCGGCCTGACGGTTGTGGCGAATGCGACGCCGGGGGCGAAGTATCCCGAGGAGCTGTACGCGCGCGGCGTGACCGTCGTGGAATCGCGGGCCGCGCAGTCCACGACCGACCCCACCGTCGGACATAAGACCACCAGTTACTTCGCGCGGCTCGCCGTACTGCGCGAGGCGCACGCGCGCGGCGCGTTCGAATCGCTCTGGTACACGGACAAGGGCGAGCTGGCCGAGGGCAGCATCAGCAGCGTGTTCCTGGTCGAAGACGAGGTGCTGCTTGTTCCGCCGCTCGAAACGCCGGTGTTGCCGGGCATCACGCGCCGCATCGTGCTGGAGCTGGCCAAAGCGCTGGAGATTCCCGTGCGCCAGCATTCGCTCACGCGCGAGGAAGTCGAAGGCGCCGACGAAATGTTCCTGACCAACAGCCTGATGGAAGTGCTGCCCGTCGTGCGCGTCGATCGCCGCCCGATCGGCGGCGAGAAACCCGGCGAAGTGACACGGCGACTGGCGGACGCATACCGCGAGCGCGTCCGCGAGGAGTGCGAACTTGCCGCGCCGGACTAGCCGGCGCTCGCACGCCGCGACGCGCGCGACCGCCCGCGTCGCCGACCTGGCGGCCGCGCTCGAAGCGATTGCGCCGCGGCGGCTGGCGGCCGATTGGGACAACGTGGGGCTGCTGGCCGGCCGGGCGGAATGGCCGGCGGGGCGCGTGCTGCTAACGATCGATCTGACCGACGACGTGGCGCGCGAGGCGCTGCGCACGGGTACGAACGCCATCGTCGCGTACCATCCGCCGATCTTCAAAGGCATTCGTTGCGTTACGCCCGACGCCGAATGCCCGACGCGGATGCTTCCCGACCTTCTCGCGTCGCGCGTCTCGATCTTCTCGCTGCACACCGCGCTCGATGCCGCGCCCGGCGGCACGAACGACGCGCTGCTCGACGCCTTCGACGTGTCCGAGCGCTTCCCGCTCTCGCCGACAATCAGCGAAACGCGCGAGTACAAGCTCGCGGTCTTTGTGCCGGACGCCGGGACGCACGCCGGATGCCCCGCGCGACTGCGGGCAGCGCTCTCGGCCGCCGGAGCGGGCGTCATCGGCCAGTACAGCGAATGCAGCTTCGAAGCGCGCGGCCGCGGGACATTTCGCGGCGGCGAATCGTCGAATCCGACCATCGGCGCGGCCGGACGATTCGAATCCGTGGACGAAGTGCGCCTCGAAATGATCGTGCCCCGCGCCCGCATCGGCGAAGTCGTGCGCGCGGTCTACGCGCATCATCCGTACGAGGAGCCGGCCTTCGATCTCAATCCGTTGCACACACCCGAAGCGCGCGGCGCGGCGGGGCTCGGCCGCGTCGGGCGGCTACGCCGGCCGCAGCGCGGCGCCGCACTGCTGCGATCTCTCGGCAAAATCGCCGACCTGACGCGAGCGGATGCGGTGGGCGACGTGCGCCGCCGGTTCAAGTCGGTGACGGCCGCGGCCGGCTCGTTCGGCGTACGGCAATTTCGCGACGCCGACTCCCTGGTGATTACGGGCGAATTCAAGCATCACGACGCGCTCGACCTGCTGCGGCGCGGAATCGCCGCCGTCTGCCTTGGGCACGACGCGAGCGAGCGGCCGGTGCTGCCGGTCGTGCAGCGACGGCTGCGGCTCGCGCTTCCGGGCTTGCGCGTGTCGATCGCCCGCGCCGATCGCTCGCCGCTGCGGCGCGTAACGATCTGACGGCGCACTCCGCAGATCGTCGCGTGCCACAGTGCGGCACAGGGGCTATCATTCCATCAGGTAACGGCGCCGCGGATCGGGCCGCGTGGGCGAGTTGGCATGACTTCGACGAATCTGCACGTCTGCATCGCGGGAATCGGCGCGCCAAATCCGTTCTGGCTCGCCTCCGGGCCGCCGACCAACACCGAGGGCCAGGTTCGCCGCGCCTTCGAGGCCGGCTGGGGCGGGGCGGTCTGGAAGACGGTGACGAACGAACCGATCGTCAATGTTTCGTCGCGGTATGGCGGGCTGGACTTCGTCGGGCGCAAACTCGCCGGGCTTAACAACATCGAGCTGATCAGCGACCGCTCGCTGGACGACAACCTGCGCGAAATCGCGCGGATCAAGCGCGAGTTTCCCGATCGCGCGCTGCTCGTTTCGGCCATGACCGAGACGCGCCGCGAAGCGTGGCACGAACTGATCGCGCGCATCGAGCAAACCGGCGCAGACGGAATCGAACTCAACTTCGGCTGCCCGCACGGCATGAGCGAGCGCGGCCAGGGTTCGGCCGTCGGGCAGGTTCCCGAGTACGCCGGCCGCGTCGTCGAATGGGTGAAGGAAGTCGCCCGCACGCCGGTTTTCGTCAAACTAACGCCCAACGTTACCGACATCCGCGCCATCGCCCACGCCGTGCAGCGCAACGGCGCCGACGCCGTCTCGCTCATCAACACGATCAACAGCATCATCGGCGTCGATCTGACGACGCTCGCGCCGCGGCCCGACGTGGCCGGCCTCGGCACGCACGGCGGCTACTGTGGCCCGGCGATCAAGCCGATCGCGCTGCATTTGGTGAGCCAGCTTGCGACGGATCCGCAGTTCGCCCTGCCCATCAGCGGCATCGGCGGCATCGCCCACTGGCAGGACGCGGCCGAGCACATGCTGCTCGGCGCGACGTGCGTTCAGGTCTGCACGGCCGTCATGCATCGCGGATTCGGCATCGTCGGACGGCTGATCGGCGGTCTGCGCGAGTGGATGGACAAGTCGGGATTCCACCGGCCAGCGGACTTCGTGGGCCGCAGCGCGCGGCGCGTCGTGGAATGGAGCGAGCTGGACCTTAACTATCGAGTCGTGGCCGAGATCGACGCGAGCGCGTGCATCGACTGCGGCCTGTGCCTGACCGCGTGCGAGGATGGCTGCTATCAGGCGATCGGCGTCGAGCCGATTCCCGCGGGCGAGTTCGTTTCGAGCGGGCCGGCGGCGACAGCGGAGGGGCGGCGGCTGCGCGTTCTGCGCGGCGATGAATCGCACGTGAATGTCTATCGCGTCGACGAGCGGCGCTGCACCGGCTGCAACATGTGCGCGCTGGTCTGCCCGGTGGCGAATTGCGTCACGATGCGGCCGGTCGAAACGGGGAAAACGCCGATGACGTGGCGCGACGCGCAGCGCCGCGGCGAGCCGCGAGCGTCTGCGAGCGCGTAGCGTCGGACCTCTGCGTCCGACGCCGTGTAGCGGCCCGCGCCCTCGCGCGGCCGGAGCGGCGCCCGGCGCCGTGTAGCGGCCCGCGCCCTCGCGCGGCCGGAGCGGCGCCCGGCGCCGTGTA
>CAZHIE010000122.1:0-12785 GCA_964532435.1 uncultured Planctomycetales bacterium
CCCGGCCAGCCCACTCAGCCTGCTCAGCACGGCCAGTTCGCTCCGAAACCGATGAATCAGCATGATTTCGAGCCCGAGCGGCTCATTGGCCTCGACCTCGTCCGCGCCACCGAGTCGGCCGCCCTCAACACGCTTCGCTGGATCGGCAAGGGCGACAAAATCGCCGCCGACGCCGCCGCCACGGACGCCATTCGCGGGATGCTCAACCTGATCGACATGTGCGGGACCTGCACGATCGGCGAAGGCATCAAAGACGAGGCGCCGGGCATTTTCCTCGGCGAAAAGATCGGCACGTGGCGCGACGGCACGCCGGCCGTCAGCATCGCGGTCGACCCGATCGACGGCACGACGCTTACGTCGAAGGGACTGCCCGGCGCGCTCTCCGTCATTGCGGCCGCGCGCACCGACTCGCCGGCCGACCGCGGGCTGGCCGCCGTGCCCAGTGTTTACATGGAGAAGATCGCCGTCGGCCCGCGCGTGAAGGAGGGGACCGGCAGCATCCGGCTCGACGTGCCGGTGGAGCAGAATCTCGAAGTGGTGGCGCTCAAGCTCGGCAAGCGCGTGCGCGACCTGGTTGTCTGCGTGCTGGACCGTCCGCGGCACGACAAGCTCATCGCGGACATCCGCCGCACGGGCGCCGCCATTCGCATGATCGGGGACGGCGACGTGGCCGGCGCGATCGCGCCGTCGATGCCGGAAACGGGCGTCGATTGCTACATGGGCATCGGCGGCTCGCCGGAGGCGGTGCTCGCGGCCGCGGCGATCAAGTGCCTGGGCGGCGACATTCAGGCCCGCATTTGGCCGAAGGACGACAAGGAGCGCGCCGCGCTGGTCGCCGAGGGCTACGGCGGGGACATGATGCGGCGCGTGTTCTGCACGGAGGACATGGCGAAAGGCGACGGGATTGTCTTTGCCGCAACGGGCATCACCGACAGCGCGATGCTGCGCGGCGTGCAGGTGAACGGCCACGTCGCGACGACGTACAGCGTGATCATGCGGGCGCGCTCGCGGACGGTGCGATACATCAAGGCGTATCACGACCTGACGCGGAAGACGATCCGCCTGCACAGCGAGGCCGGCGACCGGCGGATCTGACGCCGGGCAGGGGGGCGAGTGGCGGGGACAGGGGGAATCCGCCGAAATACGATATGATGAGAACGATGCGGCGGCGGGCGAACTCCGCCGCCGGGGAGCACTACGAATGAGCGCAGATGCCGCAACCGCCGTCGAACGCCCGCTTCCGCCGCGCTCGGCCCGGAAATCCGCGGAAAACACGACGATGTCGGGCGTGCCGATCGAGCAGGTCTATGGACCGGCGGACGGCGCGGGTCGCGATTTCGCCCGCGAAATCGGCGAACCGGGGGCGTTTCCGTTTACCCGCGGCATTCACGCCGACATGTACCGCTCGCGCGTCTGGACGATGCGCCAGTTTGCCGGCTTCGGCTCGGCCCGCCAGACCAACGAGCGCTTCAAGTACCTGCTCGAGCACGGGCAAACGGGCCTGAGCACCGCGTTCGACCTGCCCACGCTGATGGGCCGCGACAGCGACGATCCGCTGAGCCTGGGCGAAGTCGGCAAGTGCGGCGTGGCGATCAGCTCGCTCGACGACATGCGCGTCCTGTTCGACGGCATCGACCTGGGCGAAGTCAGCACCAGCATGACGATCAACGCTCCGGCCGCGATCGTGCTGGCGTTCTATATCTGCGTGGCGAAGGCGCAGGGCGTGCCGCTCGATCGCCTGCGCGGCACGCTTCAGAATGACATATTGAAGGAGTTTCACGCGCAAAACGAGTTTGTGTTTCCGCCCGGCCCCAGCGTCAAGCTCGTCATCGACACGATCGAGTACTGCACCGAGCACATGCCGCAGTGGAACACGGTCAGCATCTCAGGCTACCACATTCGCGAGGCGGGCGCCACGGCGGCGGAGGAGCTTGCGTTCACGATCGCCGACGGGATGTGCTACGTGGAGGAGTCGCTGAAGCGCGGGTTGGACGTGGACGCCTTCGCGCCGCGGCTGAGCTTCTTCTGGGACGTGCATAATGAGTTTTTCGAGGAGATCGCCAAGCTGCGCGCGGCGCGGCGCATCTGGGCCCGCCTGATGCGCGACAAGTACAAGGCCGCCAGCGAGCGGAGCTGGTGGATGCGCTGCCACTGCCAGACGGCGGGCGTCTCGCTCACCGAGCAGCAGCCGATGGTGAACATCGTGCGCGTGGCGTATCAAGCGCTGGCCGCGGTGCTGGGCGGCACGCAGAGCCTGCACACGAACAGCATGGATGAGACGCTGGCGCTGCCGACCGAGCACGCGGTGAAGATCGCGCTGCGGACGCAGCAGGTGCTGGCCGACGAGACCGGCGTGACGCGCACGGTCGATCCGCTGGGCGGAAGCTACTTCATCGAGGCGCTGACCGACGAGCTCGAACGGCGAGCACTCGAGATATTCCGCGACATCGACCGCATGGGCGGCGTGATGGCGGCGACCGACGCCGGCTATTTCCGCCGCCGCATCGCAGAAAGCTCGCACCGCTTTGGGCAGGAATTTGATCGCGGCGAGCGCGTCATGATCGGCGTGAACAAGCACGTCGACGACGATCACCCGGCCATTCCGATCCTCAAGATCGACCGCGCCGTCGAGCGCGAGCAGGTGGCGCGGCTGCGCGAGCTGCGCCAGCGGCGCGACGCGGCCCGCCACACGGCCGCCGTCCGCGGTCTGCACGAGGCGGCCGCCGGCGGGGCCAATGTCATGCCCGCGCTGGTCGAGGCGGCCGAAGCGGGCGCGACGGTGGGCGAGATGATGGACACGCTGCGCGCCGTTTATGGCCAATACGACGGCGGGCCGGAGCTGTAGCGCCGCGCGCGAGCGAGCGGCTCAGCGATCCTCGATTTCCAGGCGCATCTCGTCGCTGATCGCGCGGACCTCGGGCGCGTACATCGCATAGCCGATGGTCGGCAGCGCATGAAACGCGCCGGGCGCCTCGGCCCGCAGCCGGTATCGCAGCACGTGCTCGCCCTGCTCCAGCAGCGGCAGGAAGAAGACGGTCTTCTCGTCGCGCAGCTCGACGTTCGCACAAAGCCCGCCCGCCCAGCGGCCGCCGCTGCGGACTTCGACGGCCTCGAAGCCCGCTGGCTTGAAATCCTCGAATGCCAGGAAGTCATAGACGTTGCGGCTGGTCAGCGTCAGCACCACTTCGACCTTCTCGCCGCTGCGCACCTGATCGCCGGGGCTCAGGCGCACGCGCCGATAGCCGTCGCGCAGCTCCGTGCGGCCGGTATCGCCGGGCGGCTTCGGCTGCAAGCCGGGCGGCGTCGAGGTCATGCCCGCGTCCGGCAACTGGACCGTCTCGGGCAGCGGTTCGAGCCGGAAGTAGTCGCGGTGAATGAGAATCTCGTGGCCGGCGCCGCGGATGTCTTCCTCGTGCGAGAAATACGTGACGAACGCGGAGTAGTACAACGCGCCGGTCCCGCTCTTTGCGATGGTCAGCTCATGCCGGCCGGGCGGCACCTGCAAGCCGTACAGGCGGATGCGATTTTCGAATGCGAAGAGGTTGTCTTTGCTGACGTGCAGTTCGCGCAGCGGCTCGCCGTCGAGCGTCAGCGAAATCGAGTAGTCGGGCGCGGCTTCGTTGCTGGCGATCATGTAGTCGGCCATTGCCGAGATGACCAGCGCCGTATCGCGCGTGGAGCGCCAGTAATAGCCGTTGCGGCGGTTGTTGAGCAGCCACTTGGCGATGCGCGGCGCGACGTCGCTTTGCGGATCGAGCGCGGCCAGAGCCCGCAGCGTCCAGGCATTCGTCTCGATGTCGTTGTTCCACCAATACCACCAGCCTTCCGACGGCGTGCGGATCCAAGCCGTCTCGTTGGCGTCCTCGCGCTCCACGAATTGCAGCACGTTTCGCAGCGTGAGGGCCGCGCGCTCGGATTGGCCGTCGTGGTGCAGCGCCAGCGCGAGCAACGCGCGGCCATAATTCCCGAGCTTTTCGCGTGTTTCGAAAAGCTCCGTCGCCCAGCTCTTCAACGGGTCCGTGGAGCTCAGCCGCTTTTCGAGCGAAAGCACGTATGCCATCCACGCCTGCGTGGCGAGGTCGTGGAGCTGGCGCTTCTCCTTCGGCTTGCTCAGCTCGGCGTCGATCGCGCTGGTCAGGTAATTCAGCCCGCGCTCATACACGCCGCCGTCGACGCTCACGCCCGCCTCGCGGGCCGCGTGCAATCCCTGCAACACGTACGCGGTCTGGAAGGGCGATGATTCGTTCTCCTTCCACCAGCCCCAGCCGCCGTCGCTGCCCTGCATGGTGTAGATGCGGTCCAGTCCCTCGCGAATGACGCGATCCATCGTCGCGCTGTCGAACACGGGGTTGTGGTCCGGCCCGAAGCGGTGCTTCGCGTCCGCCGCGGCGAGCTGGGCGCGCTGCCGCGCGATGTCCTCCAGATTCAGACCGAGCCGCGTGAGCATCCCGCGCGTCACGACGCACGGATAAAACCGGCTCATCGTCTGCTCGACGCAGCCGTACGGGTATTCGATCAGGTAGGGCAGGGCGTCGACCATCGCGCCGGCCAGACTGGGCGAAAGCGTGATTTCGAGCAGCGTCTGCCCGGCGTCGACCTCGGTCGGAACGTCGAGCGACAACACGCGCTGGCCCGCATCCTCCGGCCGATAGCTGCCCGATTGCACGACCGTCTTGCTGACGCCATGCACGAGCACGGGAAACGCGAGCTGCACCGCGTCGCTCTCCTCGTCGGAAAGCGCCCGCGCCGTCACGCGCGCCAGGCCCTGCTTCGCGACGGCCAGCGGCCAATCCAGCCGGGCTTCGCCGCCGCCCGCCACATCCACTTCCTGAACGAGCGTCAGCCGGCCGTCCTTGCCCGGCGGCCCGACCGCGAAACGCCCGGCGGGCGGGATCAACTGATCGGTCGGAATGAGCAGCTCGACGCGCACGCGCTTTGAGCGATCGAGGTAGTTATGCACGTTGGTCGAGAGCACGACCATGTCGCGCTCGACGTAAAACCGCGGCGATTGCAGCCGCACGAGCAGCCGCTTGGTCGTCGTCACGTCGGCGCGGGCGTCGCCGACCTGTGTCGCATTCGACAGCGCATAGCCGCGCAGCCGCCACGAAGTCAGCGAATCCGGGAACTCGATCTCCGCCTTCGCCCGGCCGCGCGCGTCCAGCGTCAGCGCCGGCAGCCATGCCGCCGTCTCGGCGAAGTTCGAGCGCAGCTCCGGCGCGACGAGGTCCGGCGTTCCGTCTGCGTCCGCCCGGCCTCCGGCGCCGCCGCCGTACGGCATCCCCAGCGATCGGCTGGCCGCGTCGAGAGACATCTCGGATTCCGGCGCCGCCGCCGGCGCGTTCGCCTCGCCGGCTTCTGATTTCAAACTGTCGATTCCTTCGCGCAGCGCTCCGCCGCGGCCGGCCAACCCGCCCTGCGTCAGCCCCCAGGCGCCGTACCAGCCGTCCGGCACGCCGTAAGCGGCGACTGCCTGCTCCGGCCGAACCAGCTCGCCGTAGGGATAGAACACGAGTTGCACCGAGTCGCTGGTGCTGGGCGTGTGCGTGCGGCGGCGGCCGTGGAAGAACGCACGCGGGCTCGGCGCGAGCTCGTCCTGAATGTACGTGATCGACTCGTCGAACGCGGTGAGCGTCACCTGGCCCGTCGCCGGTTCGCCCGAAGCGTCCGTGACCGCGACCTCGACCACGCCCTTTTCGCCGGGGCGATAGACGCTCTTGTCCGTGGTGATGGCGACGTTGAGGAGTTCTCGCACCGGCGGCACGAACAGCTCGCGCATCTCGGTCTCGACCCGCCCCTCGCGCACGAGCGTGGCCTCGACGAAGAAATTCGGCACGTGCCGCGACTCGATTGGCACGTCGAGCACGATCGTGCGCTGCGGCACGTCGAGCATTCGCCAGTTCCGCCAGATCCCGTTCAACGCGTCGTCGCTCAGCAACACGCGGCTGCCGCTTTGCGCGGTGTTGATGAGCAGGTGGGCCACGTCGCCGACGGCATACGTCCGCTTGTCTGCGACGATCTCGATCCCGTTGAAGCGATAGGCGCGCCCGTCGAACGCCGGTCCGCAGACCCAGAACAGCGCGTTGCCGAGCACCTCGCCGTCCCACGCGTCTTTGGCCTGGAATGAAATGCGATATTGACCTTCGCCCGGCACGGGCACGCGAAAGTCGAGCCGGCCCTGCTCGTCGGTCTGCGCCGCCCAGCGGCGCAGCTCCGTTTCCTGCGCCTCGCGATTGTCGCCCCCGCCGTACGTGATGCGCGTGACGACGACTTCGCCGCTGGTCGCCACCGGCGCGTTGTCAGCCGAGACGGTGCGCACGCGGGCGTGAACCTCGCCGGCCGGCTGGTACCAGCCCATGTTGGTCTCGACGAACGCGAAAAACGACTGGCGCGCCACGGTCACGCCGCCGGCGCCGGAGATGACGCGGCGGCTTTCGTCGCGCACGTCGGCCTCGATCGTGTAGCGGTGGTCGCGATCGGCCAATTCGCGGGCTGCGGGCGCGGTGTCGATCTCGATTTCGTATGACCCGTCCGCCGCGAGCTTGGCCGTCCCCGTCGCGACAAGCTCGCGCAGCGCCTTGCGCGTCGAGCTCCACGGCTCATATGACTCGCGAATCCCGTCGCCAATGACATACGATCCCCACCACGGCCAGCCGACGCGGCAATCAAGATAGCAGCCCCAGCGTCCCCACCAGCCGAACCACGGATACGGGTAGATGCAGCGGCCGTAGCCGACGCCGTAGAGCCAGTCGTACTCGCCGGGCTCGAAATAGACGTGGTGATAGTCTTCGCGAAAGACCTTGTAGGTCACTTCGCCCTTGGCCACCGGCGCGCCGAAGTAGTACTGCGCCTCGATTCGGGCGCGCACCTTCTCCCCGAGTCGCGCCTGCGATTTCGCAGGCTTCACGGAAACGGAGAACTCCGGCCGCTTGTACTCCTCCACGCGAAACGTGCCGCCCGCGAGCTGCGCTCCATCTGGATAGGTGCTGTTGATCCGCAGGTGATACATGCCCAGCGCCGCCTCGCGGCCGAGCACGAGGCTGCCGCTGATTCCGCCAAATTCGTCGGTCGCCGGCGTGAGCGTGCGGACGAGCGTGTTGCGCGCGTCATAGACGTCGACCTGCACCGTCCAGCCGGTCTGCGGCGGCTGATACTGTCCGTTGGCGAGCGTCCGCAGCCAGCCGCGGAATTGCACGGTTTGTCCAGGTCGATAGACCGGGCGGTCCGTGATCACGTAGAAACGAGAGCCGGACGTCTGCGTCGTGTCGTACCAGCGCGACCAGTTCTGGAAGAACGAGAGCGCCATTCGCCCGCCCTCCCCGGCGACGACGGCGTCAATCATCGGGGATTCGTCCGCATGCCGCGGGCGATAGACGAGCACGCCTTGCTCATCCGTCGAGAGCGTCTGCTGGTCGAAATCGACGTGGTGCGAGCCGTTGTCCCAGCGCGTCCAGTGCTCGTATACGCGGATGGCTTTGTTCGGGAGCGGCTGGCCGCTGCGCGCGTCGGCCGCGTAGATCAGCAGCCCGCCTTCCAGGTTTTTCTGCACGATCGCGATGTCGGAGACGAGCACGAGCGTGCGGCTGATGTCCTTGGATCCGGCCGGATTCGCTTCGACGACGTACGCGCCCGGCTCGGCCAGCGGCGCGAGCGTGGCGCCTTCGGCTACGCGCGAGCCTTCCGGCAGCGCGATGGTTTCGGTCCACGCGGCCTTCTGCGGGCCGAGGTATTTGCGCCAGGTTTCCTTCTCGTCGCGGAAGAGGTTCCAGGGCAGCGTGCGGTAATTCCAGTAGTCCTTCGGCTTTGTCTCCATCTCGTCCTGCACGAGCTTCAGCAGGTCGATCGGCGTGGCGCGAAACTCCATGCGGGCCGTGTTGCGATACGTGAAGCCCAGCCGCGGCGGCTCGCCCGGCAGCGCGACGCCGGTGTTCCCGAGCGCGGCGTCGGGCGCTTCGATCATGGCGACGTGCTTCTCGGACTCGCCGGCGAAGCTGGACTTGGGGAAGCGCTCGATGACCGCGCGGTGCTCGCGCAGCGCGTCGGGAAATTGCTGCCGCGACTGGTAGTAGAGCGCCAACCCGTATTGCGCTTCGGCGACGACGGCGGACGCGGGGTACTTTTCCTGCACGCGCCGCAGGAGGCGGATCGGGCTTTCCGACGCCGGCAGCGTCACGATGCGCAGCCTTCCGCCGACGAACGTGCGGGCTTCGTCGTCGCCCAGCTCCCAGATCTTGCGGGCCGGCGCATCCTTCTCTTCGCCGGATATCGGCCGGCCGAGCCGGTCGATCTGTCCGCCGAAGTTGCGCCACTGCGTTTCGAGGTCCGGGCCGTAGAGCGAGCGGGCCAGCATCGCCCAACGCAGCAGCGCCGTGGCGGCGTACTCCCGGTTGGGCGTGTTGTCGATCTCTTCGACTTCGGCCAGCAGGAAGCGGATTTTCTGCCCGGCGCCCAGCGTGGGCGCGTACTGCTTCGGCGTCTCGATGAATGCCGGGTTGCCGTCGGCGTCGGTCGGGATTCCGGTGGGCGGCGTGGTGGGCTGTCGCCAGCCGCGCCAGCGCGGCTCCTCATAGTCCGCGTCTTCGAGCGCCTGCGAATCTTCCTCGTCGTCCCGTCCCCACCACCAGCCCATGCCGAGTTGGCCGCCCCAGCCGTAGGGCGATGAGGCCGAGATCGTCGACGCCAGGTCGAGGTTCAGCGACATGCGCTCCTGCCGCACCTCATCGCGGCGGCCCGGCGTGTCCGGATTGGCGGCGCTGCCGAACGAGCTTTCGAGCGCGAGGATCAAATCGCGGGCCCGCTCCGAGTGCCGGACGGCCTCCGCCCGGTCCTTGCGAAAGCAGTAGACCTGCACGCCCTGCGTCCATTGTCCGCGCAGGAACGTCGAGCCGCGCTTCGTTCCGTAGTGCGGCAGACGGGCGTAGAGGCCGGCCAGGAAGCGCTCGCCGCGAACCTCCTGAAGCGTGCCCGCGCTGCCGGCGATGAACTCCGTCGCGCGGCGCAGCGCATCGTCCCATTGCGCGAGTTGCAGCGAGCATTCGGCCGCTCGCTGCACGCACTCCACCGCGCGAGGAGAAAGCGCGTCGGCCTCTTCCGCGCGGGCGGCGTCAAACTGCGCCCGCGCTTCCGCCCAGTTGTTCTCCTTGAACAGCCGCCCGGCGCGCTCATACGCCGATTCGCCTGTCGAACCATCCGCCGGGCGGAGCGCGGCCAGCCCGGCTGCGGCAGCCAGTAGCGCCGCGCAGGCGACGCGCGACCGGTGTCCGAAAAGCCACGTGGCGAGGCGAGTGGATGCGCGCATGTGAGCGACCCCTGTTTGTGTGCGGCGACGCCGGGCTTGTGCCGGCGGAAATACATGAAGTTGGACGCCGGGGCGGGGCTGCGGTTCCCGCTGCGCGGCGGGAGCGTGGACGATCGACGACCCAGCCCAATGCGAGGCGATTCGCAACTATGGGCCGGGCGATTCTTCCAGCAGCCAGTCGACCACCGGCTGCGTGGCCGCGTCGAAGACGTAGTCGCGAAGCTGTCCGCGCTCGACCCAGCGCAGCTCCGCGCCCGCGGGCGCGCTCGGCTCGCCGGACGCGATGGAGGACTCGTAATAGCGGTACGTGATGGAATGCGTGCCGAAGTGGTGGACGAACGGCGGCTGCCCGACGTGCAGCACGAGTTCCACGCCGAAGCTGTCGCGGCAGATCCGCCGCAGCGCCGCCTCGGGCGACTCGCGCCCCGCCAGGCGCCCGCCGGGAAAGTGCCACGGCTCGGTCGGTTCGGGCTGGCCGGCGCCCGCACGGACGATCAGGAACTTTGTTCCGCGGCGGATCAACGCGCGGGACTCGGTCCACGATGTGGCACCGCGGTCCGTCATCGTCACGGCGTCTCCGGCGTCGCCGGCCGGGTGGCCGGTTCATCATCGCGCGGCGCGTCGGCGGTCACGCCGGCCTTTTCGGCGGCGGCGCGATAGAGTTCTTCGAGCCGTTCCTTCCAGGGCGGCCCGCCGAGATCGGGGAACCACACGCGGTCCTGCTTGATCGCTTTTTCGACGTCGCCGGCGGCGCCGCCGCGAAGCGTCAGCGCCAGCCAGTGGTAGCGCGCCTCCCAGAATCGCGCGGGCGCTTTGGTTCGCAGCGTCTGATCGGCCAGGAGGCGTGCCCACGCTTCGCGGGCCGCGTCGATCTGTGCGGCCGCCGCGCCGTCGCCGAGGGAGTCGGTGAGGATCATCGCCTGGAGATGCTGGTAGTTTCCGTCTTTGGGGTTGGTCGCGAGCAACTTGCCGACGGCGTCGAGCGCCTGCGCGTGTTCGCCGGCGTAATAGAGCATCTGAGCGCGACCGAACGCCACGACGGGGCGGCTCTTGGCGCGTTTCTCGTCGGCCGAAATCCACTTTTCCAGCTCGTCGAACGTCACGAGCGATTCGCGTGCCAGCTTTTTGGCGGCCTCGGCGTCGCCGTCGTCGCGCAGCCGATCGACCTCCTCCTGCATGCCCTTCGCGAGAACGGCGAGCGTTCCGCCGGCCTGGTCGGCGGGCACGGCTTGCAGGTATTGCTCGAGAATCTTCGAGGCCTGGTCGAATTCGCGCAATCCGCGATGCGCGCGGATTCGAATGCTGAGCGCTCGTCCGACCAGCGGGCTGTCCGGAAAGCGTTTCTCGAAGTCGGCGACCGTGTCGAGGCCCTGCTTGAACTGCTCCACGCCCGGCGCGATGAGCAGCTCGCCGGCTTGCAACCGCGCTTCGGCCGACCACTTGAGCACGGACTTCCGGTCGATCGCCTGCTCGGCGCGCTGCGCCGACTCGTCGCTGTATTTCAGCAGCGTCGCGACGACCTGCTTGGCGCGCGTGCCGTATTCTTCGGCCGGCAGCGTCGCGCGTTGCGCTTCGAGTGCGAGCCGCGCGCAGACGCCGCGCCGCTGCTGCGCTTCCTCGCGATGCTCGGAATTCTCCGGCACGTTGCCGAACTGCTCGGCCGCCTCCGCATATTTTCCGGCGTATTGGAGAGCGACCGGCAGCCACCACGTCGCCGCGGCGCGTTCGGGGTGATCGGGGAACGCCTGGATCAGATTGAGCAGCGTGTCGGCGAGCGCCTGGTAGTCTTCCTTCTTGTTCGACTGTTTGGCGAGCTTGGCCCAGATCTGATAGGCGAACGTGGCCGCCTGAGGCGCGGAGGCGTGGCTTTTCATCGTGGTCGCGACGCGCGAGAACGACGCGGCCGCGGAACGCAGGTCGTCTAGCCGGAACTGGCAGCGACCGAGCTCGAAGAGGATCTGTCCCTGAAGCGCGGGGTCGAGGTCGGGCCGTCCCGCGGCCTCCTGAAGTCGCGCCATCGCATCGCGGAATTTTCGCGCGTCCATCAGCGTCGTGGCCGAGTAAAGCAGCTCGGTCGGGCTCAGCTCCTTGGGATCGGCCCGCATGTTGACCGTCGCGGCGACGTAGATCTGAACGAGCGCGGGCCAGGCGCCGCCCATCTGCGAGAGCTTGTTGAAGCGCGCCAAGCCGTCCTGCCGCAATCGATCCGCCTTTTGAAGAATGGCGCGGCGCGCGGCGGGCGTCGCATCGGCCTCCTTGCGCGCCGCGTCCGCTTCGAGCAGGTAGCTGTTCGCGTCCCAGAGATTCGCGAGGTTGATGTAAAAGCGGGCGGGACGGTCCTCCTGCGGGAGTTCGCGCAGGTTCTTGTCGACCAGCGGCTTGAGCGCCGCGCGGGCCTCGTCGTACTTCTTCGCCGCAAGATGGCAGCGGCCCAGCTCGAACTGCGCCTGCACCGTCGTGACGCGATCGGCGCCTTCCTGCCGCGCCTGGTTGAGATTCCGGGCCGCGTCGTCGTAGCGGCCCTGCTCGATCTGCGACAGAGCCAGCCCCAGGTAACATCGGAAGATGACCGTGCCCGTCGAGCCGGAATCGACCAGCCGCTGAAAGCGCTGTTCGGCCAGGCGGGCCTGGTCCTTTTTCTTCAACTCATCGGGCTCGAGCATCGCCAGGTAGTGATGGACCCACGCGAGATTGAAATCGGTGTCGAGCCAGTGCTGCGCGACGGCCTCGGAGACGCCCTCGGCGAAAAACTCGTCTTCGCGCGTGGCGCGCTCGTCATAGAGCGGCTTGATGATCGCTTCGGCCTTTGTGTATTCCTCGCGCGCCGCGCCGAGCAGCTTGATGAGCTGTTCGCGGTCGCCGCGCTGGCCGGCCGTGATCTCGAATTCGTCGAGCTCGCCGGCGACCTGGCCGGAGACGATCGCGCTTGCGTATTCCAGCCGGGCGGCCACGAGCGCGACGGCCCCCTTGAGTCCCTCGCGCGATTTTTCCAGTGCGGCAATCGCGCGGCGATAGATTTCCTCCGACTTGTCGAACGCGCGGCGCCGCTCGGCCGGCTGCTTGGCGCGCTGCGCCTTGTTCTTGTACGCCTGCGCGACGAGGAGCCATTCATCCGGCCGGGCCGCCGCGCCGAAACGGGCCTCGAGCGCCTCGCCCATTCCGTCGCGGACCATTTTGTCCACGTCGCTGGCGGGCTTGGGCGGCTCGCGATCGGCGGCGTCCTGCGCAAGCGCCGCGGCGGTTGGCAGGAGCGCCAGCGCGGCTGCGGCAGCGAGAATTCGGCGGGATTTGAACAACGGCATTTCGACGGCACTCCCGGCGTTTGTGTGGAATTCGTCACGCCGCGGGCCGCACGAGCGCTGCTGAGCGACGCCGCTGCGCGGAGTCTATGCGGCTATGTCGCCGCGCGTCCAATCGGGTGTGTGGCGGGGGCAGATAGCCGGTGCGTCGGCGCGCGGGCCGCTACGGCCGCGCGGGGGCGCGGGCCGCT
>CAZHIE010000123.1:0-8716 GCA_964532435.1 uncultured Planctomycetales bacterium
CCAGGGGCTGAAGCCCCTGGCAACCATCGCGCGCCCTGACGGGCGAAGACAAGAAGAATGGACCGCAGCCGCCCCCGGTTGCATTTGGACCGCAGCCGCCCCCGGCTGCTTTTCGCAATGGAGGACAGCCGCCCCCGGTTGAATTCTCTTCCAATCCGAACTTCCGGAGGAGACCGGCCCGAGGCCGGCCCCCCACGACAGAACCTCCCGCCGATGTGGACCGCAGCCGCCCCCGGCTGCATTTGTCCGCGGCATCCTCGGCCGCGCCTTCGCCGCGCAACTCGCTTCTAGTCTGCATTCCGTGCATGCGTCGGCGCGACGCGCATCGGCTGGGCCCTGCCGTAGGTCAGAGTCCGCCACAACCATTCCGCCGGCCCGAATCGGAAGTTTCGAAGCCAGAAGTAACTGAGCGGTATCTGCGCCAGCCAAATGCCCAGCGTCAGCGCCAGCCCCGCCGCCGGGCCGACCTTACGAAACATCCCAAGCCCATATCCGTTGAAAATCAGCGTGCAAACCAGCGATTGCATCAGGTAATTCGTCAGCGCCATCCGCCCGAGCGGACAGAGCACGCGCAGCACGCCGCCGTCCGAGCGCGCCTGCCACATCCGCGTCGCGGCCACGGCGTAGAACAGCGCCAGCGCCGGCGCACTGAGCGCCCAGACGGCCATGATCCCGACCGCGAGCGGCGTGAGGTCCATCCCTGCCGGCCGGTTCATCAGCACGGCATACGTCGCGCTGCCGGTAATGCCGACCGCCCCGCCCCAGATCAAAACCCGGCGAATCAGCCGGCCGTGCCGCTCGGGCGCCGCGAAAACGCCGAGCTTTCCCGCCGCCAAGCCGATCAGGAACATTGCCAGGATGCTCGGCAGCAACGTGTAGCAGATTTTCACGGCGAACGACACCCAGTCGCGAAGCCGCTGCGCCATCACGTCGAGGTATGTGCCGCTGCCGTACGCTTCGATCGCCTCGCGATGAGCCCGCAGCGCGTCGTCGTGCTGCTCCACTGCGAGATTGCGCAATTCGGCCGCACCATCCGGCGTCAGCCTCGCGATCTCCGCCAACGCGCCGAACGAGCCGACGATCAGAATCGGCAGGCAGATCAGAACCACGGCCCAGATCAGCAACGTGCGCGGCCGGCGATTGCGAAACAGCAGCAGCACAAACCCGATCAGCGCGTACCAGATGAGGATGTCGCCGTCCCAGATGAACAGGACATGCGCGATGCCGATTCCGAGCAGCACGAGCAGCCGCCGCGAATACATGCCCGCGAACCGGCCGCCCCGCGCCGCCGCGCGCGACATCTGAATGCTCATGCCAAATCCGAACAGCATGGAGAAGAGCGAGTAGAACTTGCCCTCAGCCGCAAACCGGACCAGCCAGCGCGCTGCGCGGTCGTACCACGCCGGCCACGCGTCCGGCTCGACGTAGGCCGCGACGGGCGTATCGGCGAAGAACTGCATGTTCACGCTGAGAATGCCGAGCAGCGCGAAGCCGCGCAGCGCGTCGACAAGGTTGATGCGCTCGTCCGGACGGATCGGCTCGGCCGGACGCGAAACCGTGGCTGCGATCGAAACGTCGCTCATCGCGCTGGCTCGCAGGCGGTTTGAAGGCGCTCAATCCGTCGCCGGCGGCACGTCCAGCTCATACGGCTCGGTCACGTTGCAGTACCACTTGCCGCCCAATCGCCCGACCGTGCGCAGCCGATGCGGATCGACCGCGCCGTCGGGGCCGAGAATCCAATCGGCGACGTGCAGCGCGACGATGTCGCCGAAAATGACGCATCCGGCGCCCGGCTCGGTCGAGAATCTCACGATCTGGCGCAACCGGCATTCGATGTTCACGGGCGACTCGCGCACCAGCGGCGCGCGCACGACGCGCGCGGGCTGCGGCGTCAATCCGCTGAACGCGAATTCGCTCTGCCCCGGCGGCAGATCGGCGGCGCAGCGCACCATCGGCTCGGCGATCGACTCCGTCACCACCGCGACGACGAATTCGCCGCTTTCTTCGATGTTGCGCCACGTATCCTTCTGCGTCTTGTCGCGCCGCGTGCTCGGGCAGACCATCAACACCGGCGGGCGGCCCGAAACCATGTTGTAGAAGCTGAACGGCGCGAGATTCGCCACGCCGGCCGCGTCGATCGTCGAAACCAGCGCGATCGGCCGCGGGTTGATGAACCCGATGCAGAGTTTGTAAACGTCCCGCCAATCTGTCTGCCCGGAAGCCACGTCGAGGAACACGCCCTGACCTCGCTGGAGACATCTCGGAACGACGCACCGCCACGGCGGCGCAAGAAGGCGCTGCCGCTACTCGCGCGCGACGCCGCGCGCCCGCAGACGCGAAACTTCGCACAATTCTGCAAGCGGCTCGAGCACGAACGCGCGCTCCCACATCCGCGGATGCGGCACCGTCAGCCCCGGCTCGTCGATCGTTTCGTCGCGATAGAGCAGCAGATCGAGATCGAGCGTGCGCGGACCGTCCTTCACGCCGCGCTGCCGACCATGCGACCGCTCGATCTCCCGCATCCGCGCCAGAAGCTCGCGCGCGGGCAGCGCCGTCTCGACCCGCGCGACCGCGTTCAGGTAATCGCCCTGACCCGGCGGGCCGCCCACCGGCCGCGTCTCATGCAGCGACGAAACGGCCGCCACTGCCACGTCGCCGCGCTGCGCCAACTCGCGCAGCGCCAGCGTAATGTGCGCGCGCCGGTCGCCGACGTTGGAGCCCAGCGCGATGTATATGGCATCGGGCATGGCGCTCCCCCTACCAGCGCATCGACTTCATCCGCCGAACGGCCTCAGCGATGCGCGCATTCTCCACCGTCAGCGCAAAGCGCACGTGGCCCGCGCCGCCCGAGCCGAAGCCCACCCCCGGAACGCACACCACGTGCGCCTCTTCGATCAGCCGGCTGCAAATCGTCATCGCGTCGGCCCCGTCCGGAACTCCCGCCCACACGTAAAACGTCGCCTTCGGCACTTCGACGCGAAAACCGAGCTCGCGCAGCCCGCCGCAGAGCGTCTGCGCCCGCTGCGCGTACATCCGCCGCAGGTCGTCGAGTTCCGGCCGGTCGACGCCCGTCAGCGCCGCGATCGCCGCTTCCTGCACCGCGCCGAAGACGCCGCTGTCCACGTTCGCCTTCACCTTGGCCAGCGCGGCGAGCACGCCCGCATGGCCGACCGCGAAGCCGACGCGCCAGCCCGTCATGTTGAACGTCTTGGAGCACGAGTGCATCTCGATCGCCACGTCGCGAGCGCCGGGAATCTCCAGCACGCTGGGCGGGCGGATGTGCGCGTCGTGATACATCTCGTTGTACGCGGCGTCCTGCACGAGCAGAAGGTCATTCGCCCGCGCGAAGGCGACCGCCTCTTCATAGAACGAGCGCGGCGCGCAGGCGCCGGTCGGGTTGTTCGGGTAATTGATGATGAGCAGCCGCGCGGCGCGCAGCACGTCCCCCGGGATCTCGTCAAACCGCGGCAGCCAGCCGTGCGACTCGCGCAGCGGCACCGTGTGCGGCCGTCCGCCCGCGAAAATCGTGGCGGAGCGATAGACCGGATAGCCAGGGTCGGGGATCAGCGCGACGTCGCCGGGGTTGATCGTCGCGAGCGGCAGGTGGCCGAGCCCCTCCTTGCTGCCGATCAGCGCGAGAATCTCGCTGTCCGCGTCGAGACTCACGCCGTAGCGCTTGTGGAAGAACGCGGCGACGGCGTGGCGGAATTCGACACTGCCCTTGCCCAGCGGATAGCGATGATGCGCCGGCGCGCCGATCGCGTGCGCCATCGCCTCGACGATGAACCGCGGCGTGGCGCGATCCGGGTCGCCCACGCCGAAGTCGATGACGTCCTGCCCGGCCGCCTGCGCCGCGCGCTTCTTGCGGTCGATTTCGACGAACAGGTACGGCGGCAACTCGCCGAGACGCTCGGGTTCGACAAACACCATCCACGCACTCCCGCGCGATGGCGCCGCGCGCCGCTCACGCGACGCGCACGCGCCAGATTCGCGCGCGGAGTGTAGCGGGCACGGCGGAATCCGGCCACGCGGCACGTCGGCACTAGCCGCAAGCACGCGGCCGGGTCGCCGGGTGGCACGTGTTTCCAACCCATGCATCGATGGTGCAGCCCGCGCACGGGTTGGAAACCCGTGCCACCCATCGCTCAGCGATTGTCCACGACGATCGACACCGGGACGCTCTCGTTTCCGCTGGTGTCCACCGCGATGATCGCAATCGTGTTCAGCGAATTCGGATTCCCGTACAAAATCGTCGAGCCGCGCCCGACCAGGCTGTGGTCCAGCACGCCGTTGACGTACACGTCATATTGAATCAGCGACTGCGGCGTCGTGTCATCGGTCGATTGCGTCCAGAACAGCCATGTCTCGCCGTCGGGCCAGTACATGCCGGCCGTGTTCAGGTTGCTGATGGGAGTCGGCGGCGTCGTGTCGCTGCCGTCGAGCGCATCCGTCGTGACGATCACGGGGTCGCTGGGCGGCGACCAGTTCATGCCGAAGTCGCGCGCCCGCACAGTGAATGTGTACGTCGTGCTCGGCTCGAGCAGCCCGAATGTCCCGGATGTTTCGCGCGTGCCCTGAAGCACGGCCACGCCGTCCTGATACACGTAAAACCAGACGTACGGCCCATCCTCCTGGCTCGACCACGAGAGCGAGACGTAGTTCGTCCCGACGTCGGTGACCGTGACGACCGGCCGCGTCGGCGGCGAGCGGTCCGCCGGCAGCGTGACGCTTACCGTGTTGCTGTTCGCAGAGCGATTGCCCGCCGCATCTACCGCGTAGACGTAAAACGAATACGACCGGCCGGCTTCCAGATTCGTCGTCCACGTGTAGGTCGTCTGCGTCTGCGGAACGGTCGCCTCATAGCCGCTGCTGTGACGAACCCGGTAGTTGAAGCTGCCGGAATTGTCGCTCGACGCGTTCCAGGCGAGCGACACCGTGTACGACGTGGCGGCGGTGACGCGCAGGTTGGTCGGGCGCGTCGGCGGCGTGCGATCGCGCGGAAAAGCGCCCGCCTGCGCGCAGGCGAGAACCAGCGCCAACCCGGCGCCCGCGACGAGAATCGTGGCGGCGCGCGACATGGCGATGCGCGGCGCTGCAGAAGTTGCCGAACCCATGTGTTGCCTCCTTGGTGTGAAGAACCGCGCGACCGGCGCGGCCCGAATTGCGCCGGACGCAGTTTCTTGTTCGCGAATGAACGCGCCGAACGGCGATCGGCAAGCGCGTTGCGTCCCAACGACCCACGCGGCGCTGGCCGCGCCGGTCCGCTGCCGCACGCCGTTCGGACTCATGACTTTCCATTACGGAAGAATCCGGCCGGCGGGCCGCGTATTCCGGCTGGAATCATTTTCCCAGAAATTTCTCAGAAAATTAACAGCGGGCGCGCACACGCCGCCCGTCCCACGCTATCATCCACGCACCGAGCCGCCACGCACCCATGCCAAACAGCAGCCCTGCAACGCACGAGCCCGACGTTCAACGACACGTCGCCGCTGTCGGCGATGACCTCGCCCACGCCCTCACAAGTGTGCTGACCGAAATCCCCGGCAGCCCGCATCGCCCGCTCGGCCTGGCACGCGCGCTCGGGCTCAACGTCGTTCTCACCAGCCGCCTGCTCAAGGCCTTGCGCCAGCGCGACGCACTCGCCGTCATGCATCTCGTCCCCGGCCCCGAGCCGTTGCGGCGCCTGCTCGCCGCCGCCGAACAGCGCGGCGCCGGCGCAGAGCAAATCGCCGCGGCACGCGCCGCCATCGATCGCTTCGAGCGCTTGATCGACGTCGACGCCGGCGACCGCGGCGCGCTCGACGCGCTGATCAGCGGCTGGCTCCCCGGAGCGCGCGAAAAGGTCGAGCTGCTCGCCAAGCAGTCGCTCTTCCGCGGCATCAGTCAGCTTCTCGGAACCGCCAGCGAAGTCGAGATCACCACGCTGATTTTGCACCCCAGCCCCGCCGACCCGACCCGCGCCGATGTTCTGGCAATCGTCGCATCGCGCGGCTTGCGACGAACGCGCCCGGGGCAGGTGGTCAAATACGACACCATCCACGCCGCGACGCCGCTGCTCAGCATCGCCGGCGAACCGGTCAGCGGCTTGCACAACATGCTGCTCGAGCCGTTCTGCTCGCGGCCGCTGCCCGATTTTCAGATCAGCCGCGTCGGCGACACGACCCAATACACGCTTCGCGGCGAGGGGGTCGGGCTGCGCTCCGGCGTGGACATCGCCTACGCCGCGTTGCTGCCGGCACACAAGGAATTGCTGCGCCCCGCGGCCGATCCGCCGCGCAGGGCCACGTTTGCGGTCGGCGTGGCGACGCCCACGCGCCTGCTCGTGTTCGACGTGCTGTTGCATCCGGACGTGTATCCCGGCCAGGCGCCGGCGCTAAAGGTGTATCGCAGCGTCGGCGTCTATCCGCGCGAGCGCCGCCTCGACGAGCCGGACCGGCTGGACATTCTCGAATCGGTGCAGCCACTGACCCGCGGCATCGGTGGGCTGCGCTGCGCGGAGGCGCCGGGATATGCGGATATGGTCGCGTTCGCATGTTCGCAGCGCGGCTGGGCGGCCGAGGCGCTGCGTGGATTTCGATGCCGGATCGATTACCCGATGTACAGCGCCGAGGTCGCGCTGGAATTTGCGGTGGAAAGCGCGACGTGAAGCCCCTGCGGCGGAATCAATTGGGCGCGGCTGGATTCGAACCAGCGTAGGCGTAAGCCAGCGGGTTTACAGCCCGCCTCCTTTGGCCACTCGGACACACGCCCGGTTTTTTGCGGATCGGAACGATAGCCGTCGCCGCGGCCGGCGGCAAGTGTCGCCCACCCGGTGCGGAACTGCTGCACCCCGTGTCGCCGGCTCAGTGTCGCCGGCCCACCGTCGCCGGCCCATGCGCGCGCCTCCGCCCCGCGAGCCGTAGCGCCGGACCTCCGCGTCCGACGCCGCGTAGCGGCCCGCGCCCTCGCGCGACCGGAGCGGCGCCCGGCAATCAGCGCCGCGCGATTCCGCCGCGCGCCGTAAGTTTGTCGCTCGACGCCGCGTTGTAGCGCCCGGCACGGCAGCCCGGCAATACGAAAGACGCGGGTGCCCCTACGGCTTATACATCACAAACTGAAACGCCTGCGCCGCCGAAGCCATCGTCGCCGTGTTGTACATGCGCACAACCAGGTTGCCGCCGACCGCGTTCGTCGCCGGAACAAACGGCGGCGCGGTCGTCGCCGGCGGCCGGGCCGTGACCACCGTGATGTATCCCGTGTCGTTGTACGTCTCGCCGCTGATCTGGATCGTATACAGATTTCCCGAAAGCGAGCAGGAGACGTTCGGCGTGCCGGACTCGACCACGCCCAGGTTCGATATGTTCGCATACGCGATGGGAATCATGCGTCGAACCGACGCGCCGCCGAACGATTTCGTAAGGTTCCCGGCGCTCTGCCCGAGGCGCAGCTCGCCGCTAAGCGTCTGCACCGTCGCGTCGAGGCGGCAGACATTGGGCGACAGGCGGCTGTCGGAGAGCTGCCCGCTCGTGATGTTGGCCGCATTCAGGTCGAAGATTCCGGCGCCGCCGCCGAAGAAATCGCCATGAAACGCGCTGCCCTCGTTCGTGAACAGCACGCGACTGCCGTAGGTGCCGTTGAGCAATCCGCCCGGCAGCGTGCCGGTCAGGTTCCCGGCATTTCGATAGAACGAGCCCAGCTCGCCGCCCAGCCGTTCGGCATTCAGATTCGGAATCAGCACGGCGCTGGGAACCGTGAACGGGATCGCGCCGTCGAACCGCACCGTGCCCGCGAAACTCGACGTGCCGATGATCTCCAGCGCGCTCGTGTTCGACCGGCTCGTCTGCGTCAGGCGCAGCAGCGGCCCCTGATCCACCGACGCGGCCAGCCACTGCGGCATGTCGACGATGCTGGCGTGATCGGCCACCATCGCCCGCGGCGTCGACGACAGGCGCGTGCGCGGATTCTGCGGCACGTATTGAAAGAAGGCGTCGCGGATCTCGACCTGGATGAACAGCGGCGTCGGCAACCGCACGTAGCTCTCGAAGTTCAGACGCGCCATGAACAGCCCGTCCTCCATCGAGACGAGCGGGTGATTCCCCGGCGCCCCGTCGCACGTGATGATCGGCGCGCCGCTGATCAGGCTGCCGGTGCCGACCTGCTCCGTGTTCCACAGGCTGAAGCGCATCGCGCGCTCCCCGTTCACCACGATGCCGTCTTCCTTCAGCACGCCCTGAAACGTAAACGTCGTGTCGTCGTCGCCGCCGGCGCGCACGCCGACCGGCCAGAACAGCGCCGCCAGACACGCGACGATGCCGATCCGCTTCACGAGTATTTGCACGCGTTCTCCTCCTGCCGGCCGTTCCTAGACCGGCTGAAACTCGCCATCCGTCAGAGGTCCGTCGTCCGTGACCGATTCGCCCGGCTGCGGTTCGTCGCACACGCCGCCCGGATGCGCGAGTCGTTGCGCAGCGCGGCGCGTCAGCGGATGGTCGTCTCCCAGCGCGGCGCCGAGCTCGACCAGCGCGGCGCATTGCCCGGCGCGGGATTCCGCGATCCGCCCGGCCTGCCCCAGCACGAATGCGTAATCGCTCGCCAGCGACCACGTCAGCCAATGCCGCGGATCGAGCGCCGCCGACGCGCCCTCCCACGCCGCGCGACATAGCTCCGCCCCTTCGGCCGCCCGGCCGCGCGCCGCGAGCACGCGCCCGGCCTGAGACATCGAGCGGAGCGAATCCGG
>CAZHIE010000123.1:8816-12676 GCA_964532435.1 uncultured Planctomycetales bacterium
GGCCGCGCGCCGCGAGCACGCGCCCGGCCTGAGACATCGAGCGGAGCGAATCCGGGTGCTCATTTCCCAGTTGCTCGCAGCGCATGCGCAGCGCCCGCAGCGCGAGCGGCTCGGCCGCATCCGGCGCACCGCGCGCCAGCTCGTACTGGGCTTCGACGTACAGGGCGTACAGCGCGATTCGATTCTCCGGCGCGAACAGGACCCGGGACTGCTCCCCTGCATCCGCCACCATCGCCCCGGCTTCGTCCAGTCGGCCCTGCTCGATCCGGATCGACGCAAGATCGAGCCGCGCCGCCAGCGTGATCGCGTGGCCTCGTCCAAACTCGGCCGAGCGGTCCAACTCCGGCAGCAGCTTCTCGAGCATCCGCGCCGCCTCGCGCGTGCGCCCGGAATCCCACAGAACCCGCGCCAGATCGGCCCGGGCGGACAGCACGTCCGGGTGATTGCCCGGCCGCGACGCGGCATAGATCGCCAGCGCTTCGCGCACCGCGCGGGCCGCGTCGGCCGGGCGACCCTGGCGCGAGCGCAGCGCCGCGAGGTTGCGCAGCGTCTCGCAGCGCAGCGCGTCGTGCTCTTCCAGCACGTCGGCCGCCAGAGCGAGCGCGCCGTCGACCATGCGCTGCGCATCGTCGAAGCGGCGCTGCTGAATCAGCGCCGTCGCCAGGTTGTTCATCGCCAGCACAGTCTCCCGGCTGCGCTGCCCGCGCGAGCGCACGCTCGCGTCGAGAACGGCCAGCTTCGCGTCGAGCGCTTCGCCGAGCTTCCGCTGATCCTGAAGCGTCGTCGCGAGATTGCTCAGCAGGCGCAGCGTCAACTCGTCGTCCGCGCCCAGCAGCCCGCGAGCCGCCGCAAGCCCCTCGCGCAGCAGCGTCTCCGCCTCCGCCGCGCGACCCTGATCGCGCCACAGCGCGCCAAGGTTGTTGATCGACGTCAGCGTGTCGCGATGGCCCACGCCCAGCTCCCGTCGCCGCACTTCCAGCGCCGCGACGAGCTGACGCTCGGCCGCGCCAAAATTCCCCAGGCCGTGATACGCGCGGCCGATCGTGTTTCGCGCAAACGCGGCCACCAGCGGGCGGTCGAACCATGCCTCGTCCAGTTTTCGCGCGGCCAGGTCGAGCACCTCGCGCATCGACACGTCGGCTCGGCCGCCCTCCGGGTTTACAGACGCCAGCACGTTGTCCATGAACTCGCGCGCCGCGGCGGCGTCCTCGGATTCCTGATGCGCGTGCGACTCGGCTTCCCGCACGTCGCGCAGCGCGGCGGCCAGCTGCGCGCCGCGCTCCTCGGCCGTCTTCAGCGCCGTGCCCGCGATGGTCGTCTGCGTCTTCAGGTCGGAATTGGCGCGCCGCACGGAGACAAGGCTGTACGCGGTCGCCGAAAAGCCCGCCGCCAGCGCCAGCGCCAGCAGCGCGCCGACCGCGACCGGCCCGCGGTTGCGGCCGACGAATTTGCCGACGCGATAGCGCACCGACGGCGGCCGCGCGATGGTCGGCTGCCCGGCCAGGTAGCGTTGCAGGTCTTGCGCCAGTTCGCTGGTCGTGGCGTAGCGCCGCCGGCGGTCCTTCTCCAGCGCCTTCATCACGATCCAGTCCAGATCGTTCGACAGCTCGCGGCGCCAGCCGGCCAGGTCGGCCCCCTGCGGCGCGCCGCCGCCGGTCGGCGGGCGCTCCATCAGCCGGCGACTGGGCGGCACAGGCTCTTCCTCGCGAATGCGCCGGTACAGTTCGATCAATCCCTGCGCCGTTCGCGCGATCGGCAGCGTTCCGGAGAGCAGCTCATAAAGAACCACGCCGAGCGAGTACACGTCGCTGCGCGTGTCGATGTCCAGCGCCCCCGGATCGGCCTGCTCCGGGCTCATGTATTCGGGCGTGCCGATCGGCTGATGCTGCGCTGTCAGCAGCGTGCGCTCGGTCAATGGCTGCTCGATCGCCTTGGCCACGCCGAAATCGATGACCTTCACAAGCGGCGCGGGGGCCTGCGCGGGCGTCACGCCCTCCGCCATCGTCACGAGGATGTTCGACGGCTTCAGGTCGCGGTGGATGACGCCCTTCTGATGCGCGTGCTGCACGGCGGCGCAGACCGAGAGAACCAGCTCGATCCGCCGCCGCAATGGAACGCGCTGCGCGTCGCAATACTCCGTGATCGGAACGCCCCGGATCAGCTCCATCACGAAGTACGGGCGGCCGCCCTCCGTCGAGCCGGCGTCGAGCACGCGCGCGATGTTCGGATGGTCCATCAGCGCCAGGGCCTGGCGCTCTGCCTCGAAGCGCGCGATCACCTGCCGCGTGTCCATCCCGAGCTTGATGACCTTGAGCGCGACGCGCCGGCGGACGGGCTCGTCCTGCACAGCCAGATACACCGTGCCGCAGCCGCCTTCGCCCAGCCGGTCCAGCAGGCGATATGGGCCGATGCGCCGCCCGGCGCTGCCCAGCGACTCCGCGTTCGGCTCGTCGCCGGTCGGCCGCTGTGGCGCCTCGAGCGTCTCGGCGCCGATCGCGCCCCCGGGCGGGCGCAGGAACGTCTCGCCTTTGGAATCGAGCGCCAGGAGCCGCTCCACGCGCGCCAGCAGTGCCGCGTCGCCGGCGCAGCGGTGCTGGAGATACGTGGCCCGCCGGGCGGGATGCACGTCGAGCGCGGCCTTGAACAGCTCGGCCGCGCGCTGTTCGGTTGTCACGCTCATGGCAATGCTCAGGTCGCGCGGCGGCCCGCCGCACGGATCGACGTCAGGCGGACGATTCCGCGGTTCCGTCGGCGGCGATGCGCAGCTCGTCTCGCAGCCAGGCCCGCGCGAATCGCCACTCGCGCTCCACGCCGCTGGGCGAAATGCCCAGGGCCAGCGCGGCGTCTTCGATCGTCATCCCACCAAAGTAGCGCATTTCGACCACCTTGGCCGTCAAAGTATGTTCGATCGCGAGCTTTTCGAGCGCTTCGTGCAGCGCCAGCACGTCCGTCTGCGCGGCCTCGGGAGCGGATGCCGACAGCACGGTCGCGTCGACGGGGATGCGCTGCCGCCCGCCGCCGCGCTTCTCGCTCTGCCGCCGCCGTGCGTGATCGACCAGGGCGTTCCGCATCGCCCGGGCGGCGATCGCGACGAAATGCGCCCGGTCGTTGACTTGCATCCCCTGCTGATCGACCAGCCGGGCATACGCCTCATGCACGAGCGCGGTCGGCTGGAGCGTGTGCCCCGGTCGCTCGCGACTGAGGAACGAACCCGCCAGCGCGTGCAGCTCGGCATATACGAGCGGCAGCAGCCGATCGACGGCCGAGCGATCGCCCCCGACGAGTTCGCGCAGAATCGCTGGAATGTCCGCCGACATTTTTTTTCACCCGTGGATCGGCCCGACCGTTGCGGCGTCGCGCAGACGCCGAATCCGCTCGCCGTTCGCGCCCCCCCGCTCTCCCCCACTGCGCGCTCCGGCAGTGTCCATTATTACCGGCGATCGCCGCCGGCCCAAGTGCAATCGCGATTCCTGCTCACAGCGGTGTGTGTGGCAGCATGGGTGGGAGGATGTCACCGTACTTAGAACTCGCGTCAGCGCAATTCCCATGCATTCGCACCGAAGGTGCAGGCGGGTGGCACGGGTTTTCAACGCGGGTGGCACGGGTTTCCAACCCGTGCGCCGATGCAGAATGCAGTGGATTCGCACCGTTTGCGCAAGCTCCCTTGCGGGGGCTATTTCTGCCCACGCACCGTTTGTCCCCGGCGCGCCATTCCCTGTTCCCTCTTCCCTGTTCCCTGTTCCCTGTTCCCTGTTTTTCCGCCTACCTCCCTCGTCTACGGCCTTGCCTCAAGAATCAGGTTCAGCGGCGTCTGCGCCGCGCGGCGGAAGCGAGTGAACCCCCCCGCCGTCACCACTTCG
>CAZHIE010000124.1:0-9006 GCA_964532435.1 uncultured Planctomycetales bacterium
AAGTCGAACTCGCCCAGCGGGCGGATCGGGCCGGGCGTGAGCGGGCCGAACGTGTCGAACGCGTCGCCCGCCTTCTTTCCGTTGATCCAAGTCTGCACGATTCCGTAATCGAAACTCGTCGTATAAACGACCGAGACGCGGTACTTGCCCGACGCCGCCACCGGCACGCCGAATTCGATCCACGCGCCCGGCTCGGTCGCGCGGCACCACATCTGCGCCCCGGCGCTGTAGCCGCGGCCGAGATCCTGCGCGGTGTGGTTGCTCTTCTCGCTGCCGGTCACAGGCAGCAACTCGCATTCGACGGCGTAGGGGCTGCGCACGGGCCAGATCTCGACCACGTCGACGCCCAGCAGCGTCTTGCCCGGTTTGTGCGGCTCCGCCAGCGCGAGCTTGAGCGTGTGTGCGCCCTTGCTCAGCTCGCGGATGCCGAGCGTGACGCGATCGATGCGGCGCGTGTCGGCGTACGTGTCGATCGGATTGCCGAGCGGCTTGTCGTCGAGCATGACGCGGAACGTGCCGCCCTGCGGCTCGCGCGTGATCGTCAGCGCGAGCGCGGCCGCGCCGACCTCTTTCTGGTCGGGCAGCGCAAGTGCGATCGACGCGCCGGGCTGATCGAATTCGGCCGTGAGCTGCGCGCCGGCCGACCAGTTCAGGGCGGCCGACTCAATCGCCGTTCGGGCGCCGGACTCGGCGGAGACTTTCAGATCCTCGGCTTCCGGGCCGCGCCCGCTGCGCGGCGGATCGACCAGCACCCAGCAATCGAGCACGGCCGGCTTGGTGACGGAGACCTGGAGCGGCGTATCGCCCGCCTTCAATCGGACGAGGCCGACGTCGTACGTTCCGTTGCTCTGTCGATTCCACTGCACGACGCCGATGGCGCGCTTCTCATCGGCCACTTCGACCTTGTCGAACGTGCGCATCGGGTTGACGCGCAGGCGGAGCAGCACGGTGCGCTCGACTTTCGACGGGATGGTGATCGTCACCTTCTGGTTCTCGGAGATGGCAGCGGCCTCTTCGCCGGAAAGCTCCGCGCCGCTGGCGTATTTCTGCTTCTGGACGTTGCCCCACTTCTCGCCGGCGACGTGGCCCTCGATCTCGACGGAGTTCGGGATTCGCAGTCCGGGCACTTCCAGGTCTTCGGGCGCGAGCGGCTTGAATCCGTGCCGGGCGCCCGGCTCGCCGTACCAGTAGACCACGGTGGAGTAATACGTGTCCCACTGCTTGCGATGCTGCCAGTTTTCGATCGTAAAGCGGATGCCCGTGGCGAAGTCGATGCAGTCGGCGATGTGCCAGCGATAGGCGGAGGCTTTTCCGTATGGGCCGGTCAGCGAGACGCCCTGCAGCGCGCGGATGTGCGGGCGCAGCCCCCAGGCGTCGCCGAGATAGTCCTCGCTGCCGGTTCCAAAGTAGCTGGGGAACTTTTCGCCGTCGATCCAGACCTTGTCGTCGCCCTCGCCCCACCAGTCCGGCCGGGGACAATCGACGTTCAGCACGCAGCCGACGAGGCGGCCGCGGCCGGCGGTTTCGAGGATCGGGTAATCGAGCACCTTGCACGGATCTTCGCGGTGAAAGCGGGCGTAGAAGCGCAGCGCGTCCTTGGGCGGCTCGCTGCGGTTGATCTGCGCCCACAGCATCAGGCCGATCTTCTTGTCGCTGTAGTTCTGGATCGAGAACTTCGCGCCGTCGCGGAACGGCATCGGAAAGTAGCAATATAGAAAGCGCGATTCGCCCGCGTGCTCGCCGAGCATGGTCGTCCACTTGTCCGTGCCGATCGGCAGCGAGAGCACCGGCCGCAACGCGAATCCGCTGCCGAAGAAGTCGATCAGCGGCGCCTCGACGCTGGGCGTTTCCTCGCCGTCCAGCCAGATGCGCAGCACGCAGCGGTGCAGCGTGTACAGCTCCGGAATTTTCCGCTCGCTCAGCGCGACGTACAGGCCGCGGACGGCGCCGGGGCCTTTGAACGTCTCGGCGGTGAGCGATTGTCCCTTGGCGAGAACCGATTGCTCGCTGACGGAATAGGTGCGGCCTTCGCCGAGGATGCGCTTGTCGGACAGGCCGGTCGTCAGGCTGGTACGCACTTCCTCAAGCGCGGCCTTTGCGTCGTCGTCGAGCTCCGGCGCAAAGCGCGCGACGGTCGTGCCGGCTGGATAGGTCGCGTAATTGATCTGGTAGTACGGCGCGCCGTCCTTGAGCGCGACCTTGCAGCTCTTCGCATACCCGATTGGGAAATAGCAGTTGCGGCCGCCGTTGTTCGGGTTCGCATAGCAGAGCGGCTCGGCGAACGGGGCGAGCTTGCCGTTGAAGAGATCCTCGAACGGCGCGTCGATGACCGCGGCGCCGTCGAGCGTGAAGCGAATCTGCCCATGCGGATTGGCCGACCAGATGCGCGTGATCGCGCCGGGGCCTTCCATCTCGGCCATCACGCGCCAGCCGTCTTCCTCGTCGCGGATGAACTGCCCTGCGTCGCCGTTGGCGTCCCAGTTTTCGTACTGCCCGGCGGCGTTGATCTTCGAGGCGCGGTCATAGCTGCTGAACATGGCCGTCTTTTCGCCCGCCGGCGGCGTCGTCAGGCGTTCGAGGTCGATCACGCGGCGCAGCAGATCGGCCTGCGAGACTTGCGATTGCGCGGACGAAAGCGAGGTTGCCAGAAGGGCGATGAGCACGGGCAGGCAGCGGATCATGTCGAACCTCGCAGGCGATTCGGTCGTACGGATTCTCGGATTCAACGGCCAACCGGGCTGGCGGTCAAGCTGGAACGCGAAGCGGCGGCGCGGTCCGGCGCGCGCCGCGTGCTGCGGGCCGGGCGCCGCGCGGGGCTGGTGTTCCGCTTCTGATACGGCGGTTACAATCGTCCGATGAAGCCGATGTGCGTGCCTGCGCGGCGGGGCGAAACTGCGCTCCGCCCGGCGGGCGAAGGCCGATATTCGAGGGCAGCTCCGTGGCCGTGAAACGAAACGAATACGAAACGCAGGCGAAGCTGAGCCTCTGGTGCGGCATGATCGCGGCTGTGCTGTTGATCGTCGCGGTTGTGCTTCTGGGGCGCAATTTCCACCCCGAGCAATTCTGGATCGCGTACAACCCGCGCGGAAAGTGGTTCCTCGCGCTGGGGGGCACGATCGCGCTGGCGCTGGTCTCCGGCGCGGCGGGTCTGTTCCTTGGCTTCAACAGCGCCGGTCAGAAGCGAAACACGCTGTCGGCGCTCTCGTGGCGCGGGTTTTTCATCAACGCCGCGGTGGTAGCGCTGACGCTGTCCGCGGGCGTGTTCTTCTTTTTCACAAAGTACGCCATCTCCAAGTAGCCTTGTGGTGCGGGCAAACCGCCCTCATCCAGCGGATGAATGCAGGCGCTCAGCTCTCCCTTGGCTCATCATCGTAGCGCGGGCGCCCGCACTGCCCCCCTGTGCTTTCGTGCCTCTTCGCGGGCGAGCTTGCCCGCACTCTTCTTATGGAACGCCATCGCGCCACGCGGGGCGGCTTGATATTCCAGCCCTCGACCGTTATCCAATCTAACCATGCGGAGCCGGCGGATGAGCAGCACGAGTGCATGCCGCAACGCGCTTCTCGACGGAATGCGTGGGGCAGCGCGATTCGGTTCGTACGAATTGGTGTGCGCCGACGCCCTTGAGTGGCTCTCGGCGGCAACGCCGAACTCGATCCACGCCGTCGTCACCGATCCGCCATACGGTCTGGTCGAGTATCGTCCCGCGGAGCTGGCGAAGCGGAAGAGCGGGCAGGGGGGCGTCTGGCGAATTCCACCCTCATTCGACGGGCATCGCCGCAGCCCGCTGCCGCGCTTCACGGTGCTGCGCGAGGCAGAGCGGGCGCAGCTCCGCGACTTCTTCCGCCAGCTCGCCGCACGACTGTTCCCGGTGCTGGTTCCCGGCGCCCACGTCTTCATCGCCACGAACCCGCTCGTGTCGTACCTCGTGTACGAGCCATTCATCTCCGCCGGCTTTGAGAAGCGCGGCGAGATCATCCGCGTCGTTCACACGCTACGCGGCGGCGACCGGCCCAAGAACGCGCATGAAGAGTTCGACGAAGTTTCCGTTATGCCCAAGTCGTGCTGGGAGCCCTGGGGCCTGTTTCGCAAGCCGTGCCAGGGCCGCGTGCAGGACAACCTGCGCAAGTGGAAGACCGGCGGGCTGCGGCGGATCGCGCCCGACGAGCCGTTCCGGGATTTGCTCCACGCGGCGCCAGCCCGCGGCGTGGAACGCGCCATCGCGCCCCACCCGTCGCTGAAGCCCCAGTCGCTCATGCGGCAGCTCGTCCGGGCCGCGCTGCCGTTGGGGGAAGGCGTGATACTGGATCCATTCATGGGTTCCGGATCGACGATTGCCGCGGCATCCGCTTTGGGACTGCAGAGCATCGGCGTCGAGAAGAACGACGAGTACTTTCGACTGGCGCAGCAGGCCGTGCCGCGGCTGTCCGAACTGGCCGGCAGGGAGCGCAATGGCGAAGGCGAGTGACTTCGATGCGTCCGTACAACTTCCGCCAGGACTCGAGATCGGCGCTCTGCGCCGCGCCATCGACTACATGGACCGAGAACTGGCGGAACTCGTCGAGATCTACTACGAGCAGGCCAACGTGTTCAGCGCGATCGTAGGCATCTTCGGCACGCGCGCTTTGCACTCGGTGAGCAACTACGAAAAGCACAAACACGCGGACACAGCCCAGCAGCGCTTTCCCGACTTGTGCCGCCGAGGCTGTGGCCGCCCGACGCCGAACGATTGTCTGGAGAGCAAGGGCAGCAAGCGGCCATGGGCTCTCCAATCGCATTACGACCATCCCGGCTGGTACATCGTCTGGCGCTATCTGATCGACCCCACCGAGTCGCTGGAGTCCGGCAAAACAGTCATCATTTGGCGCGTTGACGTCGCATACCTCACGAAATCCGATTGGAAATACGAGAAGAGCAGTGCCGGCGAATCCGGCGGCGGACGAACGCACACGTTCGGCGTCAAGCAGGCCGCAAAGAAATTGGACGGCAAGGCCGCCTATCGCCGCAAAGACGTGATCATCCGCGATGGAAAGCCGATCCCCAGGAATGGCGATGATGCGAACGACACATCTCGTCGGCCCAACTGAGTCTCTCGCCGTTCCCCGCGTTCCAGCGCTCGTGTAAACGTGTCGCGTGCGCTTGCCCGCGGCCGCGCTCCCGGCGACAATCCCTCGCAGGAAACTGAGCGACCCGCCCGAGACGCCACTGTGAGGCCGTCCGACGGCTCGCCGAAACGGGAGTTCGCAATGAGAGCGTGGAAGAGACTCGCGGTGGTGGTGGGGATGTCGCTGGCGGTCATCGGGCTGCAGAACGTGCTGGCGCAGGACAAGCCGGCCGGCAAGCCCGAGGCGAAGCAGGAGGGGGCCAAGAAGGAGGAAGGCAAGAAGCCCGAGGCCAAGGCCGACTCGAAGCGCCCGCTGTGCCCGGTGATGGGCGAGCCGATCGACTTCTCCGTCAAGACGATGACGGACGCCGGCCCGGTCTATTTCTGCTGCTCGGGCTGCATCGACAAGTACACGAAGGATCCCGCCAAGTACGCGGAGAAGGTCACGGCCCAGCGCGACGCGCTCAAGAAGCTGCCGCGCGTGCAGGTGTCGTGCCCGATCAGCGGCAAGCCGGTCGACGGCAAGACGAAGAAGGCGATCGACGGGCACGACGTGATGTTCTGCTGCGACAAGTGCCCGGACGCCTTCACGAAGGACAAGGACAAGATGGGCGCGAAGCTGGAAGGCTGCTACACCTACCAGTTGAAGTGCCCGGTGTCGGGTGAAGCGATCAGCGGCGCGGCGTTCAAGGATCTGCCGACGGGCCAGCGGGTGTACTTCTGCTGCGACAAGTGCATCGACAAGTTCATGAAGGAGCCGGAGAAGTACGTCGGCAAGCTGGAAGAGCAGGGCGTGACGGTGAATCCGAAGAAGGTGAAAGGCTAGGCGAACGCGCGGCGCAACGCGGCGCTTCATGGGAGGCACGCTCCGGCGGATACCGCCCGGGCGTGCCTCCCATTTGCGAGAATAGCGCCTCGCGCGTAAACTCTCCTGCCATGATGATCGAGCCACTTGCTCCGCTGTTCGCGGCGGCCACGAGCGTCGGCGACTACGCCCCCGTTGGTCTGCTGGTGCTGGTCGTTCTCGGCTTGGCCGGCGGCATTCTGGTGGCCACGCACGTCATCGGGCCCAAGCGGCACGGGCCGGTCAAGGACAGCACGTATGAATCCGGCATGGCGCCGTTTGGCGACACGCGGCGGCGCTTCAATGTCCGGTACTACATCGTCGCGATGCTGTTCCTGCTGTTCGACGTGGAAATCGTATTCTTTTACCCGTGGGCGTCGCTGTTCTCGCGGCTGAACGCTGCCGCCGGGACCGCTTCCGGAGACTGGGCCGCCCAAATGCGATCCGCCGGCTTCGGCCCCGGGTTCTTCCTCGCCGAGATGCTCGTCTTCACGGCCATCCTGCTGGTCGGCTACGTGTACGCGTGGCGGAAGGACGTGTTCCGATGGGACTGAATCGCGCAGACCTCCGGGCCGACTACGACACGAACGAGGGCGGCTTCACCGCCACGCGCCTCGATCACACCATGGACATGGTGAAAAAGTACGGCATCAACTTCTTTCGCAAGCACAGCCTCTGGCCGATGCCGTTCGCCACCGCGTGCTGCGGCATCGAATTCATGGCCACCGCCGCCAGCCGCTATGACATCTCGCGTTTCGGATCGGAGCGCCCCGCCTTCAGCCCGCGGCAGGCCGATCTGCTCATTGTGGCCGGGCGCGTCGTGATGAAGATGCTGCCCGTGCTGCAACTGATCTACAAGCAGATCTGCGAGCCGAAATGGGTCGTGTCGATGGGCGCGTGCGCCTCGACCGGCGGCGTGTTCGACACGTACGCGGTCGTGCAGGGCATCGATCAGTTCGTGCCGGTGGACGTGTATCTTCCCGGCTGCCCGCCGCGGCCGGAGACCGTGCTCGAAGGGCTCATGGCGATTCAGCGGATCGTTACGGAAGATGGCGTGAGCAGCGTTCGGCAGCGCGGCCGGGGCCTGGGTCTGGTGGCGCAGCCGCCGCGGCCGCTCGTGCCGCTCACCGTGGGTGGCGAAGGCGGCGCGGGCGCTGCGTAGACGGGGCGGAGCGTGGCGCGGCGCTCGGCCGTGCCAGAATTTCGGGGCAATCCGGCCATGGCGACAGAGACGGCGATTCAGGCACTCCAGCAACGGTTCCCGGATCTGGCGATCGAGGGGCGCTCGCTCTGCACGTACCTGGACGGCCGCCCGTCGGGGCAGCTCTGGGTGCGTGTGCCGGCGGCGCGACTGCTCGACGTGATGCGGTTTCTTCGCGCGGACGAGCGCTGCCTGTTCGAGCAGCTCAGCGACGTGACGTGCGTCGATTACCTGAATTACCCCGACGCCGAAGACCGCTTCGGCGTCATTTACTCGCTGCTGAGCCTGACGCTCAATCATCGGCTATGGGTGAAGGTCTTCGTGAACGATCCGAAACCGACCGTGCCGTCGGTGACCGGCATCTGGCAGGGGGCGGAGTGGACCGAGCGCGAAGTGTTTGACATGTTCGGCGTCACGTTCAGCGGCCATCCCGACCTGCGGCGGATCCTGATGCCGAGCAACTTCCGCGACTATCCGCTGCGAAAGGACTATCCGCTGCGCGGGCGCGGCGAGCGCGAGCAGTTCGAGGTGATTACCCGGGAAAGCGCGTAGCCGCGGCGCCTGGCGCGGGCTGGATGGACGAATCCCCATGAGCACGATTGCATACGACGTTCGACCGCTGCGGCCGCCGCCGGGCGAGGCCGGGGAAGATCGCTGGACGCTGAACTTCGGCCCGCAACACCCGGCGACGCACACGACGCTGCGGCTGGTTCTGGAGTGCGACGGCGAGCGAATCGTCGATTGCGTGCCGGACATCGGGTATCTGCACAGCGGGTTCGAGAAGCTGGGCGAGCACCTGAATTTCAATCAATACGTGGTCGTCACCGACCGCATGAACTACATCTCGCCGATCGCCAACAACATCGCCTGGCACGCGGCCTGCGAAAAGCTGTTCGGCATCGAGCTGACGCCGCGCTGCAAGGCCATCCGCACGATCTGCGCCGAGCTGGCGCGGATTCAGGATCACTTGCTGTGCGTCGGCGCGGCCGCGATGGACCTCGGCGCGCTGACGGCGTTCCTGTACGGCTTCAACGAGCGCGAGATCATCTACGATCTGCTCGAAGAGCTGTGCGGCGCCCGTTTCACGGTCAGCTACACGCGCGTCGGCGGCGTGATGCAGGACGCTCCGCCCGGCTGGACCGACAAGGTGCTGGACTTCATCCGCACGCGTCTGCCCGGCGCGATCGAGGACATCGAAGTCCTCTGCATGCGCAACCGCATTTTCGTCGAGCGCACGCGGGGCATCGGCGTGCTCAGCCACGATGAGGCGATCGACTGGTCGGTGACCGGCCCGCTCGCCCGCGCCAGCGGCGTGCGGCGCGACCTGCGCAAGGACGAGCCCTACCTCTGCTACGCCGACAACTGGGACGGAAAGGGCGCGCCGGCCGTTCAGTTCAAAGTGCCGATCATCGGCAGCGGCGACGTGTATGCGCGATTTCTGGTGCGGCTCGAAGAGCTGCGCCAGTCGATCTCGATCATCGAGCAGGTCGTCGCGAACATGCCCGAGGGGCCGGTCAACGTCATGGCCGACGCGCGCATGACCGTGCCCGACAAGCGCGAGCTGTTCTTTTCGATCGAAGGGCTGATCGCGCACTTCGAGAAGATCATGACCAACCGCGGCCTGCGCCCGCCGCTGGGCGAGGCATATGGCTGCATCGAGACGGCGAATGGCGAGCTTGGCTTTTACCTTGCGAGCGACGGCGGAAACTCGGCGTATCGCGCGCGGTGCCGCCCGCCAAGCTACATCAATTATCAGTGTTTTCCGAAGCTGCTGATCGGGCATCAGATCAGCGACCTGGTCGCGATCCTGGGAAGCCTGAACATCATCGCGGCGGAGCTGGATCGATGATCCTGGACCGC
>CAZHIE010000124.1:9106-12666 GCA_964532435.1 uncultured Planctomycetales bacterium
TCCTGGGAAGCCTGAACATCATCGCGGCGGAGCTGGATCGATGATCCTGGACCGCGGCCGCCCACGGCCGCACTGTTCTGAGGGATTCGCGGTCGCGACCGTGAGTCGCCGACGGCGTCTCAGCGGAACGTCATGAAACAAACGATGCCGCGACATCTCGGAGACCCGGTTTTCATGGCCGAGGAGCGCGTCGAACGTTTGCTGTTGCGCGTCACCGCGGCGCTGGACGGCGCGGCGGTTCCGTACGCGGTGATCGGCGGAAACGCCGTCGCCACGTGGGTCGCCACGGTGGACGACGGACTCGTCCGAAATACGAAGGACGTCGACCTGCTGCTACGTCGCGAAGATCTGCCCGCCGCCGCCGCCGCAGTGGCGAGCGCCGACTTGGTCGCCGACGTGGCTGCGGGTGTCCCGGTATTCCTGCCGGCGGCGGATTCACGGCTGAGCCGCGGCGTTCACGTGGTCGTCGCCAATGAGCCTGCCGGCCGATCGGATCCGCGGCCTGCGCCGGACGTCGCGCGGCGGGTGTGGTCGCGACGGTCGTTCTGGGTCGTGTCGCTCGACGCTCTGCTGTTCATGAAGCTTCAGGCGAATCGGTTGCACGACCGCGTGCATGTCCAGGATTTGTTCCAGGCGGGCCTGATTACGGGCGAGCTGGCGCGGACTCTGCCCGATGATCTGCGCGAGCGCCTGCGCGAGGTCCGCGACACGCTGGATTGGCCCGACGCTCGGCCGGAGTTCTGACGCGCCGCGGCCGATTGCCGGCGCTGTTCACAGGAATTGCGGGAGCCGCCATTGAGCTGGAAGACCATCGATCGAAATACCGTGGCCGAGGACCATCTCGGGCCGGGGCTGAGCGCGGCGGCCAAGGAGAAGATCCGCTCGTTTTTCCCGCGCTATCCGACCAAGCGCGCCGTGATGCTGCCCGCGCTGCACATTGCGCAGGACGAGATCGGCTATTGCTCGCTGCGCGCCATGCGCGAGGTGGCCGAACTGCTGGAAGTGCCGCCGTCCAACGTCATGGACGTCGTCAGCTTCTACACGCATTTCTGGACGCACCCAAAGGGCGAGAAGGTCATCATGGTCTGCCGCTCGCTGACGTGCGAGCTGCTCGGCTGCGGCGAGCTGCTGGCGGCGCTGGAGAAGAAACTCGGCGTGGGCGATCATGGCACGACCGCCGACGGGCGCTACTCGCTGATGACCGAGGAATGCCTGGCCGCGTGCGACCATGCGCCGTGCATGATGATCAACGAGAAGATGCACAAGTGCGTGAAGCTGGCCGACCTCGACCGCATTCTGGCCGACCCGGCCAATGACAAGCTGGATGTGCCGCGAAGCGAGCTGTATGACGCGCCGTAGATTTGGACATAGAGTCGAGCGATTTTTCGACTTACTTGGCGGAGAGTCTGCATGGGCCTGACGCACGTGGAAATTACGGTCCGCAAAGCGCTCGGGAACCCGGTGGCGCGCACGGCTCAGTGCCTGGTGGATTCCGGCGCCACCGCGACCGTGCTTCCGGCAGAATTGCTCCGCGAGATCGGCGTCGCTGCCGTCGATGAGCAGGTCTTCCGCCTTGCGGACGGGTCGAAGATTACGCGCCCGCGCGGTTGGGCATACGTTGAACTCGGAGGGCGCGGCGCGTACTCGCGAGTTGTGTTCGGTGAGCCGGGCGATTCAAACCTGATCGGCGTGCTGACGCTCGAGGAATTGGAGTTGTTCCTCGATCCGCTCCACCGCGAGCTTCACAACATTGAGCAGTCGTTGTAGGAACCCGAATGGCCACCGAAAAGATCCTGCTGAAAAACGTCGGCCAGCCCAACAGCCGCTCGCTCGCCGCCTACAAGGCCGGCGGCGGCTACGACGGCGCGGCCAAAGCGCTCAAGATGACGCCCGAGGAGCTCGTCGAGCTCGTCAAGAAGGCCAATCTCCGCGGCCGCGGCGGCGCGGGCTTTCCCGCCGGCGTGAAGTGGTCGTTTCTGCCGCCCAAGCGCGACGTGACGTACCTGTGCGTCAATGCGGACGAGAGCGAGCCGCCGACGTTCTGCAACCGTGTGCAAATGGAACACGACCCGCACATGCTGCTCGAGGGCGTGCTGATCGCGGGTTATGCCACGCGCACGACGACGGCGTACATCTACATGCGCGGCGAATTCACCGAGCAGTTCCACATCGTGCAGAAAGCGGTCGACGAGGCCTACGCGGCCGGCTATTTCGGCAAGAACATCCTCGGCTCCGGCTACTGCATGGACTGCTACGTCCATCGCGGCGCCGGCGCGTACGTCTGCGGCGAAGAGACCGGGCTGATCGAATCGCTGGAAGGCAAGCGCGGCTGGCCGCGCATCAAGCCGCCGTTTCCCGCGGTCGAGGGCCTGTTCCGCAAGCCGACGGTCGTGAACAACGTCGAGACGCTCGCCTGCCTGCCGCACATCCTGACGCGCGGGCTGGATTGGTGGCTGAGCGTCGGCACGGAAAATTCCAAAGGGCCCAAGCTCTACTGCGTGAGCGGGCCGGTCAATCGCCCGGGCTGTTACGAAGCGCCGCTGGGCGTCAGCACGCGCGACTTGATCTACTCGCCGGAGTTTGCCGGCGGCATGCGCGGCGGAAAGAAGGTGAAGGCCGTCGCGCCGGGCGGGCTGTCTATGGGCTTCCTGCGCGGCGACCTGTTCCCCCGGAATCCGTCGGGCAAGATCGAGATCGGCGAGGACTACGACGAACTCGACTGCAAGCTCGATTTCGACGACGTGCGGCGATACGGCATGCTCGGGTTGGGCACGGCGGCGCTGGTCGTCATCAACGAGGACACCGACATCCGCGACGTGCTGGTGAACGCGTGCCGCTTTTACGCGCACGAGTCGTGCGGGCAATGCACGCAATGCCGCGAGGGCACGGGCTGGATGTACAAGATCGCCAAGCGCGTCCGCAGCAGCGCCGGTCGCGTCTACGACCTCAAGCTGATCGAGGAGCTGACGGAGAACATGGGCATGATGCCGGGCATGAGCATCTGCGGTCTGCCCGACGGCGCGGCCTGGCCCATTCGACACCTGGTGCAGAAATTCCGCGCGGAATTCGAGCGCCGCATCGCGGCCCAGACACCGAACGCGGCCGAGGCGTACATTCGCAAGGTGAACCCGGCGGCGTACGAGTTGCCGATCCTGCAAGGCCGGGCGGTGGCGCCCACGGGCGGCGGAATGTCGCATGAGCACTATGCGGGCACGCACAAGTAACGGCATCCGGCGAGGCGCGTCATGCGACCAGACGACCTGAAAAGCTGGCTGAAACGCACGCCGTTTGAGCCTTTCACGCTCGAGATCACAAACGGCGAGCGGGTCACGATCGATCATCCGGAGCAGCTTTGGGTCGGGCGGTCGGCGTGCTTCATCGGCATATTCGATCGGGACGAGTTACTGGAGCGCACGATGCAGGTCGCGCTCATTCACGTGGTGAAAGTCGAACCGGCGCGGCGCAGCGGCGCAAGGCGCAAGAACGGGAACTGAGGCGACAGCGAAATGCCGAAGATCACGATTGACGGGAAACAGGTCGAATGCCGCGAGAGCATCCCC
>CAZHIE010000125.1:0-10506 GCA_964532435.1 uncultured Planctomycetales bacterium
CTGGTTTTCGCGGGGAACGGAAGAAGACCCGCGTGAGGTCACGCGGGCTCGGAAATGCAATCACCCCCACACTACTTGCCGGCCGGCTGAGACTCGGCCGCCGCGCGCTGGGTGCGCGTGGGTAGGCTCTCAAGCCTCGGCGCCAGCCGATTCTCGAAAATTTCTTCCACCGGCCGAAGGATTTGCACAAGCTGCGCCGCGGCTTCGCGGCGAGCCACGGTCGCGCGCGGATCGGCGTCCTGCAATTCGCGAAGGCGCACATCGATGCGTTCGACGTCGTCCTTCCGCCGAGCCAGGTATTCATTGGCTGCCTGCTGGCAATCGCGACAGATCGTCCAGGCGCGCTGCGCCTGGGCCGAGTCCAGCGCATACCTGCGAATGAACGCTTCCGTGTAGCGTTCCCACGCCGACGGATCGCGCGGAATGTCCCCTTCGGCAGATTGCGTGGCGGCCGGGGGCAGGGCCGCGGTTTGCGCCGCGCGGGCTTCCGCCTGCGCGCGAAGGCGGGCGGATTCTCGCGACATCGTCGGCCCCGCCCGGATCCCGCCCTCGGCGAGCCGTTTGAAGAACTCGGCGTGGGGCACGCGCTGGTTTCCATCCCAGCGCTCGCCCGGGCGATTCATGTCGACGCGATACTCGATGGCCATGCCGACCTCGACACCGACGTCGGCCGGGCTGAACGATTGTGGATGCTCGGGCTGATTGAGGGAAGCGTAATGCACCTCTGTCACGGCGCGAATCTGCGGCGTTCCGTCGGCAAGTCCTATCATTTCGACGCGGCGCGGAAACCAGACGCCATCGACAAGCGCCCACTCGTAGTGTTTCTCGCCGATCAATTTCCCATGGACGAAGATCTCGGTCTTCGTGACGCTCGGGCCCTTCTCCGGGTTGATCCACCAGCGCACCGTGCTATCGTCCGTGCTGGCCGACACGACGTGTTCGTCGCCGATCACCTCCTCCGCGTAGTCCAGACGCACGCCGGCTCTGGCCGCCGCGACGTCGTAGGGTTCGTAGTCGGACACGGGATTCACGCCGGTCAGGCGCCAGTCGACCAGATGGCAGAAATCACGATCCGCGGCCCGGGCGATTCGCACGACCGGCGCATCGTCGGTGTGTATCCAGACTTCGCCGTCTTGCAGGAGAGCGTGAATCGGCCCGCCGTACGTTACGTCGGACTTCTTCCAGCCCTCCGTAAGCGCGACGCGCCCTTCTTCGTCACCGCGATTTATCTGGAGAATGTCGTCGCCGGCCATTTTCCACGAATAAAAACGCGTGTGGAGCATGTCCGGGTTGTTGGGCGAGCGCTGCTTGAAAGAGTACTCGACGTGTGCCGTCCGGATCGCTCGCCCATCAAGAGCGTGCTCGGCTGCACGGAGCAGCGCGGGTTTCTCGCTGAGGGCGTTAGTGCTTGAGTAGGCGAGAACGGCGAGCAAGAGCAACGCCATGTCCAACTCCTCCCAGAAGTGATCGCGCCGCGTTCCTGGCAGGGTTGTCCACATATGGCAAAGACCGCCGAATGGCGAGAATCACAGTCCGGCTGCCAGGAGCGTGGCAATTGTAGGCGAACGCCCCAGACGCGTCGCCGCCCTGAGTCGCAAAACTGCGCCCGCGAGCAGCTCCGCACGGCAGTTTGGCCAGGCCAGCGACGAGCGTTACGAGCGCATCGTATAGGATAGTCGCATGTTCTCGATCACGACCGTCGACCGTCGTCTGATGCTCGACCACGAGCCGCTCGGCACCAAGCCGAAGTTCTGGTATCGCGATGGCGAGCGGCGGATGCTCTTCAAGGCCGAGGAGCGCGGCACGGGCGAAGACTGGGCCGAAAAGCTTGCCTGCGAGCTGGCCGGTCTGCTCGGCCTGCCGCACGTACACTACGAACTCGCGTTGGAATCGGAGAGCCAGAAGCCGGGCGTGGTCTGCGAGACCTGCGCGCCGCCTCCGACCGTGCTGGTTCTGGCCAACCAGTTGCTGCTCGCGCTGGACTCGACGTATCCGCGAAAAGACGTCCGCCGATACAAAGTTCGTGAGCACACCGTGGGCGCCGTATGCCAGGCGCTCGACCTGCTTCAACCGCCGCCGACGCCGTGGAGCGACAACCTACCGCCCGGCGTTGCGTCGGCGCTGGACGTGTTTACCGGCTACGTGATGCTCGATGCCTGGATCGCGAATCAGGATCGGCACCACGAGAACTGGGGTGTGCTGTTGATCAATGGGCCGCAGCGGCTCCTGTACCTCGCGCCGACGTTCGATCATGGAGCGTCGCTCGCGCGGAATCTGACCGATGAAGAGCGGCAGGATCGGCTGACGACGCGCGACCAGGGCCGACGCATCGAGCCGTTCGTGCGGCGGGCTCGCTCGGCCTTCTATGCCGACGCGGCGGCGCAGCGGCCACTCACGACCGTGCAAGCGTGGCGAGATTTCGCAGCTCGTGCGCCAACCGGCGCGACCAGCTGGCTTGCTCGACTGGGCGGAATCGACGAGTCTACAATCTCAGGGCTTCTGGACGAGGTTTCGCCGCACCGGATGTCCCGGATTACCCGCGATTTCACGGCCGCGCTCCTGACCGAGAACCGCCGGCGGCTCCTGGCGAACGAGGCAGAATGACGAACTCCGTGTTCATTGCGTGGCGCTCCGGCGACGAAACGGCCGGCCGTTGGGGTCCGGTGGCGCGAGTCGATCGCGGACCGCGCGGGTACCGGTTCGTCTACACGAGGGGCGCGGCAACGCTGGAGGGTTTTCAGCCGTTCGTCGGCATGACCGAATTGAACACGGTATACGAATCGGACGACTTGTTCCCGCTGTTGGCCAATCGAATCCTCGCAAAGTCACGGCCGGAATACGAGGCGTACCTGACGTGGGGCGGATTCGACCCGAGCAATCCGCCGGACCCGCTGGCATTGCTGGCCGTGACGGAGGGGCGGCGGCAGACGGATTCCGTCGAGGTCTTCGCGTGCCCGCAACCGGACGCCGACGGCTGCTACGTGAACAAGTTTTTTCTGCACGGCGTGCGCTGGATGCCGCCGGCGGCGCAAGAGCGGATCGGACTGCTTAAGCCCGGTGAAGCGCTCGCGCTCCTGCCGGACATTCAGAATACCCACGATCAGTATGCGGTCGCCGTTCGCACGTGCGACCGAATCGGGCGATTCGTGATTGGCTATGTGCCACGCTACCTTGCGCAAGACGTCTGGCAGCTCTTTGGGGGCTGCGGCCCGAATGTCGTCGAGCTGCGCGTCGAGCACGTGAACCCTGCGGCCCCCCTGCAGCAGCGCCTGCTCTGCCGCATGCACGCCTGCTGGCCCAACGGCTTCCAGCCATGTAGCCGCGAGGAATTTCAGCCAATCGTCAGCGTACCACTTCCGACCTCCGAAGGCGCGCCTGCATGAACAAACGGTCGAGCTGGCGGCGCTGAGCTGGTTCAGGCCTTTCGGCTGCGACCTGCGCTTTGGAGCCGGCCGCAGCGCGCGGCATCAGGGCGCAAGTCCTGCCTGCGCTTCGCCCCCCGCAGCACGCCGTCTGGCCCATCTCACGCCACGTTCCGCCAATTCCGCGCACGACCGGCCGGGCTGCCGTTTAGACCCGCGCACGATCCTCCGATAAGCCGGCGTAGCGGCGCGTCGGTCGCTCCGGCTGGCGGAGCGCTGCGCGGGCGACGCTTGGCGGCTGCGGCGCAAGCGGTCGAACGATGCGGTGCAAGGAATGAGCAACATGGACAAGAACAACGTGCGGGCGCGGAAGAACGGCTCGACCACTGGCGACACGACGACGATTGCCCCGACCGGCGCAGGCACGACCGGCACGGGACGCGCCAACGGCGCGCCGACGGGCACGATCGACTTGACGACGGCCGGCACGGCCACCGCCGCGACGCGCGGCGCCGCGCCGCCGGAAGGCGAGCGCTCCGCGCTTCCGCAGGCGCTGCACGACACGTTCGTGGACGACCGCAACGACGTGCTGACGGTCATCAACGAGCTGGAGGATCAGCTCGACCGGCACCAGGAAATCCGCGAGACGCTCGAACGCCAGCTCGCCGACACGACCGAGAAGCTGCAGACCGCCAACCAGCGCACGCAGGAGCTCGAGTGGCAGGCCGTCTCGCTTCAGACGCGCGTCGACGCGCTGGAGCAGGGGCGGCAGGAAATCACGCTGCTCGAAGAGGAGCTCAACGACGCGAACCAGCGCGTGCAGCGCCTGACCGAGCAGACCGAGCGGACGGACAAGGAATACGGCAAGGCCCGCAACGACCTGAAAATCGCGACCAAGCAGCTCGAAGAGCTCTGGTCGCTGCGCAAGGAGCGCGACGGCCTCAAGGCCGACACCAAGACGCTGAGCACCAAGGTCGACGAGCTGGAACGCACGCTGCGCGACGGCAGCGAGGAACGCGCCGTCTACAGCGGCAAGCTCAACGAGCTCACCGCCACGCTCGAAGAGACGCGCGCCGAGCGCCACCAGCTTCAGATTTCGCTGCGCTCGGCCGAAGACCGCGTGCGCGAGCTGCTGCGCGTGCAGGAGGCCCTGACCGACAAGCTCGAAAGCGTGCGCACCGAGAAGAAAGCCGCACAGGCCACGATCGCCCATCTCGAACGCGAAAACGCGCGGCTCATCGAACAGCGGCAATTCTTCGAGTGCGAGCTCACTTCGCTGCGGAACATGAACCGCACGGCCGAGACCGCGCTTACGAGCGTCAAGAAGGCCTTCGCCGAAGTGCGCGTGGCGCTGAGCGAAACGAAAGCCCGCGCCCGCCGCCGCACCATCGATACCTGGCCGCGCATCGGCACGACGCTGCGCGGCCGCAGCGAGCCGATCGTCACGGCGACCGCCACGGCCGACGCCGATTTCGGCTCGCTGCTCGACGAGGCGGCGGCGCTGAATCTGGACCCCGGCCGGCCGCACATTTCGGAGAGCATCAGCGTGGGCGGAACGCTGCGGGACGACACATAGCAGACGAATGGCGAATTACGAATTGCGAATTACGAATTGCGGACCGCCCGACGGCCGGACCGCGATTCGTAATTCGTTTTTCGCAAGTCGACGTCACTCGACATTCGCCGCCCGCCGTTCGGCCAGAGTTTCCGCCAGCCATTCGAGCGCGTCGACCAGCCGCGGACCGGGCCGGCTGAAAAACGCGTTTCCGTCGGTCACGTGAATGCGCCCGGCCCGGATGCAACGCAGCGTCGCAATCTCCGGCTGCGCGCAAAACGCGGGCACGTCGCGCCTGGCCCGATCGGCCGATTGACCACAACACGCGATCAACAGCACGTCGGGGTCGGCGGCGGCGATCTGCGCATGGCTCAGGCGCCGCGAGGGCTCGCCCGCCCCGCCCAGCAGCTCCCATCCCCCGGCCAGCTCGATCAGTTCCGGCGACCAATGCCCGCACGAAACCGGCGGATCGAGCCACTCCAGCAATACGACGCGCGGAGGCGGACCGGCCCGCGCCGCGGCCACAGCGGCTTGCACACGCTCGACGCGCTCGGCGAGGCGCGCGATAAGCCCCTTGCCAATCGGCAGCACACCGGCGGCGTCGGCGACGTCGATGATGCTCTCGAACACTTCGCGCAGGCGCGTCGGCTCCAGCCGCAACACGCGCGGCGCTCCGGGCAGCCGCGCCGCCGCCTCGCAGACCTCGCGATCGGCCACGGCGCACACGCCGCAGAGCGATTGCGTGATGATCAGATCGGGCCGCAGGCGCTGCAATTCCGCGACATTGAGGGAGTAGAGCGCGTGGCCGTCGCCGATCTGTCCGCGGACCAGTCCGTCGATTTCGGCGCTGGTCGCTTCGGTCGGAATGTGCGTGTGCGTAACGCGCGGCAGCGTGCGGACGATCGGCGGCCAATCGCACTCGTGCGTGACGCCGACAAGCTGGCCGGTCAGGTCGAGCGCACAGACAATCTCGGTGGCGCTGGGGAGCAGCGAGACAATGCGCATGGTTTCCCACGGGGCGAAGTTGGCGAAAACTCAGGCCCGCGGCACGGCGGTCGCCGCCGGCGGCGTCAGCATCTGCTCGAACCAGCGGCGCAGGGCGAGGTCGTCGCCCGCCAGTCGCGAAAACAGCTCGATCGACGCGCGAATCGCGCCGCGGCCGATCTTTGCGGCGGCCCGATTCGTGTCGGCGCGGGCGAGCGTCATCGCGCCCCACGCGATCGGCAAGCCGCAGAACGAGCGCAGCTCGCGGGCCGAGGGCGGCAGCGCCAGGACGAAGTCTGCGCCGCGGCGCAGGCTCTCGCGCGCCTCGCCCAGCACCGCGCGATAGATCTCCGCGAAGGCGACCGAGCCGCGCTCGCCGCGCGGCAGGTAGCGCCGCCCCTGCCGCGAGTCCTTCATCGCGTCCTTGAGGATGTTCACGAGCTGAAGCCCGATGCCCAGCTCGATCGCCAGATCTCGCAGCCGCAACAGGCCCGGCCGTTGCAGGTAGTGCGCCATCATTCCGCACAGCATCGCGCCGACCACGCCCGCGACGTAATGGCAGTATTCGCGCAGCTCGCCCGCGTCGCGAATCGCCGGGTACGGAAGATCTCGCACGGCGGCGCGACGAAAAAGCAGCGTGACGCCCGCGATCATCGCCTGCGCGCATTCGTGAATCGGCTCGCGCAGCGGCGGCTCCAGCAACGCGATGCGCCGCAGCACTTCGGCCGAGTCGCGCATCAGCGCCGTCTCGGCCGGCGACTCGCCGCAGACGTCGGACACGTCCGGGCCCGCGCAAGGCCCGCGGCCGAGCGACGCGGCCAGGCTTTCGAGCCGTTCGAGACGAACGGCGGTGGGCAGGAGCGGGTCGTCCTCCAGCGTGTCGACGATGCGCATCAGCAGGTAAGCGAGCGCGACCGGCTCGGCCAGCGCGCGGGGCAGCATCGGGACGAGCAGCGCGTACGTCCGCGAAACGCCGTGCAGGTGATTGGACAGGAAAGCGTCCATCGTCCGGGAATCATATGTTCGACTTCGCGGATCGTCGATGCGGAACCATCCGAATCGCCCGGCAGCACTTCCGCCGCGGCGCCGAACCGGCGGCGTGCGCCTCGCAACGCGCTCGCCGGCCTGTTCGCCCGCATTCGTGCGCGCATTCGGTCAAGACCGGATGCCCGGCGGTCGATGGAACGGGTGAGTCGCCTGTACATGGAGCATAAGTGCCGGCTTCGTCGCAGCGAGCCGCGTTTGTGAAGCATTTGCAATCGCGCGGGCTCCTCGCGCCCGAGCAGGCCGGCGCAGTTCTTGCCGCTACGCGGGACTTTCGCGAGGCCGTGGCCGCGATCGCGGTCCGCAACGCGCTTCTCGATCCGCTCCAGATCGATGAGATCCTCGAAGAAGTCGACGAGGGCGGATTCGCGCTGGCAGCGGTTCGGCTCGGACTGCTTTCCGCCGAGCAGGCGGAGCTTCTGTCCGCGATTCAGGGCCTGCGCGAGCTGGTCGAGATTTGCGAGCACCTGGTTCTGTCGCGACTGGTCGAGCCCGCCGAGCTCTGGCGAACGCTGGCGGGGTTCATGGAGGCGGCGGCGCCGTCGAACGCGAGAGAGACCTGACGGAGTGGGAAGCGGCCGCGGGCGGCGCCCCGTCGGGGTCGCAACGGAGGAAGGGAATATGTCGTCCGAGTTCGTAGCGCGAGTGCTCAAAGCGGAGAACCTGCCTTCGTTGCCGAACGTGGCGGTGGAAGTGCTGCGCCTTACGCGTGACGACAACGTTTCCGTCGACGAGCTGGCCCGCGTGATTCAGAACGATCCGGCGTTGAGCGGAAAGCTGCTCCGCGTGGTCAATTCCGCCATGTTCGGGCTGCCGCGCGAGGTGGGCTCGATCAAGCAATCGATGGTGATTCTCGGGCTGCGGACCGTGAAGGTGATGGCGCTGAGCTTCTCCGTCGTCGACGCGCTCAGCGCGCGCGGCAGCGGCGAGTTCGACATGGAGTCGTACTGGCGGCGCTCGCTCATCACCGCCATCGCGGCGCGGCTCATCGCGCGCAGCGTGTCGCCGCGCTATGCGGAGGAGGCGTTCGTCGCCGGACTGCTGTGCGACATCGGCATGATCGCGGCGTGGCGCTGCGCGAGCGAGCCGTACGCGGCCGTCCTCGCCACGGTGGCTTCGACCGGCGCGCGGCTCTGGGAGGTCGAGGTCGAGCGGCTCGGCGCGTCGCACGCGCAGCTCAGCGCCGCGATGCTGAAAAAGTGGAACCTGCCGGACGTCATCTGTAGCGCCGTCGCCGCCCATCATGGCGAGGGGCTGAGCGCCTCCGCCGGCGGTCCGGCGGACATGAGCCGGATCGTCTACGCGGCCGCCCTGATCGCCGGCGTGTTCTGCCAGGATGTGTCCGCCGGCGAGCTGGCCGCGGTCAAGTCGCGCTGTCAGGCGTTGACGGGCATCGCGCCGGCGACGCTGGAGCACGCGCTGACCGATCTCGACAATTACGCGAAGGAAACCGCGTCGCTGCTGTCGCTGGAGATCGGCGCGACGACGACGTATGCGCAGCTTCAGGCCGAGGCGGCGACGCAGCTTGCCCAGCTCTCGGTGCAGGCTGAGGTCGATCGCGCCGTCGCGACGCGCCGCGCGTCGCAGGCGGAGACCGACGTTTCGCGCTTGTCGAAAGAGAACGAGCGCATACTGGAGGCGGCCTCGACCGATGCGCTGACGAAAGTCGCGAACCGGGCCGAATTCGACAAGCGCCTGCGCGAAGAGCTCGAACGAGCCGCGGAGACGGGGCACGCGGTCGGCCTGATCATGATGGACGTGGATCACTTCAAGCAATTCAACGACACGCACGGACACCTGGCGGGCGACACCGTCCTGCGCGAAGTGGCCGCCGCCATGCGCGACACGGCCCGGGCCGCGCAGCTTGTAGCGCGCTTCGGCGGAGAGGAATTCGCGGTGATTGTGGCCCAGAGCGCCGCAGCCGAGATACGCGGGTTGGCCGAGCAGATCCGCGCCGCCATCGCGACGCGCGAAATCCGCCACGACGGCAAGTCTCTGCACGTGACAGCAAGCTTCGGCGCCGCGCAGGTCACCCCGGCGCAGGGTCCGATGCCGCCGGAGAAGCTGGTCGCACTCGCCGACCAGCGGCTGTATCAGGCCAAGCGCGCCGGGCGCAACCGCGTCGAATTCGTCGATGCGCCGCGCGCGTAAAGACGCCGGTTTCACCACACGCACGGACAATTCTTCCGCGGCGCGCTGCGGCGCGTCCACACATTGGCGTTGACCGCCGGGGGGTGGCTTCGCGATACTGTCTGTTGGAAGGTGGGTCTCCCCCGCCGCGGGCCATACGTTCCACAACGGAGAAGCAACGATGCACTCACGGAAATCCTGTGCGCTCATCGCATTCGTCGCCGCGACGCTCTGCCTTCCGGCCGCGCGCGCGTCATTCCATTTCATGCAGATCGAGCAGGTCATCGGCGGCGTCAGCGGCGACACGACCGCGCAGGCGATTCAGTTGCGGATGCGCTTCGCCGGCCAGAATCTCGTTTCCTCTGCGCATCTCCGCGTGTTCGACGCAGCCGGGCTGAACCCGATCACGGTTTGCGACATGACCATGAACGTGTCGAATTCGGCCGCCGGCGCCCGCATCCTGATCGCCAGCGCGAACTTCCCGGCGCACACGCTGCCGCCCGCGACGCTGAACTTCACGATGAGCAACCTGATCCCGGCGTCGTATCTGAACGCCGGATCGCTCGTATTCGAGCAGGACGGCGTCAACACCGTGTACTGGCGGCTGAGCTGGGGCGGCGCCGGCTATACCGGCTCGAACAGCGGCAACATCGCCAACGACGCCGACGGAAACTTTGGTCCGCCCTGGCCCGGCCCGCTCCCGAGCAGCGACGCCCGCGCGTTGCGCTTCACCGGTACGGCCGGCGCGATGAGCACCAACAACGCGGCGGACTACGCGCTCACCACCGGGGCCGCGACTTTCGTGAACAACGCCGGCAACTCGTTCGTGGTGCAGCAACCCGCGCAGCCCACGCCCGGCGACATGAATTGCGACGGCACGGTCGACAACGCCGACATCGACAGCTTCGTGCAGGCGCTGACCGACCCGGCCGGCTACGTCGCCGATCATCCCGATTGCGACATCAACAATGCCGACGTCAACGACGATGGATCGGTCGACAACGGCGACATCGACGCATTCGTCGCGCTGCTGCTGGGGTGATGCCCGCTGAACCTGCACCTCCGAGCCCGTCGCCGTGCGATCCAAACCGCGAGCGTAGCGGCCCGCGCCCTCGCGCGGCCGGAGCGGCGCTCGGCGAGTAGCGAGTAGCGAGTTTCCGACCCGCGAGCGTCAGCGAGCACGTCCGAACAGAGCCACGAGCGTCAGCGAGCACGTCCGAACAGAGCCGCGAGCGTCAGCGAGCGAACCGTGCGGACGCAATACGGGAGAAATAGCGCGCGGGCCTGCGCGCGAGTTGTGACAGTGCTCAATGCCGGGCGTCGCTCCGGCCGCGCGAGGGCGCGGGCCGCTACACGCTTGGCATCGGACGCGGACGTCGCGCTCGATCGCCATCACTCTCGCAGCGCCCGCGCGATATTCTCGTCCAGCCG
>CAZHIE010000125.1:10606-12630 GCA_964532435.1 uncultured Planctomycetales bacterium
TCGCGCTCGATCGCCATCACTCTCGCAGCGCCCGCGCGATATTCTCGTCCAGCCGCGCAGCTTCCTGGAAATGCGACTCCGCCTCCGCGCCGCGGCCGCTCTGCGCTAGCAACCGTCCAAGATTGAAATGCGCCAAAGCATGTTCCGGCCGCAGCGCCAGCGCGCGGCGCAGGGCCGGCTCGGCCTCCTGCGGCCGGTTCAGCCGTAGCAGGACGTGGCCCCAGTTGTTGAAAACGTCGGCGTCGTCCGGCAGCAGCGCCGCCGCATCGGCGAAGGCTCGCCCGGCCGCCTCCAGCTTCCCCCCGGCCGAAAGCATCACGCCCAGGTTGTACGCCACGCGCCCGTCGTCCGGCGCCAGCGCGCGGGCGGCGCGCAGCAACCCCACCGCGACGTCAAACTGCCCGGCCTCGGCCGAGACGTCCGCCCGCGCGCCGTAGAGCGCAGCCAGGCGTTGCTGCAGCTTTGGCGAGACGAACAGGCCGAAGCGCCGGCAGAATTCGAGATGTCCGATGGCGCGATCCATGTCCGGCGCGGATGATGCGGCCAACCGCGTCAATTCCGGCGGCGTCGCGGTTTCGAGCGACCGCTCGGTCTTCTCGAGCGAGCCGAGCGTCGCGCCGACCGAGACCGTCGCGGCCGCGGCGCGGCGATCCAGCTCGTCGAAAATGGCGTAGCCGCGCCAGTGGTGATAGCGAACCACGGCGCTGTGCGCGGTGAACACGGCGAAAACGGCCGCGACCGCCGCCAGCGCGCGTCCGGTCGACGTGACTCGGCCGGCCCGTTTGAGCTGGAAACTGTTGAACCGCACGTCGCGGCGCGTCGCGAGGCGCACAAGCACGGCCGCGCCGTACGCCAGGATTCCGCCCAGCCCGAGCGTCAGCAGAAACGGCACTGCGTCGTAGAGCCCGCGGAAAATCAGCAGCGTCGCGAGGAAGACGACCCCCATCAGGACATCCTCGCCCAGCGTAAAGTCGAACTTCGGCCGGATCAGCCGCGTGCGGAACCAACTGCGGAAAATCGGCGGGCGCGTCCAGCCGAAGCGCACCTTTCCGTTGTCGCACGCCGCGACGCAGTCGAGATCCTTCAGGCACGCCGGATTGACGATCGTGCCGTAACGCACCAATTCCTCATGCACGCGGACGTGCGACGAGCAGACGGCCGTGCATGCCGCGCAATCCGAGCAATCGCCGACGGCGATGATGCGGCCGGGCGCGAGCTTGTCGGCCAGGCGGAACAGCACGCCATACGGGCATCCGTACGTGCAGAACGAGCGCGAGCCGAGCACGTACACAATCGCAAAGCCGCAGATGAAAAACGTCAGCAGCGCGATGGTCGGCCCGGGCAGATTGCGCCAGAAATTCTCCGTGACGAACGACGCCCAGCCCTGCGCGTCGCTGCGCAGGTGCAGCGTCGGCAGCGGACGCCCGTCGAGCAGGCGCGTGATCTGCGGCCAGACGAACATGTAGAGCATCGCGGCCGGCGGAACGTACAACAGCACGCGCGAGCGCACCGGCTTCGGCCGGATGCCCGCCTTGCCGAGCAGCCACGCACACAGATCCTCGAGCGCCAAAATGTGGCAGCCCCAGCCGCAGAAGAAGCGGCCGAATACGGCCGTCGCAAGCATGGCCGTGAGCATGAACAGGAAGCCGGCCGTCAGAATGCCGACTTCGAGCGTGTACATCACCTCGTTGAGTTCCAGCGGCGCGAGCGTGCGGCCGCTGATTTTCCAGTGCGCGACGTGCAGGCCGATCAGCGCGTACACGCCGGCGAGCAGCGCGGCGCGGCGGCGGCCGTAGCCGCGCGGGCGCGCGTCGAGGACAGCGGGTCTCACCGGGAGCGCGTGGCCGCGCTGCGAAGAATTGGGACGCTCTTCACGTTGGCGGGTTTTCATGGCGTTGCCTTCGATCGGGACGCGGCGTGTCTCTGTAATTCTACGGCCGCGCACGATTGCGATCGAGTGGCGATAACGACGATCGGAGCGTCGATCGCAAGCGAGCGGGACGCCGTCCGCGCAGCGGCCCGCG
>CAZHIE010000126.1:0-12604 GCA_964532435.1 uncultured Planctomycetales bacterium
CCCGGCGGCAGCTCGTCGGCCGGCGACGAAGTGATCCGTCGCACGGCGCAGCCGCCGCATTCGCCGGACGCCGAAGCAACCGGGAAAACCGAAACGCCGTCGGCCTCGTTCGCCGCCGTCGCGTCGGCCAACCGTTTGCATCGACGAAGGGTGCGGGCCCCGATCCCCCCGCGCCGCGCGAAAAATCTAGATCGGGCGGCACGCGAACCCGCGATCACTTTCCGCGCCCATTCCGCGCGCCCACCGCCCACCGCCCTCCGCGCTCTCAGCGCTTCCGCATGATGACCCTCCGCGCCCGTAGCGCCCAACGCGCCCATCCGATCCGCCCCGCAAGCACGGCGCGCGCTCGGCTCGACAGCGCGTGCTCGATTACGATCGCGGCTCCGACCGAATCGCCTCGACAAACGCCGCCGTCAGGTCCGGATCGGTGATCGTGCCGGCGCCCGACTCCAGAATGCGCAGCGCCGCCTCGCGCCCGTACGCCGCTCGATACGGCCGATCCGTCGTGAGCGCGTCGAAAATGTCCGCGACGTGCAGGATTCGTGCGAGCTGCGGGATGTTGTCGCCGCGCAGCCCGGCCGGATAGCCCGAGCCGTCGTGGTTTTCGTGGTGGTGCAGGACGGCGTCGAGCACGCGCTGAAAGTGGCGCACGGGCTTGAGAACGTCATACCCGATCTGCGGGTGCAGGCGGATCTGCCGCTGCTCGTCGCGGGTCAGCTTCTGCGGCTTGTTGAGCACGTGTTCCGGCACGCCGATCTTGCCCACGTCGTGCAGCAGGCCGGCGAACTCCAGATCTGTCAGCTCCGCCTCGCCCAGCCCGATCGCTGTGCCCAGCATTCGGCCGTACTGCCCGACGCGCTCGGAATGCCCGCACGTGTAATTGTCCTTCGCGTCGATCGCGTTGGCGAGGGCGCAAACCGTCTCGACCGCGTTGTCGCGCGTGCTGCGAACCAGCTCGACGTTTCGCAGCGCCTGCGCCCCGAAGCGCAGCACCGACTGCGCCGCGATCAGATCGCCGCTGTCGAACGGCGTCCGCTGCGCGCCGCGCCAGGCGATCGCGACTGCGGCGTCGGCCTCCGCCCGCGGCAATGCGGCCAGCAACGCCACGCTGCGCCCGGAGCGCGCATCCGCGTCGGGCGAAAGCGGCACCAGCCGGGCGCCGCACGCATGACGCACTTCCTCGATGCTCTCGTGCAGCCGGGCGCGCAGCTCGCGCGGCGAAGGCGCCGCGCACGCCGCGCTTCCCCCGGGCGCGCGGCGACAGCACCCGTCCGCGTCCAGAAACAGCGCGTCCGCATCCAGGATCCGGAGCAGCCGCTGTAACAGCTCCACGGGCGTGCGCGGCCGATCCTCGACCCGGCCGAAACTCTCCGCCAATTCCGAAAACAACCCGAGCTGCTCGTAGCACCGAAACAGCTCGCGCCCGAGCGCGTCGTTGTCCAGCATCAGCCGATCGACGTCGACCGGCCCGCCGGCCTGGCGCGCCGCGCGGCCGCGCGGCTTTTCGGAGGCGCGCGAGCGAATTGTGCGACCGGCCGGGCTCATGCCTGGCACCGGGGCGGGGCGGGCTCATCGGACGCGGCTTCGACCGCGCGCAGCAATCCGGAGGGGCTGAACGGCTTGCGGAAGACGGCGATGCGCGCGTCGTTCAACCCGGCGACAAGCTCGTCCACGTCGCAGCGCGACGACACGACGAGGATCCTCCGCAGCGTCGGGCAGGCGCCGAACGCGCGGCGCGAAAGCTCCACCCCGTCCATCTGCGGCATGTTCAAATCGGTCACCAGTACGTCCGCGGGTATGGCCTGAAGCGCCTGGAGCGCGACGACGCCGTCGGGGGCGGCCAGCACTTCATGGCCGTGCTGCTCCAGCCATTCCTGGAGAACGAGCCGGATGTGCGCTTGATCTTCGGCAACGACAACTCGCGCCATCCGAGTCTTCCCTTCCCACAATCGCCCGACCCGCGCAACCAATCGCGCGCCGGGCAATCGACGCCGCGCCGCGCAAGGGCCGATCGCCGGCCCCGCGGCTCGCTGCTGGCTCTTCGGCTGGATTGCGGGGCGGCTGTGGAATGCGCCGCGGCCCGGCGCGGCGACGGGAGGGCAGGCGCGTCGTGCGACGCGGGCCGTCAGCTATTTCGGGGCGTTCGCGCGCATTCCTGTGCGGTGCTGATAACCCGGCCGGCGGTTCCCCGTACCGCAAAATCCCCAAATCCTACTTCCCCATCTGCTCGCGGAACCACGCGACGGTCCGCCCGAATCCCTCCTCACGCGGAACGCGCGGCGACCAGCCGAGCAGCGTTTTCGCCCGCGTAATGTCCGGGCAGCGCACGTGCGGATCGTCCGGCGGCCGGGCGGTCAGGCGCACCTGGCTGCGGCTGCCGCAGAGGCGTATGACCTCTTCGGCGACGTGGCGAATGGAGACTTCGACCGGGTTGCCGATGTTGACGGGGTCGCGGACGTCGCTTTGCGCCAAGCGCCACAAGCCGTCGATCAGGTCGCTGACGAAGCAGAAGCTCCGCGTCTGGCTCCCGTCGCCATGGACGGTCAGCGGCTCGCCGCGGAGCGCCTGCGAAATGAAGCTCGGCAGCGCCCGGCCGTCGTGCGGGCGCATGTGCGGGCCGTACGTGTTGAAGATGCGGGCGACGCGCGTTTCGAGGCCGTGCGTGCGGTGAAACGCCGCGATCAGCGCCTCGGCGAAGCGCTTGCCTTCGTCATAGCACGAACGCGGCCCGCACGGATTCACGTTTCCCCAATACGTCTCCTTCTGCGGGTGTTCGAGCGGGTCGCCGTAGACCTCGCTCGTGCTCGTGTGAAAGAATCGCGCGCCGCACTGCCGCGAAAACTCCAGCAGATTTCGCACGCCCTGCGAGCAGACCGCCAGAATGTCGAGCGCCATTGTGTCGAAGTCGATCGGCGAGGCCGGGCACGCCAGGTTGCAAACCATGTCGAACGGCCCTTCGACCGGTAGCGGCGCCGTGATATCGTGCGAGATGAAGCGGAAGCGCGGGTTCTGCGACAACAGCGCGGCGTTCGCGCTGCTGCCGGTCGAAAGGTTGTCGAGCCCGACCACGTCGTGCTGCTCGTCCAGCAGCCGGCGACTGAAGTGGTATCCGAGAAACCCGGCACAGCCGGTTACGAGGATTCTCAAGAGCGAACTCCGGAAATAGCGCGGTCCCGCAGCGCTCGATTATAAGGGCCGGCCGCCGGATCCGCCCGCGCCGCCGGCCGGCCGGAACTCCGACGGCCGGACGACGTATCAAAGAGAGCGTCCGCGGCCTCTGTCGAAGCGACGAGGAGAATCCATGCGCCTTTGTGTTGTCGGAAGCGGATATGTCGGACTGGTCACCGCGGCGTGTTTCGCCGATTCGGGAAACCACGTTGTAGGCGTGGACAGCGACGCGGCCAAAGTCGCGTCGCTGGGCCGCGGGCAGTGCCCGTTTTACGAGCCCGGACTCGCCGAATTGCTGGCGGAAAATCTCACGTCCGGGCGCTTGCGCTTCACGACGCACCTGGGCGACGGCGTTGCGGCGGCCAGCGTCGTGTTCATCGCCGTCGGCACTCCGCCGCGCGCCGACGGCTCGGCCGACCTGACGATGGTCGAGGCGGTCGCGCGGCAGATCGCCGAGCAATTGCGCGGGCCGGCGGTCGTCGTCATCAAGAGCACGGTGCCGGTCGGCACGGGCGCGAAGGTGGAAGCGATCATGCGGGCGGCCACGCGGCACCCGGTCCATCTTGTCAGCAATCCCGAGTTTCTCAAGGAAGGCGCCGCGGTCGACGATTTCTTCCGCCCCGATCGCGTCGTCGTCGGCGCGGAGGACGCCGCCGCCGGCGACCTGGTCGCCGAGCTGTACAAGCCCTTTCTGCGGAACAACAAGCCGCTGCTGCGGATGAGCCGCGCGGCCAGCGAGTTGACGAAGTACGCGTCGAACGCATATCTCGCGACGCGGATCAGCTTCATCAACGAAATCGCCGAGGTGTGCGAGAAATTCGGCGTCGACGTCGACGAAGTGCGCCGCGGGATGGGCTCCGACGCGCGCATCGGGCAGCACTTCCTCTATCCCGGCATCGGCTACGGCGGAAGCTGCTTTCCCAAGGACGTGCAGGCGCTGGCGAGCTTTGCGCGCGGCGTCGGCGCGGATTGCCGCATCCTCGACGCCGTTCACCAGCGCAATCGCCGACAGGCGGAGGGAATGACGGAGCGCATCGTGGCTCGCCTGGGCGAGCCGCTGTCGGGCAAAAAAGTCGCGGTGTGGGGCGTGGCGTTCAAGCCCAAGACAGACGACGTGCGCGAGGCGCCGGCGCTGGCGATCGTGCAGGCGCTCCTGGAGCGCGGCGTGCGCATCGCCCTGCACGACCCGAAGGCGCTGGAGAGCGCCCGCAGCGCGCTCGGGGCGCGGGCCGAGTATTGCGCGGACGCATACGAAGTGCTGAAAGGCGCTGACGCGCTGCTCATCTGCACCGAATGGAACGAATTCCGCAGCCCGGACTTCGACCGCATCGCCGCCGCGCTCCGCCAGCGCGTGATCTTCGACGGCCGCAACCTCTACGACGCCGCGACGGTGAAGCGCTACAATCTGGAATACTACAGCGTCGGGCGACCTCCCGTGTCGCCGCGCTGAGCAGCGGCCGCCGCCGGACGGGTCGGTGCCGACCGCTGGATCGAGCGCACCCGCGCGCGGCCGAGCGCCGCGAAATCGATGCAGCTCAACGTCGTAAGTCTTCGAAAGTTGCTCGCGGAGAACACCGCGCCCGCGGCCGGCGCGCTTGTCCGCGCAGAGCACGGCGGGGCGATCCGCTGCCTGGCGTGCGGGCATCGCTGCCGCGTGCTGCCCGGGCGGGCGGGCGTATGCCGCGTTCGATTCAACGCCGACGGCGTCCTGCGCGTGCCGCATGGCTACGTCGCGGGCGTGCAGGTCGATCCGATCGAGAAAAAGCCGTTTTATCACGCATTCCCAGGAAGCGACGCGCTCTCCTTTGGGATGCTCGGCTGCGATCTTCATTGCTCGTATTGCCAGAATTGGGTGACGAGCCAGGCGCTGCGCGACGACGATGCCGTCGCCGCGCCGCGCTTCGTCACGCCGGAGAAGATCGTCGAGCTTGCGCTGGCGCACGGCTGTCCGGTTCTGACCAGCACGTACAACGAGCCACTGATCACGGCCGAGTGGTCGATGGACGTGTTTCGCCTCGGGCGCGAGGCGGGGCTGGTCGGCTCGTTCGTTTCGAACGGCAACGCGACGCCGGAGGTGCTGGAGTTCATCCGCCCGTGGGTCGATCTGTACAAGGTTGACCTCAAGGCGTTCCGCGACAAGAGCTATCGGCAGCTCGGCGGCACGCTCGAAAATGTGCTCGACACGATTCGCCGCCTCCATCAGATGGCCTTCTGGGTCGAGATCGTCACGCTGATCGTCCCCGGCCTCAACGACGATCCGGACGAGCTGCGCGAGATGGCCGACTTTCTCGCGGGCGTCAATCCGGACATGCCCTGGCACGTGACGGCTTTTCACCCCGACTACAAGATGGGAGATGCGGGCCGCACGAGTGCGGAGACGCTCGTCGGCGCCTACGAGATCGGCAAGGCCGCGGGGCTGCGCTTCGTTTATCCGGGGAACCTGCCGGGGCTGGTCGGCGAACGAGAGAACACGTGTTGCCCGTCATGCGGCGAAACGGTGATCTGGCGCCGCGGCTTTCAGGTGCGGCGGAACCGCCTCGACGGCGCGAATTGCCCCGCGTGCGGCGCACGCATCGCGGGCTACTGGCAGGGCGTCGGCGACGCCTGCACTACCGGACAGACGCCGCCCGGCGCGGAGCGCGCGGAGATCGAGAATCCGTCGCCGCGCCCCCGTAGTCAATAACTCCCGCCGCCGGCGTCGCGAAACCGACGCGCGTAATTTCCCTATGCCTGACACGCCCGCGCCGTGCTTGAGCGCGCCTCCACCACATCCGTAGTATCGAGTACATCGTGTGCCGGCCGCCCGCTGCCCTGCACGACAGGCACGCCGTCGGCGGAATCCGGCAGCACAGCACGTCCACAGCGCAAGGGGAATGGCATGCGCCCAATCGCGTCGTCCCGCCGCCCGTTCCGCAGACTCGCCTCGCACTTCACGCTGCTCGTCATCTTTCTCGCACTGCCGCTTGCGGTCCGTGCTCAGGATCCCTATCCGCGCTGCCTGCTTTGCCACGGCAACCTGGAGAACGTCGCGCAGAGCATGGGCTGGAACGGAAATTCGGAATGCACGTATTGCCACGGCGGCGATCCGAACGCGACGGACATGTTTTCGGCGCACGTCCAGCCGCTGCTGCCGCCGATCATGGACGCCACGACGCCGCCGCGCGACTACGATCTCGCGTATCAGCAGTTCATCAATCCGTCGAACCTGCGGGTCGTCGATTACACCTGCGGCGGTTGCCATGAGGAAATCACATTCGGCGTGAAAAAGTCGATGATGGCGACCGCGGCCGGGCACTACGCCGGCGGCCTGTACCAATGCGGCGCGCAGCCGACGCGCAATCCAGTCTACGGAACGTTCGCGGTCGTGGACGACGACGGCTTTGTTCCTGCCGAGCGCGGCGCGGTCGAATCGCTGGCCGATCTGGTCCGCTACGACCCGGCCGGCGACCCGCAGGATTTCGCCACGCACTTTGAGGCCGTGCCGGGGCAGGCTTGCGCACGCTGCCATCTCTGGTCACGCGGGGCCGGCTATCGCGGAGCAGCGAACCAGCGCGGGCTCTATCGCGCCGATGGCTGTGCCGCCTGCCACATGATCTATCACGACGACGGCCTTTCGCAGAGCGCCGACGCATCGATCGACCATGCCGAGACCGGGCATCCCATGCACCACGCCGTCACGCGCGCGATCCCCACCAGCCAGTGCCTGCATTGCCACCAGCGCGGCGCGCGCATCGGCGTCAGCTTCACCGGGCGATCCGAAATGCCGCCCCGCCTGCCGGCTGGCCCGGGCGTGCCCGGAACGACCGGCGTGCTCTTCGGCGGCCAGTATCACTACGCCACGCCCGACACCAATCCGCCCGACATCCACCACGAACGCGGACTGCACTGCGTCGATTGCCACACCAAAAAGGAAATCATGGGCGACGGCAACATCTACGGCCACATGGACCAGGCCACGCGAATCGAGTGCAGCAGTTGCCACGGCCGGCCGGAATCCGCCCCGACGCTCGCAGACGACGAGGGCGAATCGCTGCGCAACGTCGCGGCGGTTGGGGACGTCGTCACGCTCACGTCCAAAGTCACTGGCGAAACGCACGTGGTGAAGCGCGCGATGGACGTGACCAACCCGCGCTCGCCGTTGTACAACCCGCGTGCCGCCTGCGCCATGAATGGAAATCACATCAAGCCGCAGGGCGGGCTCGAATGCTACGCCTGTCACGCATCGTGGACCGTCAATTGCTATGGCTGCCACTTCGAGCGCGACGAACGCTACAGCGGGCTCAACCTCGTCTCCCGCGAAATGGAAATCGGCCGCGTGCGCACCAACAACAAGGTGTTCGAGAGCTTCCGCTCGTTCCAGATGGGACCGAACAGCGGGGGCCGAGTCGCGCCGTACGTCGTCGGCTGTCAGCCTATCGCCGACGTGACCGCCCCGGACGGCTCGAAGATTCTCGACTATGCAATGCCGACGGCCGCCAGCGGCGCATCCGGGCTGGCGCTCAATCCGGTGAACCCGCACACCACGCGCGGCGCCGGATGGGTGCGCGACTGCGCGGAGTGCCACCGCGCCCCGCCGACGCTGGGCATGGGCTCGGGCAATTACGCGCTGGCCCGCACGTTCGCATACGTCGCGGGCGGCGACGGCGTGATTCGGATGAATCGCTGGGCGCAGCCGGAGCACCCCGCGCCGGCGGGGATTCTGAGCAGCGGCGCCGCGCTGGCCGTTGCAGCGCTGCCCAACGCGATCGAGGGAACGGCGGATTACCTGTATGTGGCGCGCGGCGCCGCCGGAGTGGAAGTCTACGACCTGCGCGGCGACGGACCGCCGCGACTGGCCGCGTCCGTCGCAGGAATCGACGCGCGCGACGTCAGCCGCGTGGCGCGCTACGTCTACGTCGTCGTCGCCGGCGTGGGCGTCATGATCTTCGACAACGACAACCCGGAAATTCTGACGCCCATCGCGACCATCGACGCGCCGGCCGCGCGGCGCGCCGTCCCCTGGGGCATTCACCTGTTCATCGCCGCCGGCCAAGACGGCCTGATCGTCGTCGACGTGGGCGATCACGCAAACCCGGCGATCATCGCGACGCTGGGCGGAATGAACCTGGCCGATGTGCGGCCCTACGCACACTATCAGCCCGGGTCGGCGTTCGCGTCGCGCCTCTACGCCGCCGATCCCGACTTCGGCGTGCGCATCATCGACCTGCTGCCCGACTTCGCGGCGCCGCGCCTGGTCGGCGGGCTGCCGCTACCCGGCGCCAGCGGACTCGACACGTACGCGCGCTGGCGCGCCGCCGACGCGGTCGAGCCGTCGCGCGAGCACGACTATCTCTACGTCGCGGCCGGCCCGGGCGGATTGCACGTCTTCGACATGACGGCGCCCGATCAGATCGTCGAGGTCGGCGCCGTCGCGGCGCCCGCGGGCGACGCGCTGCACGTCGACGTTGCCAGCCAGATCGCCCCACCCGGCGCGAACGACTACGCGCTCGTCGCGGACCGCAACAATGGGCTGCTCGTCGTCAACGTCACCGACCCGACCAGTCCGCAACTGGTCGCGACCGTTCCGGCGGCGGGCGCCGCGCGCGTCTTTGTCGAGGTTCAGCAACTCGACCGCTACCTCGACGAGCAGGGCAACCCGCTTCGCGAATCCTCGCATCCGTTCACCGGCTCGTTCGCGCATGACGATCTCGTGCGCATCCTGCGGGCATCGCTGGACGACTGCGGCCCGCCCCGCCGCGGCGACGCGAATTGCGACGGCGCGATCGACAACGGCGACATCGATGCGTTTGTCACCGCCCTGCTCGATGCCGATCTTTACGCGATGCTATACCCCAACTGCCGCATCATCGCGGCCGACGCGAACTGGGACGGCGTGGCCGACAACGGCGACATCGACGCATTCGTCGCCCTGCTCCTCGGTCCGTAGCGGATCGTTGCGTGTTGGACCGCAGCCGATTGGACCGCAGCCGCCCTCGGCCTCGCGCGCCGAGCCCGCGTGTCCTCACGCGGGTCTTTTCCGTAACGAAAGAGACGGAAAGACCCGCCTGAGGACAGGCGGGCTCGGAAAGACGAAATGGACCGCAGCCGCCCTCGGCTGCATTTCGCAACGACGGGACCGCCTCACCCCCCCACCGCCGCCGTAAGAATTTGTCACCACGCGCATTCGCACATCTACTCCGACGAACTCCCACGTAACGCTCACCGGGTTTCGCGCATCGGAACCAGCGAATCGGACATTCGCGGGCCGAGCGCGTGAATCGGCGGCGAGGTCTGACGCTCAGAGGAGTGTGCGGCACGGTGGCGCCGCGTCCGAGAATGGAAACCCAACAAAGTCGGACCGGTTCCGAAAAACAGAAAGCCGCAGAGTCGTCCGCCGCTTACCTGCCGAATCCGGCCGTGTCATACGTGACAGCCGGGGATGGAATTGGAACCCTGAAAGACAGCAACAGAGAATGGGGGGTGGACCATGCTGTCGGTGCGCAAACGCAGAAAGCACGACATGAACAGCCAAGTTGCAATCCGCAAGGCGTATCCGAGCTGGCTCGAACGCGCGACGCCGACCGACTTCGGCGCATTCATCGGCCCGGGCCGGGCCGGGGCGGTCGCGTGGGGCATCGGAAAGCTCGCGATCATCATCGCGCTGCTCGTCCTGGTCGTCACGCAGAGCGGCTGCGTCTCGGCGCTCGGGCCCCGGGCGGAAAACGGCGTGACGTTTTACTGTCCCGGCGCAGGCAACATTGACTTCGGCGACGCCGGACTGCGCGAGGGCCTGCAAAAGGCCGGCTATCGCGGCGAAGTGGCCACCGTTGGGTGGACGTTCTCACTGAACCCCGCCATCGACCAGATGGTGCGCGTCAACGCCCGGCTCGGGGCCAGCAGCCTCGCCCGCGCGATCGAGCACTACCTCGACAAGCACCCGAACGGCGAAGTAAACGTCGTCGGACTCTCGGCCGGCACGGGCGTGGCGATCTGGGCGCTCGAACAGCTCGACCCCAAGTACAAGGTGAACAACGTCGTGCTGCTGGCTTCCAGCCTGTCGCACGACTACGACGTCGAGCAGGCGCTGCGGCGCGTCCGCGGGCGGATCTACAACTACTACTCGCCGCGCGACGCCGTTTTGGCCGGCCCGATGAAGCTTTTCGGCACCATCGACGGCAAATTCTTCGACCAGGCCGTCGGGGCCGGCGAAGTCGGCCTCCAGCCGCCCAGCGGCCGCGAACGCGTCGTCAACATCGCCTGGCGGCCGGAGTTCGAGAAACTCGGCTATTCCGGCGGGCACACGGACGCGACCCGGCCGAAATTCGTGCAGGCCCAGATCGCGCCGCAGCTTTTCACTCGCGCGGTTTTGATAGCGCGCGATGCAGCGCTCGAAACTGCTCCGGCGTTAGCTGCTCGGGACGCGCGTCCGCGCTGACGCAGGCTCGATCGAACGCGGATTCATCGGCGGCTTGTCGGCCAGGGCCGACGAGCCGCCGCAGTTTCTTGCGCCGCTGTCCGAACGCGGCGTGAACGAATTCGCCGAACGCCGGCACATCGGCCAGGCCGAGCTCGTCGGGCCGCCGGGGACGCAACTCGACCATCGCCGATTGCACGCCCGGGCGCGGCCAGAACGCCTCCGCCGGAACGACCCCCAGCGTGCGCACCTCGGCCAGCGTCTGTGCGATGACGGAGATCGGGCCGTACGCGTCCGTTTCCGGCCGGGCGGATAACCTGTCCGCGACCTCCTTCTGGATCGTGCAAACCAGCGTCGCAAACCGCGGCAAGGCCGGCGGCAGTCCTGTCGGGCGGCGGTCCGACTCGGACGCCCGGTCCGCGGCGCCGGCGATGAGAAGGTTGGCGAGCAGCGGCGTGGCGATCTGATACGGCAGGTTGGCGACGAGCTTGTAAGCGCCGCCTGCGGCCGGCAGCCACGTGGAAAGAGCCTCAGCGATGTCCGGATTGATGCCATGTTTGCCGGCCAGGGCGTCGCCGACGACGAGTCGGAATCGCGGCTCATCGGCGAAGCGTCCGCGCAGCAGCGCCGCAAGGCCAAAATCGATCTCGACAGACACGACGCGCGGGCCGGCGGCGAGGATCATCTCGGTCAGCGAGCCGGTGCCCGGGCCGACCTCCAGCACGACGTCTGCCGCGCGTAAGTCCCCGGATTTGACGAGTTTACGCATCAGGTTGAGATCGATCAGGAAGTTTTGCCCGAAGCGGTGGCGCGGCGTCAGGCCCGCCGCCGCGAGCAGTCCGCGAATCTCGGAAAGGGTTTGCCCGGCCATGCGCTCGCGATTGTAAGAACGCGCGTGCGATCGGCAAGCGGGCCCCGCACGGTCATGCGGCGCGGGCGAAAATTTTGGAATCGCGTGAAGGTGTATGTATCGCCGGCGATTACATAAGCGTCCTATGATTGTGTCGAAGGGCCGAGCCGCGTATGCGGAGTAATGGTCCGGCGACTGAGGAGCTGGCGATGACTGCGACCGAACTGGAGACCCTGGACGAGATGCGGCTGGACGAGCCATCCTTGATCGACCTGCGCGAGCACCGCGAGGCGATCGGGGCCGCGCTGTTCGAGCACCCCAGCCGGCTGGATCTGCGTCGCCTCTGGACGCGCGGCGGCCTGACGCTGTTCCGCGTGAACCTGTGGGGCACGGACGCGGTCACCGGCGAGCCGAAGATCAAGCGGTCGCTCTTTGTCGAGGTCGAGCGCACGCAGGACGGACTCGTCGCGCGGGACCGCACGCTGCGCGGCGCGGCATAACAAGCACCCACACCGCGGCCCCGCGGGACACCCACCGCGGCGCCGCGGAATTACGGGTATTGGGAGCAGGGAACGGGGAACAGGGAACAGGGAAATCCGAACCCGTCACGCCAGTGAGGGGCCAGCGGGAGGGAACAGGGAACAGGGAAATCCGAACCCGTCACGCCAGTGAGGGGCCAGCGAGAGGGAACAGGGAACGGGGAAATCCGAACCCGTCACGCCAGTGAGGGGCCAGCGGGAGGGAACGGGGAAATCCGAACCCCTCACGCCAGTGAGGGGCCAGCGAGAGGGCGCGGGGAACGACGGGGCGGGACTCGATCGATCATTGCAAGATCACTGGAGACTGGGGGGCCGACCTCCGGCCGGTCTCTTTCCGGCACGGCGCTGCGCGATGAGAAGTGCTACGCGAGTCCGATCCCCCAATGCGGTAGTCGCCCGGGGGCAAGACTTCAACAATCCCGATTCACGCGCCGGCACGTACCGGATCAGCCCAGCAACTCCGACCGACGCGCTGCGGCGAAAGCGCCATCGGCGGATCGGTCTGCAGCACCCAGCGGAAATCCGCGTCGCGCATCGCCACCGGCTCCAGCAACGTCTCGCACGGAAACTCGGCCGGCTCGATCGCGCCGCCCTCGACCAGCGACCACGCACCCGGCGGAATGGTGGAAATCGCCGGCCACTCGGCCTCGGCGT
>CAZHIE010000127.1:0-12601 GCA_964532435.1 uncultured Planctomycetales bacterium
GGAATCGTGGTCGTGTTGTCTTCCGGCACGGCCCGCTCGCGGGCCTTGTCCGACTTGCGGTATTCCTCCATTCCCGCCGGCTCGGGAAAGGCCTTTTCGACGTCGAACTGCCACGCCTCGCATTCGGCGTCGAACTGCGGCTTCAGCACGTCATAGACCGCCTGCTTCAGCCAATTGTCGGCCACGGCCCAGAGCCGAACCTTGTGCAGCGTCGCCACGTGCGACGGCGACGGACGGCCCAGCCACGTGCCGAATACGTCGATCATGATCTCCTCGAACGGCGGGAGCATTAGCCGGTTGCCGACGGTCTTGTCCTTCTGATACTCGTCGTAGATGCGCTTGACCTCGGCCATCAGGCGGCGGACGCGCTCGTCGCTGCCGCCTTCGGCGAGCTGGTTGTAGACAATGCCGAGCTTGGCGCCCATCACGATCATCATCTCGCGCGTGCCGGGCGAATCGCCGACGTCGTAGTAATTCTCCATCGCGAACTCGGCCAGCGTGCGGTCGATGTTTGTGTTGGGAGAGCCGTCTTCGTTCTTCGAGTAATGCACCTGCATGTATTCGAAATACTTCTGCGCCTCGGCCGTGCGATCGGCCAGGAACAACATGCGGATCGCCTCGCCCAGGAAGTTGACGTGCGCCGTTCGGAATGTGCCGCCCGCGCCGCCGGCCTCGGCCTCGGGGTCGAGGTGCGGCCCCAGCTCGATGAACGCCTGATGCATCGACTCGATGAAATTCTCGTCCGGCGTGGGATTGATGTAGGAGAGATAGACCTTCGTGTAATCGGGATACGGCTCGAACGTCAGGTGGTTTCGCAGGAAGAGATTGCGCAGCGAGTAGAACAGGATGCGGTCGGCGTTCACCTTGTCGTTCTGCGACGTCGTGAGTGTCGCGGCGCACTCGATCATCCCCTTCGTAATCCAGTACAGCGCCGTCCCGTCCACGCTGCGCCAGTCGATCGGGCCGTACTTGCTCACCAGGTACGCCATGTGCGCCGGGTCCATCTTGTACACTTCGGCCAGCACCTTGCGCTGCAGGAAACGCACGAGCCGCTCGGCCGATTCGTTTCCCGCGCGAATGTGCAGGATTCCGTCGAGCCGCTCGCGGCGGAAGCGCTGCGTGACCTGTTCGGGCGATTGCGTCACCTGGCCGCGCGCGACGCGATCGAGCAGCGCGACGGGCTGCTTGAGTGCGCGGTACGGTTCGAAGAACGTGAACGCCAGCCCGTCGTCGCGCCAGTAGACGTCGTCGGTCAGCGCGTCGTCGCTCAGCCGCACGCCCGCCGAGCGCAGCGCCGTCGCCAGCTCGCGCGTGGCGGGGTCGGCCGCATACAGCTCCTCGAGCGTGCGGGGCGCGTCGGCGATGGCCTTGATGAATGCGTATTCCGAGCGCGTCGCCAGCTCGCGCGGCGTGGGCATCAGCGCGGCCGGGTCGGCGGCCGATTCCGATTCGGCGGATTTCACGAGCGGCTTGCCGGCGCGGCCCATCTGCTCGTTGCGGATTCGCTCGATCGTCTCGGCCGCGTCGCGCAGGAGATCGCGCTCCGCCGGCGCGCTGGCCGGCGCGGCGCCGGCCACCGGCCGCGGCGGGCCGAGCAGGATGTGCATTCGATAGGCCCAGTAGCACTTGTAGGCCATGTTCTGGTCGTCGACCGACTCGCTCATCTTGTTGTTGTAGATCCAGGCGATCTGGCGGTAGAGATTGAGCGCGCGGGGATTGTTGGGAATGCCCTGGTCGCGGATCAGGCGCACGCCGTTGTAGACCCAGTTCCAGCGTTCCTCGGGCGTGTACGTCGTGACGGAGATATTCCACGCCATGTTCCAGGCTTGGAATTCCCAGACCGACGGAAAGTGCGGCTGGAGCTTGCAGATCCAATCGGCGAGCTGGGCCGCGTCGTAGAAGCGGCCTTCCTGCTTGAACTGCTCGGCGCGGATGAACGCGATGTCGGTGATCAGCCCGCGAAAGGCGCCCAGCGCCTGAATCGCCAGCGCATATTCCGGCGCGACGCGCGTCTCGACCACTTCGCCGCCGTACATGTTCAGCGAGCGCCGGCCTTCGTTGATCGGCGACACCAGCCGCGACGAGCACCATACAAGCCCGACGCACAGCAGCGAAGCGATCCACTGCACCAATCTGGGGGACATCAGCCACACTCCCGCCGCGCCGCCGCTACACCTGGACTTCGGCCACCTCGCGCCGCTCGAAGATCAGCCAGCCGGGCAGGAGCAGCAGCGCGCCGCCCAATCCAAGCATATGCAGCGCGCACCAGCCCAGCACGCGCAGGTGGATGAATTCGCCGTCGATGAGCTGCCGCCCTCCGTCGTAATACGAAAAATTCGGGAACAGGAACTTGATCAGCGGTACGAGCAGGACGCGCACGTACTTGCCCGCGCGGCCGTAGGGGTCGATGTTGGGCATGTCCATTTCCATGTTCGCGCCGATGGATTCGAGCCACCAGGGCAGGCCCATCGACATGAGCAGGAACGTGGCCGCGCACAGGCACGCGACCGGGAACGAGACGAACACGGAGAAGAACAGGCCGACGGCGCTGAGGAACGCCAGCCGCATGAACATCAGCAGGATGGCCTTCGCATAGTTCAGCTCGAAGCCGCCGATGCGGTAGAGCACCTGGAGCGAGTCTTCGCCGGTGAAGAGCAGGTTGGTGTTGCTGGGCGGCTGGTGCAGGTTGGCGATGACGACGCGGACTTTGCGGTCCTTGATGACGCCGCGCGCGGAGACCAGGAACTCGTGCATGTTGCCCGATTGGTCGGTCGTCTCGGTGCGCGTGATCTCCGAGCCGTCCGGGTTGAGGAACACCCAGCCGATCTTGAGCATTTCGTCCGGCGGAACGGGCGAGCCGATGGCCTTGAAACGGACCTGGATCACCTGGTCCGGGTGCTTCGGCTCCACGCCGATGTCGAACTCGAAATAGCGCGCGTCGCCGCGCGGGACGACGCGCCACTCGTTGCGGAGGCGCTCGGCGAAACGCGCGATTTCGCCCGGTCGCGACGCGTCGGCCAGCGCGCCCTGCGCCACCTGGGCGTCGATCTCCTCCGTGGCGATCTGTACGAAATCCGGCGGCGTGGGCGTGGCGGGCACGCGCGCGGTCCAGACCACGTCGCGCACCTTGAGGCGGTCGCGCGCGAACTGCTCCTGCCGTCCCGCGATGTAGTGCGCGAAGCCGAAAATGGCCCCGCCGCACAAGCCGAGCAGCAGCAGGTTGAGCAGGTTTACGCCGAGCCACTTGCCGAGCAGGATCTGAAAGCGCGTGACCGGCTTCGTGACGACCAGGTGCAGCGATTTCTCGCGCATCTCCGTCGAAAGCGTCGAGCAGGAGAGGAAGATCGTGGACAGGCTCAGCAGCAGGCCGACCGCCCCGAGGCCGTAGCCGAGGAAATTCTGAAGCTGGCCGGCCAGCGTGCCGTCGCCGCGCAGCGTGAACGGCATGTAAAGCACCAGGAAGATCAGCAGGCCAACGAAGATCATGACGATCCTCATGCGGATGCCTTCCCAGAACGTCAGCCGCGCAATCGCGTAAATCTGCCGCATCGATCATCCTGTCGCGCCGGACCTCTGCGTCCGACGGCGTCTCGTAGCGCCGGACCTCTGCGTCCAACGGCGTTTCGTAGCGCCGGACCTCTGCGTCCGACGGCGTTTCAGAGCCGCGAGCGTCAGCGAGCGCGACGTCCGGGCGCAAGCCCCGCTCAATCAGCGCGAAGGCCCTTTTGCTCTTTCCTCCGCAACAACGCCGCACGCGACGCTCGCTGACGCTCGCGGCTCTGATCGGAACGCTCGCTGACGCTCGCGGCTCGGATCGGAACGCTCGCTGACGCTCGCGGCTCGGATCGGAGCGCGTTACTTCTTCTCGCCGCTCAGGTCATCGAGCAGCGACTTGTCCACGTCTTCCAGCTTGCGCCCCGGTGGTCGCTTCGCGCCCGTCGGTCCCGGACGCGCTGTCGGAGACGTCGGCGCGGCCGCCTCTCGGCCTGTCTCGCCCGCAGCCTCCGTTCCGCCCGCCAATTCGCCCAACACCGACTTGTCCACCGCGGCCGCCGGCGCGGGCGCCGGGGCCGACGGCGCCGCCGTCTCGACGCGCTCCGACTTCAGCAGCGACGACAACACCGCCTCGCGCTGCTCCGTGGCGCCAAGGAATCCGGCGATTTCGCCGGCCGCGGCCGAGCCGTGCGTCTCGACCTGCGCGGCGTGCGCATCTTCGACGATGCGGAGAAAGAGCGATTCGAGCCGGTCGCGCGGCACGCGCACGTCGATCGACTTGCCCTCGCGCTGCCGCACCAGATCCTGCACCGCGCGGATCGTCTCGGGCGACAGCCGCTCGCTGTTCATCTGGATCATGTCGCGCCGCGCCAGCACCTCGTCCATCGTCCCACAGACCTGCACCTTGCCGCCGTACAGGATAGTGACCCGGCCGCAGACCTCCTCGACGTCCGCGAGCAGGTGGCTGCTGAGCAGGATCGTCTTGTGATGCACCTGCCCCAGCCGAATGATGATGTCTTTCACAAGCTTGGAGCCGACCGGGTCGAGCCCGCTGGTCGGCTCGTCGAGAATCAGAAAATCGGGGTCGTTGATCAGCGCCTGCGCCAGGCCGATGCGGCGGGCCATGCCTTTCGAGTATTCGCCGACCGGCCGGCGGGCCGCCGAGCGCAGACCCACCATCTCGAGCAGTTGCTCGGAGCGGCGGCGGCGCTCGCGCCGATCGATCTTGAACAGCGTGCCGTAGTAATCGAGCGTTTCGCGCGCATTGAGGAAGCGGTACAGGTACGATTCTTCGGGCAGGTAGCCGATGCGGGCCTTGATGCGCACGTCGTCGGGCGGCTTGCCGAACACGGAGACGCGCCCGCGCGAGGGGTGCAGCAGCCCGAGAATCATCTTGATCGTCGTGCTCTTGCCCGACCCATTCGGGCCGAGCAGCCCGTAAATCTCCCCCGGCTCCACGCTGAGGTCGACGCTGTCCACCGCCCGCACGCGGGCGCGGCGCCAAAAGTCGCGAAAGACCTTCGACAGTCCGACGCATTGAAGGATTGCCATCTGGCTCACGCCCGACTCCCGAAGGCGGCCGCGCCGCCCGTGCGACCTCGTCCTGTCAGGGCTGCGCCGACGCGCCGGTCGGCGGCGGCCCCTGCGGATTGCCCCCGCCGCGCCGCAACTGTTCGAGCCGGCGCCGCTCGGCTTCGGTCCGCCGCACGGGATCGCTGCCCACGACCAGCTCGATCTCGTCGTCATGACTCAGGTACACGATCTCGTTCTCGATGTTCGAGAGAATCTCCTCGCGCATCTGCGTCCATAGCCCCAGCGACGTCAGCCTCGGATTCTTTCGGTACTGATCGAGGTAATACGCGAACTGCTCGAACTCGCGCTGAATCTTCTGCCCGACCTGGTTCGCCTGCGATTCGGCGTTGTCGATCGCGACCTTGGCCTGGCCTTCGACGTGCTCCAGCTCGGCCGCGATTGTCCCGCGCAGCTCGCCCAGCTTCGTTTCGTCGGCGCTGGCAAGCTGCGCCGCGCCGTAGGCGTTCACCGCGTCGAGCAGCACGCGGTGCCGCGGGCCGGCCGCGGCGTTGAGCATGCGCGTCGCCTCCGCACGGGCTTCGTCCTCCAGCCGGCGCTTCTCATTCTCCGCCTGCACAACGCTGTCGAACGCCGCCTTCACGTTGGCCGGCTCGATCGTTTCGGCCGAAACCTGGTCGATCTTCACGCCGAGGGCGTGGGCATCGATCGACTCTTGCAGGCGCTCCTTGACCGCGCCGGCCAGCAGGTCGATCTCCTTGGCCAGGATCTCCTCGACGCGGCGGTACGACGCCTCGCGCACCACCGCCTCTTCGGTCAGCCGCTGAAGGATCGGAATGACCGCGTCCGGCGTTTCGCCGACGTTGCGGGCATAGTTTTCGGCGTCTGCAACCGAGTAGAGCACTTTCCATCGGCCGTGCGACAGGTTGCGATCGCCGCTGAACATCGCGCCATCCTGTCCCGGCTGAATGTTGGTCGCGGTCGGGATGATCTCGGAAAGCGGACGCGTGGCGTTTTCCGGCGCGACCTTGAACAGGAACGAGTTGACGACCAGCTCATAGCGCCGCGTCGGCAGCGCGATCTTCTCGTCGAACGGGTCGGGCAGCGCCGCGTGCCAGCCCTCCTCGAACACCGGCGTGCCCTGGAGCGGACTGCCCGCCGTGGTGTTGGTCACCAGCTTGCCGAAGCGGACGAGCAGCCCCTGCTCCCCGCTGTCGACGCGGAACACGCCCGAGAGCGCGTACAGCACGACCAGCACGACCATGATGATCCGCAGCACCCGAAAGCTGCTGCGCAGTGCGCCGACCAGTGATTGCTGCGCGACGTCGGCGCCGCCGTCGCCGGGCGGGCCGGCGTCGTGCCCCGGATGCGGGAAGTCGTGCTCGTGCTCGTGATCGTGGCCGTGATCGTGGCTATGCGCCATCGTTGCCTCGCTCGTGCGAACCTTTCAGCCGAATCCTTTGCCGCGGGCCGCGTTACGGCTGCTCGCCGGCCGGCTTGCGCTCCGCCGCGCCGCTTTCCAGCGGCGGATTCACAAACGGCTGATAGCCGGGGAATTTCTCGTCCAGGAAAATCGTCGTGCGCTGGCGGAACATGGCCCGCAGCGCGTCCAGCCAGCGCAGCAGCTCGAAGAATTCCACATCTTCCGTGCGGATCTGACCCAAAATGCCGGTCGCCGCCTTGATGCCGGCCGAGCGGATCTCCTGCGCCCGCGCCTCGGCGAAGCGCATGATCGTGTCGGCCTCGGCCCGGGCACGGGCCTTGATCCCCTCGGCCGTCGACTGACCGCTGGAGCGGTACGTGACCGCCAGCGCCTCGCGCTGCGCGCTCATTCCGCGGAACACTTCCTGCGTAACCTTGTCGGGCAGCGAGATGCGCCGGATGCCGACGTGGACCAGCTCGATGCCGTAGGTGGCTTCGATGCCCGGCCCGGCCATCGCGAGAATCTCCTTGCCGACGGTGTCATACGCGCTCTGCACCGCGGCTTCGTCGAGCGTGACGAAGTCTCCCAGGCGCCGGCGGCCGATGACCGCGCCGCGCGCCTGGTTCAGGCGGTTGCGCATGTCGCTCTGCACGTCGCGATCGTTCTTGGACGTTCGCTGGAGCCGCAGCGGATCCTTCACGCGCCACAGCGCGTAGGACGCGACGATCACGTTCTTCTGATCGACGGTCTTGATCTCGCCTTCGGTCGCGTCGAGCACCTGCAGGCGCGTGTCGTACTTGTAGACCGCGTCGATCGGCGCCGGCCAGCGGAAATACACGCCCGGCTCGTCCTTCACGCTGGAGGCGTCGGCCTTGCCCAGGTGAACGCGCACGGCGCGCTCGTTGAACCGCACCTGGTAGCGCAGCGGAAACGCCAGCAGGATCAGCACGACCACAACGCCGATGATCAGCGTCGTCACGGGAATTCGCTTCATGCGTTTGCCTCGCTCATTGCGATCGTCGCGCGGATCGGCCTACGGCCGTCCCGCGGGCAACAACTGGTCCGACGTCGGGCTCGTGTCGTCCGCGACGTTGAACCGCACCTTCACCTTGCGGCCCTGCGGATCGAACGCCTGGAACACTTTCCGCGCGCTCGCCAGCGAATCGACCAGCGTTTCGGTCAGCCGCCGGATGCGGTAGACGCGCGGATTGGCGCGATACGCCTCGATCTCGTTTTTCAACACGGCCAGATTGCCAGCCTCCTGCATCTCGATGCCCCAGCGATCGGCCGAGGCCGACGCCAGCAGCGCCGCCGCCTGCCCCTCCACGCTTTTGAGCAGCGTCTCCAGCCGCGACGTCCAGAACGCCTCCAGCCGATTCGACTCATGCCGCGCTAGCAGCGCCGCGCCGCGCTCGGCGCCCAGCCGCGCGGCCGCATCGGCGCGGATCGGCGCGATCGCGGCGTCCAGCGCCTCGCGCGCGGACTTCACCGCGGCGTCGGCTTCGGCGGCGCTCCGTTCGGCCGCTTCGATCTCGCTGGCGCGGCGGTCGATGCCGTGTTGCGTATCCAGGCGGATGGAATCGCGCTCGGCCTCGGCCGTGCGCTGGGCGAGGGTGGCGGCCGCGTAGGCTTCGTAGAGCGCGGTGTGGGGCGCCAGGCGCCCTTCCAACTCGCGGATCGCGCCCGCGTCGGCCCCGCCGAGCTTGCGGTCCGCGTCGTTTCGCGCCGTGACGACTTCGCGGGACGCATTGATCGCCGCGACGACCGCCCGCGCGTTCCGCCGGCTGCCGGCCACGTGCGAGAGCGTCTCGTTCTCGCTGACCAGCGCGGAGCGCACCGTGGCGACGCTCTCCAGTTCCGCGGCGACGACGCCGCGATACGCCTCGGCGACGGCTTTCTCCGGGTGGATGTTGTCGAGCCCGACGTAGATGATCTCGAGCCCCAGTCCCAACTCGTCGACGCGCCGGGCCAGCCGCTCGCGCAGCAGCGGGCCGAATTCGTCGCGCTTCTGCCCGAGCAGCGAGTCGACGTCCTGCGACGCGCAGAACCGCGACACTTCCTCCCACGCCACCTGGCGCAGCGCGTCTTCCGGCCCGGCGACGCGCTGCGTGAACTGATCGAGCGCGTCGGCCCGCAGCCGGTATTGCACCACCGCAGCGAGCCGGATCAGGTGAACCGCGGTCGCGGCGTCCTGGTCCGATTCCGCCGGCGCCGACGCGGCGCCGGGCGTCTTCGACGGGAGCACCACGAAGTCAAAATGCGGCTGGCCAAAGTGCTGCTCGTCGGTCCACTGCTCGGCGCGGGGCGTCTCGCCGTGGTCGTCCGAGCGCACCGCGTTGTACGTCTTGAAACCGACGATGAATTCGTGAACCTGGCCGGTGTTGTAGATGCGGGCCACGTCGATCGGCCACGGAAGCTTGAAGTAAAGCCCCGGGCCCAGCGGCTTGCTTGCGTCGATCTGCCGGCCAAGACGCTCGATCAGCGCGTGCTCGTGCGGACGGACGATCAGGATGGTGGTCATGAGCCACAGCACCGCCGCGCCCGCCGCAATCAGCGGGATGAACGCCCGCTGCATCAACTGGTAGAGCCACGTCTGCGAAACCTGGAACCCGAATTGGTAATTGATGGCCTCGGCGATCGTGTGTGCGATGCCGCCCGGCTCGGCGAACAGCCCCAGCAGGCGGCTGTCGAATGCGGCCCGCGCCTCCTGGTCCGCCTTGCGCGGCCGATAGACGTCGAGCACGAAGTTCAGCACGAACTCGACGGAAAGCAGGGCCATGACGATCGGGATCGCGTAGGCCAGGTAGCGCTCGATCAGCGCGTAGCGAGAATACTGGTATATCCCCAGCCCGATCAGCAGGACGCCCGCCGCCAGCGCGTTGCCCAGCATGTACGAGCCGCAGCCGCGCAGAAGCTGCCAGCCCTCGCCGCGCGCCAGCCCCGACGTGTAGCGCGAGTACAGGAACATCAGCAGCATCAGCAGCGCGATGACGATCAGCGCCACCGGCGTGTGCTCGAGCACGGGCCATTCGAGCGCGTCCACCTTCATCTGCAGGGACGCGACGCCGTGCCATGCGTAATAGCCGGTGGCCGCCAGGTACGCGGCCGTCACCAGGCTGAACGTCGGCACCAGCCACTTCAGCATCCACGCCAGCCGCGCCTGCGCCACGCGGAAGCCCAGCCCGCCGCCGCCCTCGGCGTCGAACATCGCGCCGGCCGCGCCGGTGGCTTCCTTCTCGCGGCGCAGCTCTTCGAGATCGAGTGCTTCGAGCGCCGCGAGCTCGCGCTGCCGGAAGACCAGCACCGCGGCGAACCAGATCGGCACGCCGCCCAGCACGAACCACGCCAGCGAGTGCATGCCCCACGAATTGCACGAGCGCGCCAGCGCCAGCAGCGCGGCGAACGCCAGCAATTGCAGGACCAGGCCGAAGATCGCCGCGATGCGGCTGCGTGTGTGCGATGTTTCCGTCAAGCGTCACCTCGCGCTCTTGCGAAACGACTGCCCCGCCGCGGGCCGCCGCTCATGGCGAAGACCGCTCCGGCCGGGCGCGCCGCGCCGCTTGTCGCCCGCGCGGTCCGCCGCAATAATCCGCCCGCCCCGAACCGGCGGCGTGTCCGCGCCGTACCGGGTGCGGAGAGATCATGCTCGCTGCCCTGCTCGCCATCGTCCGCAACACGTTCTACGAGACCGTCCGCCAGCCGGTTTACGGCGTGCTGCTGTGGATCGGGCTGTTCTGGGTCGGCTTCGTCGCGCCCGCGCTGGCGGCCTTCACGCTCGAATCGGGCGGCGACAAGAAGATGATGTGGGACGTCTCGATCGCCAGCATGATGCTCTACGGACTGCTGTGCGCCGTATTCAGCGCGACGAGCGTCATCACGCGCGAGATCGAGTCGCACACCGTGCTGACCGTCGTGTCCAAGCCGGTCAGCCGCCCGACGTTCGTCATCGGAAAGTACCTGGGCGTCTGCGGCGCGGTGCTCTCCGGATATTTCCTGCTGACCGTCGCGCTGTTCATGACCACGCGCCACGGCACGATGGAGACCGTCAGCGACGAGTGGGACCAGCCGGTGCTCGTGTTCTCCAGCCTCGCGGTGCTCATCAGCCTCGTCGCCGCGACGTTCGGCAATTACGTCTATGGCTGGCATTTCTCGAGCACGCTGACGTACTGGCTGCTGCCGCTGGGCGGGCTGGCGCTGCTCGGAATCCTGGTGCTCGGTCCGAAGTGGGCGCTCCAATCGCCCGCGACCGACTTCGGAAACATGCAGCTCGTCAGCGCCGCGGCGCTGGCTTTCTGCGCCGTGCTGATGCTCACCGCCTTCGCCGTGACGCTCGCCACGCGCTTCAGCCAGGTCGGCACGCTCCTGCTTTGCGTCGGCGTGTACTTCGGCGGCCTGTTGACGGATTACGCCTTCGGCCGCCACGCCGACGCGGGCTGGCTTCAGACGCTGGCCTATCACGCGCTGCCCAACTTCCAGTTTTTCTGGATCGCCGACGCCATGACGCAGGACCTGACCGTCACGGCCGGGCACGTCGTCAACGTGATCGCGTACACCTTCTGCTACGTGCTCGCGGTGCTGTGCCTGGGAATCGCGCTGTTCCAGACGCGCGAGGTGAGCTGACCCGCAAGCCGCGCCCGCCCGCGCCGGATTCCGCATCGATCGCTCGCATCTGGGCATCGACTGCCGCGCTCCCGATCCGGCCGAAGCCTTCTACACCGCCTGCAGCGCCACGCGCCCGGCGATGGGCGTCTCGGCCACGGTCCGCGGCGTTCGCACGAACGCCTCGATGTGCTCGCCATAGCGCACCATGCGGGCGCTGTTGAACACGACGACGGCCGATGAGACCGTGTGCAGCAGGGCCGCCAGCATCGGGTGGACCGTCAGGAAGAAAATCGCCACTTCCACAAGCAGAATGAACGAGATGCCGAAAATCAGGTTCTGCCAGATCACCCGCGTCGTCGCGCGCGACATGCCGACCAGGAACGGCAGCCGCCGCAGATCGCTGCTCATCAGCGCGACGCCCGCGCTGTTCATCGCCACGTCGCTGCCCGCCGCGCCCATCGCGATGCCCAGGTTGCCCGCCGCCAGCGCCGGCGCGTCGTTTACGCCGTCGCCCACCACCGCGACCACGTGGCCGCGCTTCTTCAGCGCGTCGACCAGCGCGAGCTTGTCCTGCGGCAGGACCTCGGCCTGCACGTCGGTGCAGCCCATCTCGCGCGCCACGCGCCGCGCCACCGACCAGCGATCGCCCGTCACCATGATGAGCTGGCGGATGCCAAGCTGCCGCAATTCGTCGAGCGCCTGGCGCGCCTCCGGGCGCGTGCGGTCTTCCAGCCCGATCCAGCCGATCGCCTCGCCATTGCGCGTCACGTACAGCGTGCTCAGCCCCTCCGGCTCGGCGAAGCGCTCGCCCAGCAGCGGGCCGAGGTTCGCGCCGCCCTCGCGCACCCACGTCTGTCGGCCGATCTGAATCGCGTCGCCGCCCAGCGTGCCCTTTACGCCCTTGCCCGAGACTTCCTCAAAATGCTGAACCGGCTCGTCCAGCGGAATGCGGGCCTTCTCGGCCACCGCCACCACCGCCCGCGCCACCGGGTGCGAGCTGTTTCGCTCCACCAGCGCGGCGATCCGCAGCAGCTCGGCCGGCTCGACGCCGTCCGCCGGGGTCAGCCGCGTGACGGCCAGCTCGCCGGTGGTGAGCGTGCCGGTCTTGTCGAAGACGACAGCGGTCAGTTTTCGCGCCCACTCGATGTTGGCCACGTCCTTGATGTATACGCCCAGCCGCGCCGCGGCCGAGAGCGACGCGACGATCGCCGTCGGCGTCGCCAGGATCAGCGCGCAGGGGCAGGCGATGACCAGCAGCGCGATGGTCTTGTTCATGTCGCGCGTGAAGAACCACACCACGCCCGCGATCATCAGCGTCACGGGCGTGTACCACGAAGCGTATTCGTCGATCAGGCGCATCAGCGGAATGCGCGTCCGTTCGGCCGAGAGGATCAGGTCGCGCACGCGGCCGAGCGTCGTGTCCGAGCCGACCTTTGTCACGCGGATGCGCAGCGCGCCGGTGACGTTGCTCGTGCCGCCGAACACTTCCGCCCCGACCGACTTCTCGACCGGCAGCGATTCGCCCGTGATGTTCGCCTCGTTGATCGTCGA
>CAZHIE010000128.1:0-3679 GCA_964532435.1 uncultured Planctomycetales bacterium
TGTCGCGCCGCGCGCGCAGAGCGAAAGAATTTTCGCAAAAGCCCTTGCACGCGCGCCACGCCTTCGGCAAGATTGAGCACGGAGTCGCGGATCGGCGCGAAGGCGTCGCCCGCGAGCCGACAAGTGAATCAGCGATCCGCAGCGCGGATCGCCGACACAGATGGAAGGTTCGCCAAGCGCCACGGCTAGACCTTCCATCTTTTTTTAAGAAGGCACGAAGGCACGAAGGCACGGAGGCGCGGGGGGTAGCACCGGCTTCCATCCGGTAGCTCGGCGTCGAGGACGCGCGGGACGTCGGTATCCGCCCCGCCTTTCCGGGCGCCCGCGAATTACAGGCTCTGCGCCAGCGCCCCCGATTCCACCAACTGCCGCACCGCTTGCACGTCCGGCGCCAGAACGCGATCCGCCAGCAGCGGCCGCACGCACCGGCGCACCGCCTGATACGCGATCCGCGTTCCGCGACCGAGCTGCGCCGCAATCTTCGCCTGCCCCTGCGGCGAGACGGCCGCCTCAAATCGCGTTGCCTCGGCCTCGGCATCGAGCGCCGCGCCGCCGGCGCGCGGGGCAATGCCCATCCCGGCGCGCCACTCCACGGCGGCCGTCCCCACCAGCAGCTCGATCGCAAGCACGGCCTGCGCGTTGGCGAGCACCGTGCGAAGCTTGCGCGCCGCGTGCGTCGCCATCGCGACGTGGTCCTCGACGTTCGCCGACGTCGGGATCGAGTCGACCGACGCCGGATGCGCCAGCACCTTGTTCTCGGACACGAGGCCGGCGGCGCAATATTGCGCGATCATCAGTCCGGAATTCAGCCCGCGCCGCGGAACGAGATTGGCGGGCAGGCCGCGGCTGTGATGCTCGTCGAGCAGCATCGTCGTGCGCCGCTCCGAGATGTCGGCCAGCTCGGCCAGCGCGATGGCCAGAAAGTCGGCCGCCAGCCCGAGCGGCTGGCCGTGAAAATTTCCGGCAGAATAGGCGTGCTCGTCCGTGTACTCGGGTGGCTGATTGGCGGAAAAGTTCGCGCGGTCCCACGGCGCCGCTCCGCCGGGAAAGAACAGCGGGTTGTCGGTCGCGGCGTTCAGCTCGTGCTCGACGACGCCGCGCGCGAACCCCAGTGCATCGCGCGAGGCGCCGTGAACCTGCGGCGCGCAGCGCACCGAGTAGCTGTCCTGCACCTCCGCGCTCGCGTCGGCCAGCCGGCTGCCCTCCAGCGCCGCGCGCATCGTCGCGGCGCTGGCAATCTGCCCCGGCATGGCGCGGGCTTCATGAACGCGCGGGTCGAGCGCGCGGCTTCGTCCGCCCACGGCCTCCAGGCACAGCGCGGCCGACACGTCCGCGACACGGGCGAGCGCGTCGGCGTCGGCGACGGCCAGCGCTAGCATCGCGGCGCTAAACGTGGCGCCGTTCGAGAGCGCGAGCCCTTCCTTAATCGTCGGCGCCGGAAGCGCCGCCAGATCCAGATCGGCGCAGAGCGTCGAAGCGGCCTCGCGCACGCCCCCGCTGCGCCAGGTCCGCTCGCCCGGTTGGCGCACGACGTAGTATCGCCCCTCGCCCAGCAGCACCACGAACAGGTGCGCCAGCGGGCAGAGGTCGCCGCTCGAGCCGACCGAGCCGCGCGTCGGCGCCAGCGGCACGATGCCGCGATTGATCATCCGCAGAATGCCGTCGCACAGCTCCGGCCGCACGCCCGAGTGGCCTTTGAGAAACGTGTTTAGCCGGATGATGAGCGCCGCACGCACGACTTCTGCCGGGAAGTAGTTGGCCGGATCGTCCGCGTCCGCGTTGTCGCCGGTTCCCACGGCGTGCGAGCGAAGCAGGTTTTGCTGAATCTGCTCCAGTTGTGCCGGAGCGATCGCGCGGTTCTTGAATTCCCCGAAACCGGTCGTCACGCCGTAGACCCGCGGCGCGGTTCCCCCCGCCGCCACGGCGGCCTCATAGTCGCGGACGATCTGTTCGACGTGCGCGCGGCAGCGCGCCACCGCCTGCATCGCGGCCGGATCGCACGCGACGGCCACGCGCGGGTCGCGCGCCGCGCGCGCCAGGTCTTCGACGCACAGCGATTGGCCGTCCAGAATCAGCGGCGCGTCGACCCGCGTCACGCGACACCGCCGTCGGCGAGCATCTGCCGCACGCGCGCCACCAGTTCGGCGCGCGGCGCCTCGACCTGCCCCGGGCGCTCCTTCTTCCAGGCGCCGCGATCGGCGACTTCTCCCGCCCGGGCCTTGCCGGCGAACATGTCCTTGAGCTGGACGATGCCGCGGGCGTGCTCGTCGCTGCCGTAGACGACCAGGATCGGGACTTCGCACAGGTCGCCGTAGCGCACCTGCTTGCCGAAGCGCTGCTCGGCGCCGAGGTACATCTCGGTGCGGACGCCCGCGCGGCGCAGCTCGAACGTCATGGCCAGGTATTCGTCGGTCAGGTTGCGGTCGATGGTCGTGACGAGCACCTGCGCCGTGCTCTTGCGCAGCGAGATTCGCTTTCGCTCGACCAGCGCCGCCAGCAGGCGGTCGATGCCGATTGAGGCGCCGACCGCCGGCGCCGATTCGCCCAGAAACCGCATGACGAGGTTGTCGTAGCGCCCGCCGGCGAAGATCGCGCCAAACTCCGGCGCGTCGAGCAGGTTGGCCTCGAACACCGGCCCGGTGTAGTAGGCCAGCCCGCGCGCGATGCTTACGTCGAGCGCGACGCGCTCGTCGTCGTACCCCAGCGCCGCGAGACGCCGCGAGATGGCGGCCAGCGACTCGATCTCCGTCTCGGCGGATGGGATCGCCCCCAGCTTCGCGCGCAACTGCCGCAAAACTTCGTCGCGGGCCGGCGCGCGGATCGCGAGAAACTCCTCGATCCGATCCACCTGCGCATCGGTGAAGCCCAGCCCCGCCACCCGGCTGCCGCTCTCGTCCTTATAGCCGATCGTCAGCTCGGCCCGGATCTTCGCCATGCCCAGCTTGTCGAGCTTGTCGAGCACGCGGAAGACCTCCGGACCGCGGTCGGCCGCGATGTCCGCATACGGCAGCGCCAGGTTGAGCACGCGCCGGCTGCTGACGCGCACGCGATAGCCGCCGACGTCGAGCGCGTCCAGCGTGTCGCACATCGCCGCGATGATCTCGACGTCGGCCAGCTCCGACGGCACGCCCACCGAGTCGATGTCGAATTGCGTGAACTCGCGATAGCGGCCGCGGCCGGGATTGTCGGCGCGCCACACGCTGGCGACTTGATAACGGCGGAAAGGGCGCGGCAGGTCGACGTATTGCGAGACGACGCGCGCCAGCGGCACCGTCAGGTCGAAGCGCAGGCCGAGCGGCTCCGGCTCCGGCCCGCGGACGTGGAAGATCGACTCGGCGGCTTCGCGGCCGGCCGACGCGCCGAGCAGCACGTCGAGGTGCTCGACGGCCGGCGTGCCGAGCGGGACGAAGCCGTAGCTTTCGTACACCGCGCGAACGCGATCGATCAGCCACTGGCGGGCCTGCATTTCGGCGGGCAGCAGGTCGCGCATGCCCTTGTACAGTCGTGGCTCGACCTCGCCTCTCGGTCGAGCGGCCTGCGGGGATTCGCTCACTGCGTGTCTCCGGGAAACGGAGCTGCGCGGCCGCCCGTCGGACCGCGCATGGTCGATTTGGCTTGTACCGCGCAGTATTTGGGCCGGCAAGGATTGGCGACGCCACCCGCGTAGCGGCCCGCGCCC
>CAZHIE010000128.1:3779-5170 GCA_964532435.1 uncultured Planctomycetales bacterium
CGCGCGGCCGGAGCGGCGCCCGCGTAGCGGCCCGCGCCCTCGCGCGGCCGGAGCGGCGCCCGGCGCTCGGATTGCTGCGATTGCCGAACCGAGCCGCGCGAGTCAGCGAGCGAACCGTGCGGATTCCTTGTTGTAGAAATAGCGCGCAGGCCTCCGCGCGATTGTGACAGGGGCAGCGCCGGACGTCGCGCTCGCTGACGCTCGCGGCTCGGATCGGTTTTATCCCCGCGCGCATCGCGTCGGACCTCTGCGTCCGACGATGCAATCCAATTCCCGATCAAAGCCCCACGTTCCGGCGCCTGCGCTACCCCCTAAACCCGCGCCGCCTGACCAATCAAATCCGCATCCAACCCGACTCGCTGCCCAAACTCTCCATCCCACTTGTGCGCGCGCAGCGATTCGACGATCTGCGACGCGAGTTGAACGGCCGCCACGCCGTCCTCCGCCGAAACGGGCGGGCGCTTCCGCTGCACGACGCTCTCGACAAACGCCTCGAGTTCGGCGCCGAGCGCGTCCTTGTCGTCCACCGTGAGCGGCTCGACCTGCACCATCTTGCCGAAATCCAGCCCCGCAAGCTGCGACAGGTCTTCCAGGTTTCGCTCGCGCGCCAGCTTCAGCACGTCCAGATTGCGATCGAGCGTGATCGCGATGCCCAGCTTGCGGTGATAGTCGAGCGACACGTAGGCGTGCTGCGCGAAGACGCGCAGCCGCCGCTCCGTCTTCAGCGCCAGCCGCGAGGCCGTCAGGTTCGCAACCGCCCCGCCGCGGAAAACCACCCGCGCGTTGGCGATGTCCTCGTGCGGGCCGAGCACGTTCACCCCTACCGCGTCGACGCGCGCCACTTCGTCCTGCACCAGGTGCAGCAGAATGTCGATGTCGTGGATCATCATGTCGAATACCACGCCCACGTCGGCCGAGCGAAACGTGAACGGGCTGATGCGGTGCGTCTCCACGAATTTCGGCCGCAGACCCAGCCGCGTCGCCGCCCGCACGGCCGGATTGAACCGCTCGGTGTGCCCGACCGCGACGACCACGCCGCAGCGCCGCCCAAGCTCGGCGATCTGCCGCGCTTCGTGTACGTCGCCGGCGAGCGGCTTCTCGACCAGAACGTGAATCCCGCGCTCGATCAGCGGCGCCGCCACCGCCAGGTGATGCACGGTCGGAACCGCCACGCTGACGGCCGCGACGTCGCCGATTTCCGGCGTGAGCGCGGCGGCCGCGCGTACGCCCAGCGGCTCGGCCAGCGCCCGAGCGCGTTCCAGATTGGCGTCGATGACGGCGACGAGCCGCACCGACGGCATCTGCGAATAGAGGCGGACGTGGTGTCGGCCCATGTGTCCGGCGCCGACGACGGCAACGGGCAGCGGCGTAGTCATGCGAATTCTCCGCGC
>CAZHIE010000128.1:5270-12477 GCA_964532435.1 uncultured Planctomycetales bacterium
GCCGCCGACGGTCCGGCCGCGTAATACGCCGCGCGGTCCGCGTCGGTGTCGGTGCGGTAATGCTCGCGCACGCGGCCATAGATGCCGACGCCCAGCTTCTTGCGCAGGCTCAGCACGAGATACCGCACGTGCTCGTCGCGCTGCAAATCGCCCTGCTCGATCTCGTTGAGCGCTTCCAAGGTGCGGCCGGGCGAGCGCTCGCCGCGCCGTGCATAGAGCAGGCGCCAGGCCTCGCGGATGGCGTCGATCGATTCGGGCGGGAAGCTCCAGCGCCGCAGGCCCTCCTTGTTCACGCCGCGCACGGCCTGCTCATACCCGACGACTTTCATGTACGGCGGCACGTCGTGCGAGACGCGCGTCATGCCGCCGACGTAGGCATTGCGGCCCACGGTCACGAAATTGTGCATGCACGACGCCCCGCCGACGTTCACGCAATCCTCGATGCGGATGTGCCCGGCAAGCTGCACCTGGTTGGCGAGGATGATGTTGTTGCCGAGCTCGACGTCGTGGGCCACGTGGACGCCCACCATGAGCAGGTTGCGATCGCCGATGCGCGTCCAACCGCCGCTGCGCCGATCGACCTCGGTGCCGCGATGAACGGTGACGAACTCGCGAAACGTGTTGCCCGTGCCGATTTCGATGCCGGTCGGGCCGTTCTTGTACTTGAGATCCTGCGGCGCGGCGCCGATCACGCACTGCGGGAAAAAGACGTTGCGCGGGCCGACGCGGCACGGCCCCAGCATCGTCACATGGCTCATCAGCTCGCAACCGTCCGACAAAACCACCCCCGCGCCGACGTGGCAGAACGGACCAATGCTCACGTCGCCGTGCAACTCGGCCGCGGGATCGACAACAGCGCTCGGATGGACCTTGCTCATCGCGGAATTCACCCCGGTTGTGCGTCCACGAGCATGAAGCGGATCGACGCCTCGGCCACCGGCTCGCGCCCGACGCGCGCCTGGCACGCCACCTGCCCGATGTTCCCGCGCACGCGCACCGCGTCGGCTTCGAGCAGAAGCTGATCGCCGGGCGAGACCGGCCGGCGAAACTTCACGCGGTCGAGGCTCAGCAGCACCGCGACCTTGCCCGTGTGTTCGAGCGATTGCGACAGCAGGATGCCGCCGAGCTGCGCCATCGCCTCGATGATCAGCACGCCCGGCATGATCGGATGCCGCGGATAATGCCCCTGGAAAAACGGCTCGTTGATCGTCACGTTCTTGATGCCGACGGCGCGGCGATTCCCCTCCATCTCCAGCACGCGATCGACCATCAGCATCGGAAACCGGTGCGGCAGGATGCGCTGCACCGCGCGCACGTCCATCCGCGCCGCCGCCCGCAGCCGCTCCTCTTCGATCGCGCGGTCGCGCGACTCGCGCAGCCGCCGCACCAGCTCGTGATTCAGATGGTGCCCAGACTTGCGGGCATAAATGCGGCCGCAGACGAACCGCCCGGCCAGCATCAGGTCGCCCACCAGGTCGAGAATCTTGTGCCGCACGCATTCGTCGGGAAAGCGAAACGCGTTCTCGATCGGCCCCTCGCGCCCGATCACGAGCACGTCGCGATAGTTCAGGTGCAGCCCCAGCCCGGCGCTGCGCAACTGCTCGACCTCGCTGTCGAAAACAAACGTGCGGGCCGGGGCGATCTCGTGAATGAACGACTGCGGATCGAGCGTCATGTGGTAAAACTGCCGCCCGATCGCCGATTCGCGGCCATAGTCCAGCTCGTAGATCACTTCGAGCTGCTGCGTCTCGCCCGGCCACGCGACCAGCTCGGCGTCGCCTTCGATCACGCGCACCGGATCGCTGACCTCCAGCACCTCGCGCTCCGCGTCGAGCTCGACGACGCCGGCGCTGGCGAGCGTCTCGACAAAGTCGCGCGAGCTGCCGTCCCCGGCCGGCAGCTCGGCGCTGTCCAGCTCGATTTCGAGGTTGTCGATGCCCAATCCGCGGATGGCGGCCAGGCAGTGCTCGACCGTTTCGATCGCGACGGAGCCGTTGCGCAGCGAGCTGCGCCGGGCGCGCTTGGCCAGGTTGTCGATCAGGGCCGGAATGCGGATCGGATGCGGCTGATCAGCGCGCACAAACACCACGCCCGTGCCGGCGTGCGCGGGCTTGAAGCGCGTATGGACGGCCGCGCCCGTAAAAAGCCCGCGCCCGGACAACTCCGCTTCATGCTCGATGGTCTGCTGACGACTCAAGCTTCTCCACTCGTCGGAGGAGTACGCGAAACTGCTCGAGCAGCTTTGGCAGGCGGCGCACCGCCGCCATCTGGCGCAGCGCTTCGCCCATCTCCGAAGCGGGCGACCCCAGATAACCGCTGCCGCCCGGCAGGTCGGACAGAATTCCCGCCTGGGCCCCGACCTGCGCCCGGTCGCCGATGCGTATGTGCTCCGCGACTCCCACCTGCCCGGCGAGCACGACGTGATCGCCCAGCGTGCAGGAGCCGGAGACGCCGCACTGCGCCACCAGGATGCAGTGTTCTCCGAGCCTCACATTGTGTGCCACCTGCACCAGATTATCAATCTTCGAGCCGCGCCCGATCCGCGTCTCGCCCAGCCGGGCGCGGTCGATGCACGCCCCCGCCCCGATCTCCACGTCGTCTTCGATCACCACCGTCCCGGTCTGCGGAATCTTGATGTGCCGCCCGTCTCGCGCCAGGTAGCCGAAACCGTCGGCGCCGATGGTCGCGTTCGCGTGAATGACTACCCGATCGCCGATGACGACCCGCTCGCGCACGACCACATTCGGCCAGAGCACGCAATTTTCGCCGATTTGCGACGAAGCGCCGACGTAGGCGCCGGCGTGAAGCTGCGTGCCGTTGCCGACGCGCGCGCCCGCGCCGACGAAAACGCCCGGCCCGATGGAGGCGCCTTCGACCACCGCGCCGCTCTCGATCACCGCGCTGGCGTGTACGCCCTCGCTCACGATCGGCACGGCCGGCGCGAGCCACGTCTGCACGCGGCAGATCGCAACCTCCGGGTCGCCCACGCGCAGGACGGTTCGCGGCGCGGTCAGCGCCACGCCGGGTTTGAGCAGGATGACGCCCGCGCGCGAGTTCGGCACGTCGCGCAGATACCGCTCCGCGCCGACCCACGTCGCGTCCTGCGGTCCGGCGTCGGACAGCCCGGCCACGCGGATGATCGGCAGCGTCGCGTCGCCTTCCAGCACGGCGTCCAGACGCCGCGCAAGCTCGCCGACGGTCAGGGCAACCTGGCTCATCCGCTCCTCTACGGCACGAACAGCATGTTCGCCTTCGGCTGCGCGCGATACGCCGAATTCAGCGCGTCGAGCACCGTCTGGCTGATGTCCACCGAAGCGTTCGCGTAGAGCAGCTTGCGCCCGCGGATCTGCTCGCGGATCTGGTCCGGGTTGTTCGCCGCGCACTCGAATTCGTCGCGGTAGAAGACGAGGTCGTAGCTCTGCGACTTGGCGACTTCCTCGGTCAGCTTGATGATTTCCTTGTAGATGCGGCACGACCAGAGCGCGATCTCGCGCGTCATGTCGGCCTGCTTGAGATCGACCCAGTTCTTGTACTCGATCTGCATCTGCAGCAGCTCGCGCATGCGCGCGACGTACGTGGGGTCGTTCGGGTCGATCTTGCCCAGCGCCGCCTCGAATTCGTCGATCTTCTGCCGGCGGCTCTTGTTCTCCTCCTCCAGCTTGGACTGGAGGTTCTTCATCTCGTCGGAGAGATCCTTCTGGCGCTGATACTCGTTGAAGATCTTCACGACGTCGATGCACGCGACCTTGCCGCTCGGCGTCGTTCCGTCCCCCTGCGCCCGAAGCCCCTGCACAAGCAGAAGGACGGCCAGCCCGCCCACCGCAAGCATCGTCGTGCTGCGAATCCACGGTTTCATCAGAAGCGCTCCTCGCTGGTTGTCTCGACGGTTCGATCGGCCCGCAATGTACAGGGAAGAGGGAACAGGGAACAGGGAAGCGGAGGACGAGAGGAAGTGACGAAAGGGCGAGCAGAAACGCCACGCGAACAACAGAAGCGGCTCTTCTCCGCGGGTCGCTCGCCGCCAACTACGGCACAGGTTCAATTCGACGAGCTACGCCTGCGACCGTTAATGCGTGACGCGTCGCGTAGGCGATCGGTCGACAAAATCATCTTGCGCAGCAATTCGCCGAGCATCTCGCGCTCCGGCTCGCTCAGCCCTGCGACGGCGCGTCCCGCATCCTCCAGCCGCTCCGGAATTGCGTCATCGGCCAACCGCTTTCCTGTTTCCGTAAGAACGACCAGCACGCCGCGACGATCCGCCGGATCCGACTCGCGCCGCACCAGACCCAGCTCCTCGAGCCGGTCGATGCGATTCGTCATCGCGCCGGACGTGAGCGTCACGAGCTGCGTCAGCCGCGAAGGCGACAGTACGAACGGCGGCCCCGAACGCCGCAGCGCCGCCAGCACGTCGAACTGCCACAGACTCAGGCCGAAATGTCTCAGCGCGTGGTCCGCGCTCTGCTCCAGATGCTTGGCCAGCATCAGCACGCGGCTCACGACGCCCAGCGGCGCGGGGTTCAGGTCCGCCCGCTCGCCCCTCCATTGCTCGATGAACAAGTCCACCGCGTCGCGGTCCACGGGATCGATCCTCCGGTGCGACAGCCCGCCGCTCTGCACGGTCGCATGCCGCCTAGATAAATTAGCATGAAGATTCATCGTGTCAAGATACTTGTTGGAAAGCTTGCCGCGATATATCTTCATGTCAAGTGATATGGCCAGCAGCCGGCGGGGAAGCACCGGAATCGCCTCAGAGCGGAGATTCGTGCCGCGCCCAACCGCGCTGCCTCACTTGGTTCCCGTTCAAGAAGGAGGCTCGACTCCGATGATCAGAATCCGTACTTCGAGCACGTTCGCGCTCCTGCTGCTCGCCGCGTCGGCCGCAGCAGCCCAGCAACAGCCCAGCTCGCGCCCCGGCGGCGAATCCCTCCCCGCGACCGCGCCGAAGGCCGGCGCACCGGAAACGCCCCCCACGGACGCCGAGAAGATCGCACGACTGCAACGCACGATCGAAGAATCGAATGCCCAGATCGCGACCCTCACAGTCAAGCTCAACGATCCCGAATCGGAATTTCAGCAGGCCCAGGCGGCGTTCGCCGAGCTGGACCTTCGGCTGGCCGAACTGAAGAAGTCGCTCAATTCTCCCGAACTTCGGGATCCCGAGCGCCGCGGCCCCCTCGAACGCGACCGCGCCGAGCTGGAGCCGAAACACGCACTCGCCAAGCAGCGCTTCGACCTCGCCATTCGCGAGCGCAAGATGCTGCAAGAGCAGATAGCAACGCTCTTGCAGAAGGCGCAGCAGGACAATGACGCCCTCCGGAAACTCATGGGCGAAACGCCCGCGACTTCGCAACCCGCGGCGGAATCGGCCGCGGGCGCCGGAATGCCCGCCGGGGTCGGAGCGCCCGCCCCAACGGCGGCGCCCGGCGCCGCCACGGCCCAGCCGGCCCCGACGCAGGAGCCGCCCGCCCCGACGGCTGCGCCCGCGCCCGTAGGCGCCGCGCCGGTTCAAAAGGCCCCGCTCGGACCGGCTCCTCCCGCCGCCGCGCCACAAGGTCAGGCCCCGGCTCCGCCTTCGCCGGAGCTGATCGAAGCCCGGCAGGAGGCCGTGCGCAGGCATGCCGAAGCGCAGACCGCACAGGTCGAAGCCGAATCGGTGACGGAGCGGGTCAAGGCGCTTCAGAAGAGCATTGAGCTGGAGCAGCGACTTTACGAGACGAGCCGTCAGAAGGTCGAGAACGCGCAGGCGACCGAACGGGCCATCTACGAGAGCATGAGGAAGAAGTGGCAGGACGGAAGCCCCGCCAGCGAGCTGCCGGCACTTCGCCAGCAGATTGCGGAGGCGCGCGACCGGCTGCACGACGCGGAGAACGAAACCCGCGAACGGACCGATCGACTCGGAAAACTTCAGAGCGATCTGTCGGCGCTCCAGGCCGAGCACATCGCCGCGATGGAGGAGGCGCGTCGAACCGAGGCGGAAGCGGAAGCGGCGCAGAAGCGTGTCGAACACCTGGAGAGCCCGCTTTCGCCGCGAAACATGTGGCGCTGGCTGCTGCTGCGCGGGCCGCGGGTCGGCGGCATCCTCCTGGCCATGATCGCCATCGCGTGGGCCTGTCGAGTGGCCGAAAATCGCCTGGTCGGGCTGATCGCGCGGCGCGGCGGCCCCGGCACGGCCGAAGACCGCGAGAACCGCGCGCGAACGCTCGTTGGCATCGTCCACAGCGCCACAACGGTCGCCGTCTACGCGGGCGGCGGGCTCATGATCCTGACCGAGGTCGGCGTCAACATCGTGCCCCTGATGGGCGGCGCGGCAGTGCTCGGCCTGGCCGTCGCGTTCGGCGCGCAGAACCTGATCCGCGACTACTTTTACGGATTCATGATCCTGCTCGAGAGTCAGTACACCATTAACGACGTGGTGAAGATCGGCGACGTCTCGGGTCAGGTCGAGCGCATCACGCTTCGCGTAACCGTGCTGCGCGGCCTCGACGGTTCCGCTCATTTCGTGCCCAACGGCGAGATTACGCGCGTCACCAACATGACGCACGGCTGGTCGCGCGCCCTGTTCGACATCCCCGTCGCGTACAAGGAGGACGTCGATCGCGTCATGGGCGAGCTGGTCGAACTCGCCAAGGAGCTGCGCCGCGATCCGGACTACCGCGGCCAGATTCTGGAGATGCCGGAAATGCTCGGCGTCAACGAGTTTGGCGAGTCGGCCGTGGTGATCAAGTTCCTGATCAAGACCCGCCCGCTCAAGCAGTGGGCGGTCAAGCGCGAGCTGCTGCGCCGCATCAAGAAGCGCTTCGACGAGCTCGGCATCGAAATTCCCTTCCCGCACCGGACGGTCTATCATCGCACCGACGGCGACGGGCTCGTCCCCTCGGGCGGCGGGCTTCACGACTCCGGCGACGCCGCGCTCCGCCGCGACGCCCGCGCGCTGGAAGGCAAGCTCGCGTAAGAGTCCGTGGAAGAAATGGACCGCAGCCGCCCTCGGCTGCATTTTCTTCGGGACTGGCGCGATGCACTCCGCTCTCGCGAAAGTGCTTCAACAGACTCGTAACCCGGCACCGGCGAGACGCCGATGCTCCCCGACCTCGCGGCACCCCATTCCGTCGCTCGCGACGGCCCGGGGAGCATCGGCCTCTGGTCGGTGCGAATGCCTCTGGCCGGTGCGAATTCCGCCTCCCGGCACGAATCACTCCGGCCGGCGCGA
>CAZHIE010000129.1:0-12327 GCA_964532435.1 uncultured Planctomycetales bacterium
TCGATGATCTCCAGCCCGCGATCGACGTCCGCCTCGTCGATGTCCAGCACGGGGCGGAATCGGATCGCGCTCTCGCCGCTGTTCAGCACCAGCAGCCCGGCGTCGAACAGTGCCTTGCGAAAGCGATTGCGCGTCTCCGTGTTCGGCAGGTCGACGGCCGACATCAGCCCGCGCCCGCGCACGTTCGTCAGAATCGCGTGCTTGCGCGCCAGGCGCGCCAAACCGTCCAGCAGGTACTGCCCGACCGTCGCCGCGTTCTCGACCAGATTCTCATCGCGAACGATCCGCAGCATCTCGGTGCTGCGCACCATGTCGGTCAGGTTGCTGCCCCACGTGCTGTTGATGCGCGACGAAACCTTGAAGACGCTGTCCACCTCGTCGACGCGCGTATTCGACATGATCCCGCACACCTGCATCTTCTTCCCGAAGCAGAGAATGTCAGGCAATACGCCGAAGTGCTCGCAGCACCACATGCGGCCCGTCAGCCCGACGCCCGTCTGCACCTCGTCGAAGATCAGCAGGAAATCGTTCCGGTCGGACAGCTCGCGCAGCGTGCGGAAAAACTCCGGGCGGAAGTGGTTGTCGCCGCCCTCGCCCTGAATCGGCTCGATGATCAGCGCCGCGATGTCGTGCCCGAAGCGCGCCACCGCTTCCTCGATCTGCCGCACCGCCAGCGCCTCGCGACCGGCCGCGTCCGCCGATCGCTGCGGCTCCGGAAGGGAGAAATCCAGCTTCGGGTTGTCGATCCGCGGCCAGTCGAATTTGGGGAAGTACATCGTCTTTTTGGCGTCGGTATTTGTAAGGCTCAGCGAGTAGCCGCTGCGCCCGTGAAACGCCTGGCGGAAGTGCAGCACGCGCGAACCGATCTCCCCGCGCCCCGCGGCCAGGTTCTTCCGCACTTTCCAGTCAAACGCGGTCTTCAGCGCGTTCTCGATCGCCAGCGTCCCGCCGTCGATGAAGAAGAAGTGCTCGAAGCCCGGCAGCCCGACGATCTCGTCCACCGTCTGCACGAACTCGGCGTAGAATGTCGTGTAGACGTCGGCGCTGGCGACTTTTGTCGTCGATGCCGCCAGCAGCCGCTGCCGAAAGTCCGCGTCGCGCAGGCGAGGGTGGTTGTAGCCGATCGGGAAGGACGCGAAGTGCGAGTAGAAGTCGAGGATCTCGCGGCCGCTGACGGCGTCGCGCAGAAACGACCCGTGGCAGCCGTCGAGGTCGAGCACGAGGCCGAACCCGTCCACCAGGATGCGGCGCTTGAGCGTTTCGAGCACGTGCTCGGGAGCGATTTCGTACGAGGGCTTCATCGTCGTATGCATGCCGACCTCCTGCTCCCGCCCGCGCAGCGCACGCCGCGCCATACCTTTCATTCGACGAACGCGATGGGTTCGGTGAGAACGCATCGCCGTTGTACTATAGCAAAAGGGAAGTTCCGCGGCGAATCGCCGGTCCGATAGCGACCCGCCGCCGCACGCGAAGGAGTGTGCATCGAATGTTCGCTGATCCGCGCATCGCTATTCGTCCGGCCGCACGGCGCGCATCCGTCCACAGCGGCCTGCGGGCGCTGTCCGTCGCGGTCCTGCTGCTCTCGCTGTTCGGGTTCGTCGGCGCGCCGGCGTTGGCCGACGACTCCAACGCAGACGACGAGCGCGCCATCGCCGGGGTACAGGCGGTTTCGCACGCGTTCAAGCGCGTGGCGAAGACGGCTCGCCCCGGCGTCGTCCACATCCGCGTCAGCGGCGGCGCCGTGTCCGACGAGGCGCGCGAATTCATCGAGAACAGCCTGCGCCGCCGATTCGGCGACACTCTCGACGAAGAGCAGCTTCAGAAGCTGATCGAGCGCCACATGCGCCAGGCGCCGGGGCAGGGCAGCGGCGTGATCTTCGACCCCGACGGCTACGTGCTCACCAACAACCACGTCGTCGACGGCCGCAGCGACATCACCGTCGTGCTCGACAACGAGAAGGAATACGTCGCGCGTCTCGTCGGGACCGACCCCAAGACCGATCTCGCCGTCGTGAAGATCGATGCGCCGCGCCTCGCGGGCCTGCGCTTCGGCGACTCCGACAAGCTGGAGGTTGGCGACTGGGTGATCGCCGTCGGCTCGCCGTTCGGCCTGTCGCAGACCGTGACGCACGGCATCGTCAGCGCGATCGGCCGCTCGCAGATCGACGGCGTCGACATCGCCTACCAGAATTTCATACAGACGGACGCGTCGATCAATCCCGGCAACTCGGGCGGGCCGCTGCTGAACCTCGCGGGCGAAGTCGTCGGCATCAACACGGCCATCGCCACGAACGGCGACGCCGCGAACGCCGGAGTCGCCTTCACGATTCCATCGAACATGGCGATGAAGATCGCGCGCGAGCTCAAGGCCGAGGGCAAGGTCGTGCGCGGCTGGCTGGGCGTTCAGTTTCAGCCGCTGAGCGACGAAGACGCGCGCGTCTTCGGCCTCAGCGACCCGCGCGGCGTGCTGATCCAGGCGGTCGTCCGCGATTCGCCCGCCGACAAGGCCGGATTGCAGGTCGAGGACGTCGTGCTGACGGTCAACGGCGAGCGCGCCCGCAACGTGGAGCAGATGCGCGGGCTGATCGCCGACATCAAGCCCGATCAGACGTGCGAGATGAAGGTGATGCGTGACGGCGGCGAGAAGTCCCTCGGCGCGACGCTCGTTCGCCAGCCCGACGACGTGCGCCCCACGCGTCGCTCGCAGATGGTCGAAAGCCGGCACGTCCCCGAGCTGGGCCTCGGGCTGCTTACGCTGCAACCGGGGATTTCGCGGCTGTTCGACGACACCGAGCAGGGGGTGCTGATCGGCGAGCTGCTCGACAGCGAGACGCTTCCGGACGAGCTGCAGCCGAATCGCCTGATCGTGTCGATCAACGAGAGGCCGGTGCGGAACGTCGCACAGGTGCTCGAAACGCTGGCGAAGCTGGGCGCCGGCGACGTGGAACTCCAGCTCGTGCGCCCCGACGGCGAGCGGGCAAAGGTGAAGGTCAAACGGCACGACGGGCGGAAATAGGGCCCGCGCGCCGGGCGTGCGCGCCGCTCGGAGCGCCTAGCCCGCGTCGCCGGGCACGCGCGCTTCGGCCAGCGCCAGCTCCTCCAGCGCCAGGTCGCGCTGCGACTCGTGCGTCAGCCCATCGAGCGCGCTGCGCAGGGTGCGCGCGGCCGCGTCGAAATTCCCCAGATGCCGCCGGCTGATGATTCCGAGCAGCAGCCGGACCTGCGGAACGTCCGGCGAGGCCGGATAGGCCGTCAGAAACCCCTCGTAGGCCGCCGCGGCGCGGTCGTATTGCCGCGCCTGGGCCAGGTAGTTCGCGATGTCGAGCTGCTGCGGGCGCGGCAGCACGTGCTGCGGCTCGACGGCGATCAATTGCGCGAAGGACGCGATCGCCGCGGTTCCGTCGCGCTGCTCGAGGTGCGACAGGACTTCCTCGCGCAGGCGTTCGGCGGCCGAGAGCGGCAGCGCCTCCAGCGGCCGCGAATGGACCGCCTCGACCCGCACGGGCCGAGCCATGCGCGGGCCGAGCGCCGGCCCGGTCGCCAGCGCCAGCCCGCGGCGCCGTCCATAGCGATTCCAGAGCGAGAGCATGTCGAACTGATTGCGGGGCAGCGCGCCGATCGCGAGCATGAGCAGCGAAACGGAGAAGCCGAAGACGTATCCGGCGATGTGGGCCGAGTATGCGACGCTGCTGCCGACGCCGTGGTCGAACGACGGCGCCAGGACGTTGTCCCACAGGATGATCTTGAAGACGATCAGGATCATCGCGGGAACCTGGATCGTCGTCACGATGAACAGCCAGAGCAGCATCGTCACGTGAACGCGCGGAAACAGCACGAGAAACGCCGTCGTCACCGCCGCGATGGCGCCCGAAGCGCCGAGCATCGGATTCTGCGCCGTCATCGCAAAACCGACGCCCGCGGAGACGCCGCCCGCCAGGTAAAAGAGCGCATACGCCAGCGAACCCATGCGGTCGCAGACGGCGTTTCCGAAGATCCAGAGGAACAGCATGTTGCCGGCCAGGTGCAGCACGTCGCCGTGCAGAAACTGGTACGTCACATACTGGTAGAGCACCGGCCGGCCGGCGTCGAGCGTGAACCACGCTTTCATGAACTGCCCGACGCCGCCGCCCACGACGTCGGTCAGCCCGAAGATAAGAACATTGAGGCCGATGAGAATCCAATTGGCCAGCGGGAGGCCGCGCGTGCGAAAATCGGTGCCGATCGGAATGAACATGCCCGGCGGCGCTCCATCTTATTCGCCGCGGTCGTCGACGAGCGCATCGGCGGCTCGCTGCGCGGCACGGAAGAGTTTAGCCCGCCGGCCGTCCGACAGCATCGGCCCGCCGCGATCCTCCAGCCGCGCGCGCATCGACGCTCCGCCCGCCGCCAGCGCCTGGCCAAAGGCCTCCCAGCCCGGACCGGCCGGATCGGCGGCGGCGGACAGGTCGAGCCCTTCCGGCCAGCCGCTGTCCCATCGGCCGCGCTGCGCGTCGAGCGCGCCCAGCGCCATGTAGGCCAGTTCGCGGACCCAGGCGGGCTGCTCGCGGGCGAGTCGCCATAGCTCCAACTCGCGCCGCAGCGATTGATCGCCCGACGCGCCCGCCAGCACGAGCGCTGCCGCAAGCGCGGGCAGATACGGCGCGTGCTGCCCGGGGTCGAGCAATGCGCGGAGGCGCGGCGTGGCCCCCAGCCCGGCCTTGCGCCACGCGGAGGCCGCTTCGGCCGCATCGGAAAAATCCCGCTGCATGCGCGTGAGCAGGTCGAGCTCGATTTGCCGCAGCGCTGGCACGACGTGCAGCGTCAGCGCCGGCGGCGCGGGATATGCGGCGCTGCGGGCCGTCAGCACGCCCGGGCGGGCGATGCCGGCCGAGCGGATCCATTGCAAAAGGGCGGCCACATCGTCGCGCCGCACGTCCAAAGGAGAGGCGTCGGCGGGGAACTGCTCGAACGATCGGCCGGAGAGGCGGGCGATCGTCCACGCGACGACCTGCTGATCGCCCGGGGCGCATTCGGTGAGCATCTCGGCGAGCGCCGCAAGGATGCGTTCGCGCGCCGACTGGTAATTTGGCGCCAGTTGCAGGAGCACCATTCCCGCGGCGCAGCGCGCGGTGGGCGCGGCGCGCTGCGCGGCGAATTTGAGCGCGTCGCGCGCGGCGCGGATTTCGGCGCGGGTCTCGTCGGATGGATTGAGCCGCGCGCCGCCGTCGCGCCGCCCCGGTTGGGCCAGCTCGAACAGCTCGGTGGCGAAGCGCTCCGCCCGCACCTGCCCGAGCCAGCGCCAGCTTTCCCAGTAATCGGGCAGAATCTCGTCCAGCACGCGCGACTCCGGGGAATGCACGAGCTGCCGCAGCCCGTCGGCCAGGCGCTCGGCCTGCTGCCAGTGCTGCGACGCGATTCGGCGAAAGGGCGACTCTGGCGGCGCGGTGGTCAGCTCGGCGACTCGTTCGAGCAGGAGCGCGTTCCGCAGTGCGGCCTGCCAGCGGACGGACAGCGGGGCCGCGGCGCGCGCATCGCCCAGCAGCGCGCGCGCGCGAAGCGCCGCAGAAGCCAGTTGCGGCGAAGAATCGAGATTCGCCAGATCGGACAGAACCTCCCGCACGACGCCCGCCGGCGCGTCGGCCGACCGCGCCTCGCCCAGCACGGCCGAGAGAACGTCGATGGCCGAAAGCTGGTTTTCGACTCGCACGCGCTCCGCGCCCTCGCGCGCCGCGCCTGCGAGCTGCCGGCTCAGCGCTGGCATCGCGGCCGGGCCGGCCAGGCGCAGCTCGCGCGCGGCCTGTTCGCGCTCGCGCGGTCCCGGCGACGCGAGCAGGCGGCTCGAAAGCGAGATCGCGTCCGGCGGCGTGGGCGTTCTCGCGCGGAGATCGGCGGCAAGACCGGCTGCGTGCGCCTCGCGCGCCAGCCTGTCGAAGTGGCGTTGCACGAGCACGACGCTGGTCGTGGCGGCGGCGGCGAGGAGCGCGAGCGCGCTGAGCAGGACGGCCCACGCGCCGCGCGAGCCGAGACGCAACCTCCGGGAGAAGGAGACCCGGCGCTTGGTCCGCAAGTCGAGAAAGCAGCGCTGGCAGACGGTCGACGTGGGCGAGAGCTCGGCGCGACAGTGTGGGCATGTGCGGACGGTCGGCACTGCGACGGCGATTTCACGCTCGGGGATTGGCACGAGCACGGTCTGCCGGCATGCGGGGCAGGGCACGGACTCGCCGGCCGAATCGTCGGGCACGCTCACCGCGTTTCGGCAATGGGGACAGCGGATGCGAAGCGGCATGCACGTGCTCGCATTTGGCTCGCGGCGACCGGCGTCGCATGAAAACGGCGCGCGAGCATCAGCGCCGGGCGACAACCTGCGCGCGAAAATCAGTGCCGAACGACAACCGTTGCGCGACCGCCGGCGGCGCGGGCGTACGGCGGAATTGTCGGCCGCGCACGCGCGATTCGCAAGCGACATGTCGGCGGGCGCGCCGCGATCTGAGCTGCCCCGGTAGCGTCGGACCTCTGCGTCCGACGCTGCGCGCGATCCATTTCGCTCGCAGCGAAGCGCTACGCTCCGAGCCGCGAGCGTAATCGAGCGGAGCGTGCGGAGATGTTGCGGGTGCAAGAGCAGGCAGGCCCGCGCGCAAATTCGGCAGGACCTAGCGCCGGACGTCGCGCTCGCTGACGCTCGCGGCTCGGATCAATACGTCGCGCTCGATGACGGTCGCGGCTCGGATCGACACGGCGTCGGACGCGGAGGTCCGACGCTACGCGCTCTTCACGGCGTCGCCGCCGGCGCCGAGGCCGGCGCCGAATCCCCCGCGCCTGCGCCCACGCCAGCGGCCGCGTCCGCTCCTGCGCCCGCGCCCGCTCCTGCGCCCGCGCCCGACAGCGGCGAGGCATCGTAGCGCAGAAAATCCGCCTTCTGTTTCGGCGACGGAGCGGCCGAGCGCCACGCCGACCAGTACATCCCCGCCAGGAACGACGACGCATCGGCCAATCGCTCGGAGATCATCTCCTTCCCCGCCGCCTCCTTTAGCGCGCCGCTCTTTTCGAGCGCGTAGAGCGGCTCGACCTGCGCGAGCGAGCGCTTGAAGTATGCCAGCACGTCGTCCCACGGATCCTGCACGTTGATCTTGTCTATCACGTGAACGCGCGCCCGAAGCGCGTCGGCCGTGAGCTTGTGGTGCTCGACCACGCCCGTGTCGATATAGGAGTGAAAGCGCGAGTCGGTCGTGTAGCCCCTGGGGTTTTCGCCCACCCAGCCGTTGAAATGGCGCGTTGTGTGCAGCGGCTGGGCCACGTCGCCGACAAAGTGGCTGAGCATGCCCATGTGATAGATCGCGTTGGCGCGGGCCTGTTCGAGCTGCGCCGCGCGGGACGGGTCGGCCAGCGCCTCGAGTACGCGCACCTGATTGAACGCCGACTGGAGCTTCGCGTAGTGCTCGGCGATGGCGTGCAGCACGAAGCCGGGCCACTCCTTTGTGCGGTCCGGGTCGTCCTTCGCGTCGTACGGATCGACCGACTCGGGATGCGTGTGCTTGGCGATGATGAGCGCTCGCAAATACTCGCTGCGCAGGCGGGGGACGGTTTCGAGCGTGAGGCCGAACTGGCCGAGCAACTCGGCGTCGAGGTAGTGATCGGGCTTGTTTTCGTGGTGGAGGACGGTGGCGTCCCAGCTTCGCCAGCGGTCCGGCTCGTTCGATTGAAACACGATGCGGTCGCGGATCGCCGGGTCGCGCAGCCACGCGGGCGCTTCGGGCGGCAGGGCTTCGAGCGCCAGCCGCGTGATCGTGCGATGCCCGTGAGCGCCCCAGCCCCACGCGGGCAGGGCGAGCGAAAGCACCATTGCCGCTGTCACAGTCCAACGCAACAAGACACGCATTTCGCAGCCTCCTTCGCGCGGCAGCGCGCGGTAGAACGGCGCGCCACAATCGTCCGTGCTACGCGACCTCCGCGATCACGCCCGGCACTCCGAGCGGCGGCGGGTTGCGCAGCGCGCTCCACCAGATCCGCGCGCATCGAAACACGATAATCGCCGCGCACGCGATCATCACGAGAATCAGCGAGAGATTCAGCCAGCCCTTGATCACGTCGGCCGGCGGCGCATCCTCCCGCGTCGCCATCGGCCAAAACGTCAGCCGTATCTGCGTGAACCCGCCGGCCGTCGTGGTGAACAGCACCCACAGCGCCGGAATCGCCGTCACCCACATGTAGCGGGCGCGCCCGGCGCGGACGATCAGCGTCGTCGCGACCGCCATTGCGATGGCGGCGAGCATCTGGTTGGCGATTCCAAACATGGGCCAGATCGTGCGGAAGCTGCCGCTGTAGAGGAAGCCGCCCCAGGCCAGGACGATCAGCGCGGTGCTGATGAACACGCCCGGCCACCAGCTTGTCTGCTCGAAGCGGCGCATGAAGCCGCCCGCGAACGTCAGCCGCGCGAGGAATTCCTGAAGCAGGAAGCGGGCGATGCGCGTCCCGGTGTCGATTGTCGTGAGGATGAACAGCGCCTCGAACATGATCGCGAAGTGATACCACAGCGCGATCACGCCCTCGCTGCTCATCAGCGGCAGCCTCGAGAAAATGCGGGCCATGCCGACCGCCAGCGTCGGCGCGCCGCCCGGCCGGTCGTGCAGGCGCTCGCCGATCGCGTGCTCGAGGTCGTGCAGCTCGACGGCGCGGAAGTCGTATTTCGCGGCGACGGCGGCGGACGTGTTGATGAGGTAGTAATCGTCACGCTCCAGCCCGGCGACGGCGATCAGGGCCAGGATTCCGACCAGGCTCTCGATCAGCATGCAGCCGAAGCCGATCGGCCGGGCGTGCGACTCGGCCGCGATCATCTTCGGAGTGGTTCCGCTTGAAACGAGCGCGTGAAAGCCGCTGATCGCGCCGCACATCACCGTGATGAACACCATCGGGAAGGCCTTACCCGCTACGATCGGGCCGTCGCCGCTCCAGGCGAACTCGCTCACCGCGGGCAGGCGGATCGCCGGGTTGACGATGATCACGCCGACGACGAGCAGGATGATCGTGCCGATCTTCATGAACGCGCTGAGGTAGTCGCGCGGGCAGAGCAGCAGCCAGACCGGCAGTACGCTGGCGATGAAGCCGTATGCCGCCATCGCGATGACGATGCCCTCGCGGCTGAGCCGAAACCACGCGCCCCACGGCTGCGTCTGGGCGAATTGGCCGAAGTACACCGCGGCGAGCAGCAGGGCGACGCCGATGGCCGACGCCTCCAGCACCGCGCCCTTGCGGAAGATGTACATGTACCAGCCCATCAGGAGCGCGATGGGGATTGTGCAGGCGATGGTGAACGCGCCCCAGCGGCTCTCTGCCAGCGCGTTCACGACCGCCGAGCCCAGCCCCGCCAGCGCGATGATGACGATGAACAGAATCGCCAGCGCCGTGACCATGCCGCCGAATGCGCCAAGCTCCTGCCGGGCGATCTCGGCCAGCGAGCGGCCGTTGCGGCGCATCGAGCCGACCAGAATGACGAAGTCCTGCACCGCGCCGCCTAGCACGACGCCGATGAGCAGCCACAGGTAGCTGGGCAACCAGCCGAACTGCGCGGCGATCACGGGACCGATGAGCGGCCCGGCGCCGGAGATGGCGGCGAAATGGTGGCCGAAGAGCACCCACTTGTTGGTGGGGTGATAGTTCTGGCCGTCGTTCATGCGATGGGCGGGGGTGACGCGTGCGTCGTCGAGCACGAGGACGCGGGCGGCGAGGAACGCGCTGTAATAGCGATATGCGATCGCCAGCACGCAGAGCGCGGCGATGATGATCGGCATGGCGTGGAGCGCGTACGCGGCGATCATGGCTGTCGGGTCGCGCGGCGCGGACAGCCCGGCGACGCGCGCTCCACCGTCCTCCGGCTCATTGTGGCCGCTGCCCGCGCGGGTCCGCCGGAAACGCCGGTTGCGGCGCCGGCGGCGTGGTGCTGCGGCGCATTCCCCACACCAGCATCAGCAGCATCAGCCCGGCGAACACCGCCCAGGCGGTCGTTTCCTGAACCAGGAATGTCCCGGCGACCGAAGTGGAATAGTCGAGCGCTTTTTTCAGCGTCGGACCGAATTCGAGGAATGCGAGCACCACGCCCGCAAGCGTGCCGCCCGCGATGTACCCTGATGCCAGCAGGACGCCGGGGCTGCTTTCGCTCTCGGCCAGGCTCGCGGCGGGTGCGTGCCGCTTCCGCGCCGCGCCGACCTTTTCCACCGTCCAGCGAACGAGCCCGCCCAGGAAAATCGGCGTGGTTACGCCCATCGGCACGTAAACGCCGACAGCGAAGGGCAACGCCGACAACCCGCAGAGCTCGAGTACGACGGCGATCAGCGCGCCCATGAGCACCAGCGCCCAGTTCATCGTGCCGCCGAGGACGCCGTTGAGAATCACGCCCATCACCTGCGTCTTGGGCGCGTCGAATTTCATCTTCACGTCGCTGCCGTCGTCGCGCTTCGTGAGGCGCCCCGTGATGGCCGGATCAACCAGATAGCGCACCGCGCCGGCGTCGTCGACGAGATACTTGCCGGGGACGACGCCCGGGTTCGCCTCGGCCGTCGGCCGCCAGACGTGGTACGTCGCGCCCTCGTGCGACATCGTTTCCGTCAGGGCCGGCAACTGCTCCTTGAGATTGACAGTCGGCAGATCCTTCTGGCTGTACACCGTGCCGGCCGAGTTGAACAGCAGCAGCGTTCCGCCGATGACGAGGGCGGAGGTGAGCGCGCCGATGATGATCGCCCATTGCTGGAGGCGCGGCGTGGCGCCGACGAGAAAGCCGGTCTTCAGATCCTGCGAGGTGGTTCCGCCGTTCGACGCGGCAATGCATACGACGCCGGCGATGGAGAGCGCCAGGACGCGCTCCACCGGGCTGGTCATTTTCATGGTCAGGAATATGAGGGCGGTCAGCAGCAGCGTGGCGATCGTCATGCCTGAGATGGGGTTCGACGTCGAGCCGATTTCGCCGGTCAAGCGCGATGAAACCGTCACGAAGAGGAAACCGAACAGGAGCACAAGCCCGGCCCCCAGCAGCGCCGAAGTCCAGCCCAGCTCGCTCTGGAGGAAGAGCGCCAGGAGCATCAGCAGCAGCAGTGATCCGCCGAATACGAACAGCATCGACAGGTCGCGCTCCGTGCGCGGCGTCTCGCCCCCGCCGCGCCTGCCGCCGCCGAGGTTTGCCAACCCGCCGGCCAGCGAGCGGACAATCATCGGCATCGTGCGGAACATGCTGATGATCCCCGCCGCGGCGACGCAGCCGGCGCCGATGAAGTACATGTAGTTCGAGCGCATCTGCCCGAGCGACATGTCCTTGATCAACACGGTGGCCGGCGCGAGCGGCGCGGTCAGATGCTGCCCGAATTCGAAGATCAGCGGCACGACGATCATCCAGCCCATCACCGCGCCGGCCATCATGATCGACGCGGTGCGCGGGCCGATGATGTATCCGACGCCCAGCAATTCCGACTGAAAGTCCGCCGACACGTTGGTCGCCCGATTGAACCCCGGCACGACCCGCTCGTACGACAGCTTCAGCACGTTCATGCCTTCCGTCACGATCTTGTGCAGGAAGGCCAGCGTGAAGCCGATGAACACAGTCCCGCCGCCGGCGCCGCCCTTGTCGCCGGTAATCAGCACCTGCGCACAGGCCGTGCCCTCGGGATACAGCAGCTTGCCCGGCTCGCCCGCCCGGCCGTGCAGCCGCACGATGAACGCCCGACGAAGCGGAATCATCATCAGAATGCCGAGCAGGCCGCCCAGCAGCGAGACGATCATTACGCGGGTCAGCTCCATGTCGAAGCCCAGGAGCATGATGCCCGGCATCGTCACGCCCACGCCGAACGCGATCGATTCGCCAGCCGAGCCGGCCGTCTGCACGATGTTGTTTTCGAGGACCGTGGTCGAGCGCATTCCGAACATGCGCGAGACGGCGCGGAAGAGCGTGATGGCGAGCACCGCGACGGGGATCGACGCGGAGACCGTCATGCCGACTTTCAGCACGAGGTAGAGCGAGGACGCCCCGAAGACGATTCCCAGAGCCGCCCCGACCAGCAGCGCCCGCAGCGTGAATTCCGGCATTACCGTCTGCGGCGAAACGTACGGGCGGTGCTCTGTGCTGGCGGGTTGCGGCGAAAGGGGGGCTTGCGGATCCATCGATGCTCCGGACTGCGCTTGCGTCGCTGCGACGAGGACAGACAGGGCCGTCCGGCCCGATTCCGACCGGCGGCGCAGTTTGGCGGCCTGCGCGGCGAATTGCAACCGAGCAGCGAGGCAGGTTCAGGATGGGCTCGGTTGACGTTGGGGGGCCGGTCGCCGACCGGTCTACGGGGGAGCATCGGCGTCCCGCCGGTGCGTAAGCGT
>CAZHIE010000130.1:0-5049 GCA_964532435.1 uncultured Planctomycetales bacterium
TGAGGCAGAATGCAGCCGAGGGCGGCTGCGGTCCATATGCTGGCCCCTCACTGGCGTGAGGCGTTCGGATTTCCCTGTTCCCTGTTCCCTCCCGCTGGCCCCTCACTGGCGTGAGGCGTTCGGATTTCCCTGTTCCCTGTTCCCTGTTCCCTCCCGCTGGCCCCTCACTGGCGTGAGGGGTTCGGATGTTCTTACTTCAGCATTCAGCATTCGGCATTCAGCATTCCCGCGGGCCCCTCACTGGCTTGAGGGGTTCGGATGATTCGTTGGCGCTAAAGACGCGCGAGACGCCGGCCGATGCGCATAGAAGCCCGGCGGAGAGCCTTGCGATGCCCGATCGGCGGCCGATTGACATCGTTGTCGGCGAGGCGTGCGATGCGCCCGCGCCGCACGCGCGCCCGTACGTGGGCATTCTGTTCGAATGCTGCGGCGTCTATGAGCGCGTGTATCGCGATCCCCAGTCCGATCATTATCAGGGCCGCTGTCCGCGCTGCCTGCGTGAAATCCGGCTGCGGGTCGGGCCGGGCGGCACATCGGCTCGGCAGTTTCGCGCGAGTTAGCCGCCCGCGCAGTTCCACTTGACGAAGTCGGGGCGTTTTCGCGACAATTCGCCTTGTCCATTCGTACAAACTCGATCGGCTGACCTGCGACCGGCGCGCCGGGCCGCGCGCACCCTGTCCATGCAGGATGGGTCTGACGATCCGCGCCGCGAGCTGACGAATCGAACCGATGGAGGAGGAACGAACGATGCTCCCAATTCTGCGACTGCGCCCAATCTCTGCGCTCGGCGTCGCGACCGCGTGTTTGTTTGTGCTTGCGCTGCCGGCGGCCGGCGCGGATCGCGCCGCGGGAAAGGCGGCGGCGCCCGCGCGCGACGCTTCGCCGGCGATTCACTCGATCGAGCCGACCGTGGCGGGCGTTGGGTCGCTGATCCGAATTCGTGGGGCGAACCTGGGGTCGGACAAAGACGCGACGGTCGTGTTCGGCGGCGACATGCCTTCGACGTGGGTCGACAAGCACGCGGCCGACGAGATCGTCGTGGCCGTGCCGATCGGCGCGACGGCCGGGCCGGTTCGCGTGGTGCTCGGCGCCGCCGTGGAAGACTTTGTCGAGCTGGACGGTCCGGCGCGGGCGGCAGCGCTCGGCGCGTTGCCGGTCGCCACTTCGGCCGACGCGCTGCGCTTGGTGGCGCCGTTTGCGACGCCGACACTGCCGCCGGACATCATCGAGTCGCCGGATGGCGGCGTGCTGCTAGTGAAGAACCGGCTGATCCTCGAATTGCACGACTTTCTCGGCTTCGAGGATGCGCTGGAGATCGGCTGGAAATTCGGCGGGCGGCTGTTCGGCTTCTCGGGCCCGTCGAATTCGTACTTCTTCGAGCTCGCGGACGCGCCGAAAGATCATGCCGCGCTGCACGAGCTGCTGGACGCGGTCGCGCAGGACAAGCGCATACGCGAGGTTTCGCCCGACATGGCGCTGGAGCTGAAGCAGGTGCGCTTCGCGCCGGCCGACAACGTGAACAGCCGTTATCGCGAGGTGGTGGCGGCGGGCGCAAACGTCAGTTGGCAGCAAGGGCGTGAAGGCGCGTGGCACACGGACCGCATTCAGGCGCCGGCGGCGTGGAACCTGATCGAGCGCTTCCGCCCGCCGACGGACACGGTTCACGTGGCGGTCGTCGACACCGGTTGCGATCAGGCGCATGCCGAATTCACGGGCGTGACGCTGACGCAGATCGCGCCGGCCGTGCCGACGATCCGCTACACGATCGCCGGCGACGAGGTCGAGCTTCCGACGGTGCTGGTGGAGCAGCCGTACAACCGCGGCGACCCGGCGGCGGGCGGGGGGCACGGCACGGCCGTTTGCAGCATCATCGGCGCGGAGCAGGGGCGGATCATCAACGGCACCGATCGGGGCATTTGCGGGGTCATCGCGGGCAGCGACCGAATTCCGTATACGATGCAGATTCATCGCGGCGGCTCCGGCAATTTTCCGACCGAGCCCGGCGAGGCGGGCGACACGTACACGCTGACCGACTTTCTGCCGGCGATCAACGCGGCGGCGATCACCGGCTGCAAGGTGCTCAACGCAAGCTGGGGCCAGCCGCGGCCGGTGAATCCCGCGACGCACGCGGACCGCAACATCATTCGCATATCGCTGAGGAAGCTGGCGCGCGAGTTGAATCGCTATCGCACGCAACTGCTCTTGTGCGTGGCGGCGGGGAACGAAGGGCTCGACCCGGCGTCGTTCAACGGCGGCGAGATTACCCCTTTTGAAGATTTCAACTTGAACAACACGCTCGACGCGGGCGAGGACGTGGACGGCGACGGCGCGCTGGACAACGGCAATTACGTGGGCGCCTCGCTGGGCACGCTGTCGAACGTCATCACGGTCGGCGCGATCATCGGGATGCGCGACGCGAACGCGCCGAACTTCTTCTACCGCGACGACGAGCGCTGGGTGGACGGCGTGCTGGAGGCGACGTCGGCGTCTAATTGGGGCACGCGCGTGGCGGGCGGCGCGGTGGATGCGGTGGTTCACCTGGCCGCGCCGGGCGGGCGCGAGATGTTCACGGCGAGCACGGTCGCGAACGGCCGGCGATTTCAGATCGGCGCGCAGTGGTACACGTCGTTCGGCGGCACGTCGGCGGCGACGCCGATGGTGACGGGCAGCGCCGCGACGCTGTTCTCGCTGGACGGCACGCTGACGCCCGCGGCGGTGAAGCAGCGGCTGATCGAGACGAGCTTTCCGATCCGCACGACGGACACGAACGGCGCGAATCTCGACTGGAACACGCTGAAGCTGGGCGCGGCGGTGCGGCGGCTGATGGTGGATCGCGGCACGATCACGAACGACCAGGCGTGGACGGGAACGTCGCGCCTGCTGATCATTCCGACGGGCAATCCGAACCCGTGGGACGTGACGGTCGGCGAGGTGCGGCAGGATCCGGGCACGCGGCGCTCGTTCCTGTTCCGCACGACGGTCATCAAGACGTACAACATCGACCGGGCGACGTCGTATTCGGCCGCGATCTCTCCGAGCGGCACGCAATTCAACGGCGACGTGCGGAACCAGATCTGGCGATACAACATCGAGACGGACGCGGATTTTCAGATCATCAGCCCGCCGGCCCGCGGACACATCTGGGATCGCATTCCGCTGGCCGTGCTGCCGAACGAGACGCTGATGATTCCGTGGACGATCGCGGACGCGGACTGCGCCGGGTTCCCGTTCGACAACGCGCAGGTCGAGATCTGGCGCAACAACATCGTTTTCGCACGTGGGGCCGCGGCGCCGGCCAACCACAAATTCTGGTGGCGGCCGTATGAGACCGCGCGGCCGGACAATGCGCAGTTCTACGCCGGATTGCTGTATGCCGACCTGACGGTGAATCCGGCGCAGCCGTGCGAGATCACGGGTCAGGCGAACGGCGACGGCGGCGCGCTGCTGGCGGTTCCGGAGCCGGGCGGTGTGGCGCACACGATTCCCGGTCCGCCGGCGGGCGCGCCGTATCGCGGCGAGTGCGCGTGGTCGCCGGACGGGCGGCTGTTTCTCGGGCGTCCGACGGCGGCGGGGGATTATCAAGTGCGGCGGCTGAATCCAGGGGGCGCGGTGGTGTGGACGAATGCGGCGGCGGTGGCCGGTCCGTGGGCGCCGGACGGGAGCGAAGTAATCGTTGGCTTCACGACGCGACGGCGCAATGGGAACGATCCGATCGCGATCGGCGGGATCGAGCGGTACTTCTCGTGGACGTGGTAATTGCCGAATGAGAGTTTTTCCGGTCGGGCTGGCGGAATCGCGCTGGTCCGGCCGTGGCTGAGGATGAAAGGAGCCTGAAGTGATCTCTATGCACTGCGACAGCGGGCGGCGGGGTTCCGCCGTGCTCTCGGTTCTGGCGTTGCTGCTGGGCTCGTGTGCGCCGGCGCTGGCGACGATCATCAACGTGGACGCGGGCGGGCGCGTGCCGACGAATGCGAACCGCACGAGCGGGGCGTCGATTTTCACGTTCACGGCGGCGGGGATTCCGGCGAACATCGCGCGGGTGCACGTGTATCTGGACATTGTGCATACGTGGACGGAAGACCTGGACATTCAGCTTCTGTCGCCCAGCGCGACACTGGTTCAGCTTGTGCTGCACCGCGGCGGCGTGCCGCAATTTCACAATTTCGACGACACGAAGCTGTCGGACGTGGGCGGGGGCGGGCCGATTCCGCCGATTGCGGACGGGACACCGCCGTTTCGCGGCGAGTTTGTGCCGGAGGCGGCGCTGAGCGCGTTCAACGGCGAAGCGCCGAACGGGATGTGGACGCTGTTTGTGAATGACGATTTTCTGGGGGATTATGGCTGGCTGTATCGCGCGGGCGACGCGCAGTTTGAGACGCGGCGGCGCGTGATGAGCGGGACGCGGCTGGAGATCGTGCCGACGCCGGAGCCGGGGACGGGCGCGCTGGCGGCGGTGGGAGCGCTGGCGGCGGGTTTGGCGCGCCGCCGCAGGGAGGCAGGGGCGCGATAGGACAGAGCGTCAGAATTCAGAAGTTAGAAGTCAGAAATCAGAAGTCAGAAATCAAAAACCCGCGTGAGGACACGCGGGCTCGGAAAGAGCGCCCGGTTCGAGTCTCTCCGATCGGAACCCAAAAATGCAGCCGAGGGCGGCTGCGGTCCAGCTTGGGCGGAGGTTCTGGGGGGCCGGCCTTCGGTCGGTCTCCTCCGGAAGCCCTGATCGGATAAGGATGCAGCCGAGGGCGGCTGCGGTCCAATCCCGGAATGCAGCCGAGGGCGGCTGCCCTCCAATTCGGCTGCGGGGCATTCACAGACTTCACATTCATGCTTAATGGGGGAATCGCGTAATGGGGGAATCGCCTACTGGCGGAATTGGCGGTGGCCGCGGGGCGCGCGGATAGAATGCAGCGGTCGAGCAGCGGCTGCACCGGATGAGCCATTCTTGGAACACGGAGGCTTCATGCTCACGCATCGCAGGCGGGTCGGCGCGGCGCTGGAGATCGCTCTACTTGTGCCGGCGCTCGCGTGGCCGGCGCGCGCCGCGGCGCAGTG
>CAZHIE010000130.1:5149-12270 GCA_964532435.1 uncultured Planctomycetales bacterium
AGATCGCTCTACTTGTGCCGGCGCTCGCGTGGCCGGCGCGCGCCGCGGCGCAGTGCGCGTTTGCGTGGCGCGACGGCGACGGCGCCGCGGGGCTGGACGGCGCGGTCAACGCGCTGGTCGCGTGGGACGCCGACGGCGACGGTCCGCAGCCGGCGCTGCTGATCGCGGGCGGGTCGTTCACGGTCGCGGGCGACGTGGTTGCGAACAACGTCGCGGCGTGGGACGGCGCGGCGTGGCACGCGCTGGGCGTGGGGATGGGGCCGGCGACGCCGTATTACACGGGCGTGCGGGCGCTGGCGGTTTACGACAATTGCCTGATCGCGGCGGGCGAATTTTCGACCGCGGGCGGCGCGAGCGCGAGCCACATCGCGCGCTGGGACGGCGAAAGCTGGTCGCCGCTGGGAACGGGGATGAACGGCGGCGTGCAGGCGCTGACTGTCTTTAACGGCGAACTGATCGCGGGCGGTTTTTTCTCGACGGCCGGCGGCGAGAGCGTGCCGGGCATCGCGCGCTGGGATGGATCGAACTGGCACACGCTGGGCGATGTGCCGGGCAGCTCGATCACCTCGCTGACGGTGTACAACGGATCGCTCGTTGCGGGCGGCGGTTTTGCCGGAAACGTGGCGCGGTGGGACGGATTCGACTGGTCCCCGCTCGGTTCGGGCGTTGATGGCGACGATGGATTCGTGCATGCGCTGATCGAGTATGGGGGCGAGTTGATCGCCGGCGGCGAGATCGACGTGGCCGGCGGAAGCCCGGTGAATCACATCGCGCGGTGGGACGGCACGACATGGCGGAGCCTGGGTGCCGGGCTGAACGGATATCCATACGACTTCGCGATCTACAACGGCCGGCTGATCGCTTGCGGGGCGTTTTCGAGCGCGGGCGGCGTTTCGGCGAACGGCGTCGCGGCGTGGAACGGCTCGACGTGGGAGGCGCTGGGCGGCGGCGTCGGTCCGTCGCCGTTTCCGGGCGTGTTTGCGCTATCGGCGATCGGGGACGATTTGTACGCGGCGGGGCTGTTTACTTCGGCGGGGACGGAAAGCGTGCTGAACATCGCGCGTTGGAGCGGATCCGCGTGGGACGCGCTGGGCGCGGGGATGAACGCGGGCGTTACGGCGCTGGGGACATTCGGCGGCGAGTTGATCGCGGGCGGGCTGTTTACGCGGGCGGGGGACGCGAACGCCAGCCGGATCGCGCGCTGGGATCGCCAGACGTGGCGCCCGCTGGATACGGGTGTGGCGGCGTCGTCGCAACTCGCGCCATACGTGGGAGCGATCGGGGAGTACGACAACGAGCTGATTGCGGGCGGGTACTTTCAGAGCGCGGGGGCGCAGAGCGCCAGTTGCATTGCAGCGTGGAATGGAACGAGCTGGCGAGGGCTCGGCGCGGGAATGACAAGCACGACGTCGATTACGCCGTTCGTTCGCGCGCTGGCGATGTACGACGGCGAGCTGATTGCGGGCGGGTACTTTACGCGGGCCGACGGGTTGGTGGTGGGCAGCGTCGCGGCGTGGAACGGAGAGAGCTGGCGATCACTCGGCTCGGGGATTCCCGGGTACGTGCATGCGCTGGCGGTTTACAACGGCGAGCTGATCGCGGCGGGTAGTTTCTTCACGGCGGGCGGCCAGCCGGCGACGAACATCGCGCGCTGGGACGGCGGCGCGTGGCACGCGCTCGGCGCGGGTATCGGCGATGGGTTCAGCTCGATACGCGCGCTGGCGGTATACGACTCGCTGCTGATTGCCGGCGGGCGCTTTGGCAGCGCGGGCGGCGGGCCGGCCGCGAATCTGGCGTCGTGGGACGGCGGCGCGTGGCACGAGCTGGGTGGCGGGACGAGCGGCGGGAACTACCCCGACTTTGCGGGCGTGCTGACGCTGGGGGAGTATCGCGGCGAGTTGATCGCGGGCGGCGGGTTCACGATGGTTGATTCGCTCGTCGTGGAGCACATTGCGGCGTGGAACGGAACGTCGTGGCGGGCGCTGTCGGGCGGTGTCGGCGGCGGGGATCAGTATTACAGCCCGGCGGTGCGCGCGCTGTCGCTGTTTGGCGGCGAGCTGGTTGTCGGCGGCGACGGCACGACGGCGGACGGGCGCGTTTCGGCGTATTGGGCGCGCGTGGGGCCGGCATGTGCGCTTGGGGACATGAATTGCGATGGCGCGGTCGATAACGGTGACATCGATGCGTTCGTGCTGGCGCTGCTCGATGCGAGCGGGTATGCGGCCGCGTATCCGGAGTGTTCGCTCTCCAACGCCGACATGAATGGAGACGGGAGCGTCGATAACGGCGACATTGACGCGTTTGTGCAGTGCCTGATAGGGCAATGCTGAATGCTGAACGCTGAATGATGAATGCTGAGTGCTGAATGATGAAGTGCGAGCACGCCGCGCGAGCGGTGGGATGGGGAGGATCGGAACCCACCACTTGCGTGGTGGGTTCGGATCTCAAGCCCACCACGAAGGGCGACCCGTCTGCGTGTCCTGTGCCGCCTACGGCACTGCCTGCTGCGTGAAATTACGCAGTTTGCGTGCGTGATTTCGCGCAGTTCCCGTGGCGATAACCCGTCTATCCATCCCGCAAAGCCCGCTGCGGCAGCGGCACGGGCACATCTGCGGTTCACGTCGCGTGGCACGCCGCGTGCCAGACACATCCCCCTGCGAGCCACTGCACGGGGGCGCTTGAGGTGTCTGAATTCGGTATCAGGACACAACCGCGCCCCCTCCGCCTCTCAACAACAAGGAGCCCCCATGCACCGGACGGTCTGTTCCGCCGCTCGCCGGATTCTCGCGCTCAGCCTGTTCGCCCTCTTCGCCGTCGCGCCGCACGCCGCGGCGCAGTTCATCACGCAATCGCCGAGCCCGACGGGGCGGAATCTCGGCGGCGTCGCGTTTACGTCGCCGACGCACGGATTCATCGTCGGCGACAACCACCACCTGCTCGAGACGTTCGACGCGGGGACGACGTGGACCGCGCGCATGGCGACGGGCTACAGCACGGATCCGTTCTACACGATTCATTTCTTCGACGCGCAGCACGGGTACATCGCCGGCAACAACACGGACGCTTACCGGACGACGGACGGCGGGACGACGTGGTCGCCGATGCCGGGGATGCTGGCCGGCTCGGTGCGGGCGCTCGACTTCATCACGCCGACCAGCGGGTACGCCGGCTACAACGGCGCATTCACGCACACGTCGAACGGTGGACTGTCGTGGCAGTTGCGATGCGGCTATCCCGACGCGCCGATCGTGTTCGGCATGGACTTTCGCGATGAAAACGTGGGGCTGGCCTGCGGCATCCGCGTGACGCCGTACAACGACGGCGGCATCTATCGCACTGAAGACGGCGGCGCCACGTGGACGGTGGTGCTCGATCAGGGCGCCAACGACGTGCTGTGGATCGACGACGCGACGGCACTGGCGCTGGTCGGCTTCGACGTGTATCGCTCGGACGACGCCGGGCTGACGTGGTATGCCGCGGCGCTGGGCTCGATTTCGAGCGGGGCGTCGGAGATCGCGCGGGCCGGCCAGACGCAGACGCTCGGCGCCGTCAGCGGCGTGGGCGACATCTGGATGAGCTATGACCTGGGATATTCATGGCAGCAGGTGATCGTGGGGATCGGCGTGTTGCCCGCGAACTGGGCCATTTCGTTCTACGACGATCAGAACGGCTGGGTGGTGGGCGCCAATGGCCTGGCGTATCGCACGACGAACGGCGGGCTCACGTGGGATCTGCTGAACAACGGCTGCGGCGACGAAGTGATGGACATTGCGTTTACGGACGAGGACTACGGCGCGGCGGTGACGCATCGCGGGTTCGTCTTCCTGACGCGCGACCGCGGCGCGCATTGGGAAGTGCAGCGGCTGCGCGAGACCGGCATCGTGTTCGGCCGCGAGGAGGGGCTGCGGGCGGTGGCGATGGTCGATCGCGACTTCATCGTCACAGGCGGGTCAGGCGGGATTCTGTTCCGCACGGAGGACAACGGCGAGACGTGGTTCAACTATGGCTATCCGTATGCGGACTTCGCGCCGAACTATGAGATTCGCACCGTCCGGTTCACGGACCGCTACAACGGCTGGATCGGCGGTTTCTACGGCAACAGCAGCGTCTATCGCACGTACGACGGCGGCGTTCTGTGGTATCCGGTCGAAGGTCCGATCGGCTCGATCGTCGCGATCGACACCGAGGGCGGGCGCGTATGGGCCGCGACGGGCGGCTCGGTCGTTCATCGCTCGTTCGACGACGGGCAAACGTGGACGGCGGTCGGGCTGCCGGGCGACGTGTATTACCTGAGCGACATCGAATTCAAGGATGCCAACAACGGCTGGGCGGTCGGCTGGTGGGGGTACATGGCCAAGACGACCAATGGCGGCGTGACGTGGACGGCGCAGACGCACCCGCAGAACGAGACTTACTTCGACATCGAGATGAACACGACGGCCGACCTGATGGTGGTCGGCTATGACAACAGCACGTATCGCTACTTCATCAAGCGCTCGACCAACGGCGGCGCGACGTGGACGCGGACGACGCTGAACCAGTACGAGGAGGCGTTTTCGACCGTTCATCTGCGGCCGGCGGGGCGCTACTGGCTGGGCGGCGCGACGGGCAAGGTTCTTTATTCGCCCGCGGCGCCGCTGCAAATCACGCTGCCGACGGCGCTGCCGCAGCAGGTTCCTCCGGGCGAGGCATTCCCGCTGGGCGTGCGCATCGTCGGCGGAGAAGAGCAGATCGCTGCGGGTTCGGAGACGCTCTGGCTGCGGCGATCGGCGGGCGGGAATTTCGAGCCCATTCCGCTGATTCACGCGGGCGGCGACGACTACACGGGCACTCTTCCACCGCTGCAATGCACGGACACGCCGCAATTCTATTTTTCCGTGCAGGGCGACGCGGGCACGACGGTCACGCTGCCGCCGAACGCACCGACGGGCTACTACACGATGCGCGTTGGCACGTTCGAGACGGTCGATCTGCTGGCGGCCGACTTCGAGAGCGGGCTGCCGGCCGGCTGGAGCGCGACGGGGCTTTGGCACGTGACGTCGTCGTGCGCGCCGCTGGGCTCGTGCGGCGGCGGCGGCCGCGCGTATTTCGGGCAGGACGGGCTGTGCAGCTTCAACATCGGATCGCGCGTCAGCGGAGTGCTGCGCTCTCCGCAGATCGCGCTGCCGGCGCTACAGGCCGGCCAGTCGCTGACGCTGACGTTCTGTTCGGCGCTCGACACGGAATACGGGGACGGCGAGTATGGCGACGACGACCAGGCGCAGCTCTGGTGGGTGTCGGGCACGCAGGCGCCGCTCGAATGGTTCACCGATCATTCGACCAGCCGCACGCAGACATTCACGCTGAACCTGCGGGCCGGCCAGACCGGGCGGCTCGAATGGCGCTTCGACACGATGAACGATTACATGAACAACTTCCGCGGCTGGCACGTGGACAACGTGCGGCTGACCGGACCGGCGCTGGTCTGCGAAGCGGGCTTGCCGGCGGACGCCAATTGCGACGGGCTGGTCGACAACGGCGACATCGACGCGTTCGTGCTGGCGCTGATCGATCCGGCCGCGTATGCGACGACGTATCCGGGCTGCCCGATCAGCAACGCCGACGTGAACGGCGACGGCACGACGGACAACGGCGACATCGACGCCTTCGTGCAATGCCTGCTGAACGGCGGGTGCTGAGAATTCAGAAGGAAGAATGAAGAAGTCAGAAGCGGCACGCGGACCGCGCTTCGCACGAGCGCGGGTCCGCGGGCGCCGCCGCATTGCGCGAGGGTCGAGCGATGAGCACGGTTTCGAGAACGATTCGCGGAATGGTCTGCGCAGCGGCGCTGCTTCTCTCTCGTGGGGCGATCGCCGCCGAGCGATACACGCTCGAGGAAGTCCCGCTGCCGCCGGACTGCACCGGCGCGTGGCCGGCCGACATCAGTGACACGGGGCAGGTTGTCGGAGCGGCCGCGCTGGCGGGCGGAAGCGCCGCGTTCAGCTTTCGCGACGGCATTACGACGCTGCTGACGGCGCCGGCGGGCCACGTGGTCTATGGCGCGACGGCGGTGAACGCGGCGGGGCAGATTGTGGGCGGATTGGCGGATGAGGTCGGGATTCCCAAGTCGGCGCTGTGGATGTCGGCGCTGGACGGCGCGCCGCTGGTGCTGGAGAGCAGTGGCGGCCCGGATGCGAATGTTTACACGACGGGCATCAACGGCTCCGGCGTGATCTGCGGCTATTACACGGGCAGCGGCTCGGGCGACGTGAGCAGTTGGCGGGCGGTGACGTGGACGCCGGACGGCGATCGCATGCGGCAGCGCGTGCTGACGACGGGCGTTACGCCGCTGCCGCCGGGCGTATTTCACGCGGCGTACGGCATCAACGACGCGGGCATCGTCGTCGGGACCGGCGCGTGGGTAGATCCGGACCTTATCAGCGGGCAGGCGGCGATTCGCTGGAGCGCCAGCGGGCAGGCGTCGGAGCTTGCGACGCTGACGGGCGTGGATAGTTATCCGCGGATGTGCGCTCGCGCGATCAACGAAGCCGGAGTGTCGGTCGGCGAGCTTACGGCGCATGACGGCGTGACGCGCGGCGTGCGCTGGAATGAGGCCGGCGAGGTCGTCGATCTCGGGTTGCCCGGCGGTTTCGGCGACAGCGAGGCGCTCGACATCAATGACGCGGGCGTCATCGTTGGGGCGCTCCGCGGCGGTGGCGGCGGCGCGGTTGTGGCGGCGATTCATGAGGGCGGCGCGTGGGTGGATCTCAACGCACGGCTGATCGGCGCGGCGGATTGGGCGCTGACGCGGGCGGTAGGCGTCAACGCGGCCGGGCAGATCGTGGCCGAGGCGCAGCGTGCGGGTCAGACTCGGGCGGTGGTGCTGACGCCGGCGGGGTTGCCGGGCGACATGAATTGCGACGGCGCGATGGACAACGGCGACATCGACGGGTTCGTACTGGCGCTGCTGGATCGCAGCGCGTACGAAGCGGCGTTTCCGGGGTGTGCCTACTTGCGGGCGGACACGAACGGCGACGGCGGCGTCGACAACGGCGACATCGACACGTTCGTGCAATGCCTGTTGGATGGAGGGTGTTGAGAAGTCAGAAGGAAGAATGAAGAAGTCAGAAGTGGGGTGTGGA
>CAZHIE010000131.1:0-12156 GCA_964532435.1 uncultured Planctomycetales bacterium
AGCCGGGATGCTCCCGGCGGGGCGGGGTTCAACCAGGATGCTTCCCGCTCGCAACTCGCGCGCGGCCGGATTCACGGACGAAGGAATCGTCGACGCCGCGCAGCTGATCGGCTACTTAAACTACAGCAACCGTGTGATGGGCGGCCTTGGCATCGCCCCGGAACCCGAAATGCGCTATCGCCCCGGCCGAGTCCGGAAGCGCAGCCGCGTGGACCGCAGCCGCCCTCGGCTGCATTCACTCGAAGTGCCGATTCCGAACCCCAAGCGCCAGCGCGCGGGAATTGAGCCGGGATGCTCCCGGCGGGGCGGGGTTCAACCAGGATGCTTCCCGCTCGCAACCCCCGCGCGCTGGCGCTTGGGGTTCGGAAGAAACGAGTCCCGGCCGCCTGCATTCGACCCCTTCTGGAAACAACTGGATTCAGCCAGTCCCTATCCAACCGTCTAACGTCTAAATCGCGGATTCCAAATTACGGCGTCTGAATCCCTCTCGCCATTGACATATTTGGACAATGCAGGTAGCGTGTCCAGTCATATGGCCGCTCTGGCGCAAATGGCCATATCGGTGGAGCAATGACGCTCACGGTCCGAGACGCATCCAAGCTCCTTCAGGTCTCCGAAAAGACCGTCTACCGCTGGATCAACCTGAAAACGGTGCCCGCGTATCTCATCCACGGACAATACCGCTTCAATCGCGCGGAGTTGCTCGAATGGGCCACCTCGCGGCGCATTCAGGTCTCCGTCGACATCTTCGCCGAGCCCGAAAGCAGCGGAGCGCCATGTCCCGGATTCGTCGAGGCGATGGAAACCGGCGGCGTCTTCTACCGCGTCGAAGGGTCCGAGCGCGAATCCGCCCTGCGCGCGATCGTCTCGCTGATGCGCCTGCCCGACGAGGTGGATCGCGACTTCCTCCTGCGCGTCCTCGTCGCGCGCGAAACGCTCGGCTCCACCGGCATCGGCGAGGGCATCGCGATTCCGCACGTCCGCAATCCGGTCGTCCTGCACATCCCGAGGCCGAGCGTGACGCTCTGCTTCCTGGAGCAGCCGATCTCGTTCGGCGCGCTCGACGGCCGCCCGGTCCGCGCCCTGTTCACCGTCATCAGTCCGACCATTCGCGCACACCTCTACCTGATGTCGCACCTCGCGTTCGCCCTGCGCGACCCCGGATTCAAGGATGCGGTCCTCCGCGAAGCCTCGCGCGACGAGATCTTTCGCGAAGCACGCCGCGTAGAGGCATCATTCGTCGAGCAGACCGACGTGCGGCCGCCCGCAGAGGTGCGCGAGTGATCGGGCCGCGAGCGCCATTCGAGCCGTCGTCGCCGCGGCCGCGCGAGTCGCGCGTCGACCGCACGCATTTGCCCCGATTCGCCTTGGGAGCATCGTCATGGACCTGACGGCCAGGGACGCGGCACGGATGCTGAACGTCCCGGAGGAGAAAATTCACGCCTGGATTCGCAACGGCACGCTTCCGAGCTACCGCGTCAAGGATCGCTATCGCCTGAACCGCGTCGAGCTTCTGGAGTGGGCCGCCGTGCGCGACATTAAGGTCGCGCCGGAGTTTTTTCACGGCAGCGACGAGTCGAACGGCGACCTGCTGCTGACCGGCGCGCTCACGCGCGGCGGCGTGCTCGCTGACGTGCCATGCAGCGACAAGGCGTCGGCGCTGCGGGCGGTCTGCGCGCGGCTGAAATTGCCCGAGCAGATCGACCGTGACGAGCTGCACAGCGTGCTCGTCGCGCGCGAGGCGCTCTGCTCGACGGGCATCGGCAACGGCATCGCCATTCCCCACCCGCGCGGCCCGATCGTCCTGGGACTGAACGAGCCATATGTGACGCTCGCGTACCTGAAACAGCCGATCGACTACCGCGCGCTCGACGGCAAGCCGGTCAGCGTGCTGTTCGTCATCATCAGCACCACCGTACACGTCCATCTCACGCTGCTCAGCCACCTGATGTTCGCGCTTCAGGATCCGGAATTCCGCCGCCTGCTCGATCGGCGTGCGGGCGAGCAAGCCGTGCTGGCAAAATCGGCCGAGATCGAGCGGCGCGTGGTGCAGGCGGACAAGTCCAAAGGGGCGGCCCGGTGAACTTCGTAATGGCGGCGCTCGCGACGCTGGCGGCAGGGGGGAGCGGCGCGATCGTGCTTGCGCGACGCCCGCGCGCGGCGCTCGCCGCCGCGGTCGGCGGCGCGGCGCTGGCCGGCCTGCTCAGCGTCGTTGCGGCGCTCGGTGCGATGTCGCCGGCGTGCGAGGCGCAGCATCTGAGCGCCCGCTGGCCCTTGCCAATCGGCGCCGCGACGCTTTCGATCGACGGCCTGTCCGCCTGGTTTCTTCTCGCCGTCGGAATTGTCAGCTTCGCCGTGGCGCTGTACTCGTGGGGCTACTTTCAAAGCGCGATCGGTCGCGAGCCGGTCTGGGCTGCCGGCGCGCTGCTGAACCTTCTCGTCGCGACGATGCTCATCACGGTTTGCGCCGCCGACGTCATCGTCTTCCTGATCGGCTGGGAGCTGATGAGCCTCTCGGCCTTTCTGCTCGTCGGGTTCCATCATCGCGACCGGCAGACCCGCCATGGCGCATGGATGTACCTGGTCGCCACGCACCTCGGCACCGCGTTCGGCGTGCTGCCCATGTTTGGCCTGTTTGCCGCACGCGCGGGCTCGACGTCTTTCGCCGCGTTCTCCGGCGCGTTCGGCCCGGCCGACGGCGCGGTCTGCGTCGGCCTGTTCGTCCTCGGGTTTCTGGGCTTCGGCACAAAGGCCGGCCTCGTGCCGATGCACGTCTGGCTGCCGGAGGCGCACCCCGTCGCCCCCAGCCCGGTCTCGGCGCTCATGTCCGGCGTCGTGATCAAAATGGGAATCTACGGCCTGCTGCGCCTGCTCACGTGGCTGCCCGCGCTGCCGCGCGCGTGCTCGATCGCGGTCATCGCGGTCGCCGTCGTCACCGGCGTGATGGGCATCCTCTACGCGCTGCCGCAGCGCCAATTCAAGCGCATGCTGGCGTACTCCAGCGTCGAAAACATCGGCATCATCGCGCTTGGCATCGGCCTGGGAATGCTCGGACAGGCGACGCGCCAGCCCGCGCTGGCCGCGCTCGGCTACGCCGGCGCGCTGCTGCACGTGCTCAATCATGCGTTGTTCAAGGGGCTGCTGTTCCTCTCCGCCGGCGCGGTGCTACACGGAACCGGCGTCGGCGACGTCGAGCGACTGGGCGGCCTGGCGCGGCGCGACCCGCGCAATGCGGCCCTGTTCGCGCTGGGGTGCGTGGCGATCTGCGCGCTCCCGCCGCTCAACGGTTTCGTCGGCGAGTTCCTGATCTACAGCGGCCTGGTGCGCGGCGCGGCGCTCCCGTCACTGCTGGTCGGCGCGACGGCGCTCGTCGGCGCAGGCGCGCTGGCGCTCATCGGCGGGCTGGCCCTCGCGGCATTCTCCAAACTCTTCGCGGTCGTCTTCCTCGGCCAGCCGCGCGACGCGACGATCCAACCGCACGCGACGCCGCCGTCGATGATCGCCGGAATGTCCGTGCTCGCGGGCGGTTGTCTGATCGTGGCCATCGGCGCGCCGCTCGCCAGCTACGTGCTCGAGCGCCCGCTGGCGATGATCACGCACGAACCCGCCGGCGCGGCGGCGCTCCTGCGAGAGGCGCTCGCGCCGCTGCAATGGGTCAGCGGTGCGATGCTGCTCGTCGCGTCTCTCGCGGCCGCCCTGTTCCTCCTCCGTCGACGCCTGCGCCATCGCGAATTCACGGCCGCCCCGCAGGTCACGTGGGGCTGCGGTTTCGCAGCGCCTTCTCCGCGCATGCAATATTCCGGATCGTCCTACGTCGGGGAGCTTGTCCATTCGTTTCGTCAATTGCTGCGTTCGCGGCGGGCGGTCGCGCCGCGCGCGGGCTGCTTCCCGGCCAACGGCCGGCTCAGCACCCAGACGCCCGACGCGGCCGTCGAACTCGCCTATCGACCGGCGTTTCGCGCCGTCGCGCGGACGTTCGAAAAACTCTGGCCCCTGCAGCACGGCCGCATTCAACTCTACCTCGCGTATATTGCGGTCACACTTCTGCTCGTGTTTGCGGCCGAGGCGTGGTACTCGCCTTTGCCGAATGGGCCGGCCGGCGTCGGCGCGAGCATGACATCCGCCGCCGGCGAGCGGAGCGATTCCGGCGTTTCGCCGGATGCGGCCCGCGAAGGCGAGCGCGCCCCATGACCGCGATTCTGGCCAGCCTGATCGTGCTGATCGGTGGGGCGGCCGCATCCGTCTTGCTCGCTCGCGCGCCGCGCGCGGGCCTGTTCGTAGCCATGTCGGCGATCGGCGTCGCCGCGGCGCTATGCACTGGCGCGGCGCTGCCGATTCTCCTGCGCGGCGCCGACGCGCCGTTGACGACGCTGCACTGGCCGCTGCCCGTCGGAAGCGCGCGGCTCGCGCTTGACGCGCTTTCGGCCTGGTTTCTCGTCACGATTTCGGTCGTGAGCCTCGCCGTCGCCGTGTACGCCTGGGGATACATGCAGGCGGAGATGGGGCGCCAGCCCGTCCCCGCGTTCGGCGCGTTGCTTTGCACGCTGGTCGCGGCGCTCACTCTTGTGACGACCGCCGACGACGCGGTTCTGTTCCTCTTTGGCTGGGAGGGCATGACGCTCGCCGCGTTCTTCCTCGTCGCATTCCACCATCGCCGCGCCGACGTGCGGCACGCCGCCTGGGTCTACCTGATCGCCACCCACCTGGCGACCGGCGTGTGCGTGCTGCCGATGTTCGGACTGCTGGTCGCCCGCACTGGCTCATCCGACTTCGCGACGATTCGCACCGGCCTGCAATCGGCCGACGCCGGCCTCTGCGTCTGGCTGTTCGTGCTTGGGCTTATCGGTTTCGGCACCAAGGCCGGCTTCATGCCCATGCACATCTGGCTGCCCGTCGCGCATCCGGCCGCTCCGACGCCCGTGTCGGCCCTTCTCTCCGGCGTCGTGATCAAAGTGGGAATCTACGCCCTGCTGCGTTTGCTGAGCTGGCTGCCCGGCCTGCCCCCGGGCTGCGCGATCCTCATGCTCGTTGTGGCGATGATCAGTGGCGTGCTGGGCGTGCTTTACGCACTCGCGCAGCACGACGTCAAGCGCCTGCTCGCATACCACAGCGTCGAAAACATCGGCATCATCGGTCTGGGCATCGGCATGGGAATGCTCGGCCAGTCGCTCGCGCAGCCGGCGCTGATCGCCCTGGGGTACGGCGGCGCACTGCTGCACGTCCTCAATCACGCCCTGTTCAAGGGACTGCTGTTCCTTTCCGCCGGCGCCGCGATTCACGCCACCGGCACGGGCGACATCGAGCGGCTCGGCGGTCTGGCGAAAAAAACGCCCATCAACGCGGCGCTGTTCCTCGTCGCGGCCGTTTCCATCTGCGGCCTGCCGCCGTTCAACGGTTTCGTGAGCGAGTGGATCCTGTACGGATCGCTTGTCGGCGGCGCGCTCAGCGCCTCGCGCGCGTCGGCCGGCGCGGCGGTGGCGGGGGCCGTCTCATTGGCACTGATGGGCGGCCTGGCGCTCGCGTGTTTTGCCAAGGTCTTTGGCGTTGTCTTTCTCGGCCAGCCGCGCGACGCGTCGATTCGTGCTCATTCCACGCCGCCGCCGATGGTGCTCGGCATGTTGCTGCCCGCCGCGCTCTGTGCGGCCATCGGTCTGCTGCCGGCCGTGTTCGTCCCGCTGACGTCGGGCGCCGTCGGCGCGATCGCGGGCACGTCGGCCGCGGAATTCGCTCGCGCGACACAATCGGCGCAGAGCGCCGCCGCGCGTTTGAGCCTGCTCGCCGCCGTTTTGCTCGCCGCGGTCTTGTTGCTCGCGATTCTGCGACGCGCCGCATTGCGCCGAAATGCGTCGGCCCCCGCCGCGTCGGCGCCCACCTGGGGATGCGCCTACGCGGCGCCGTCGCCGCGGATGCAATACACCGCCTCGTCGTTCGCCGGCCCGCTGATTCAGAGTTTCCGGCATGCGCTCTGGCCGGAGCGGACATACGTCGCGCCGGCGGGCACGTTCGCGGCAACCGCCAGGCTCGAATCGCACACGCCCGACCTCGCCGAGCACGATCTGTTCTCGCCGCTGCTGCGCGGCGTCGGCCGTTTCTTCCGCATGATTCGCACGCTGACCTGGAGCGGCGAGCCGGCGGTCGCTCGCGCCCCCGGCGAGCCGCGCGCCGCGGCGCGCCCGCTGCGCGTCCTGACGACAAACGTGCTGGCCGCCATGCGGCACGGCCGTGTTCATGTGTATATGGCGTTTATTGTGGTGACGCTGCTTGTCGTATTTCTGGTGGAGGCGTTCACGCGGCCGACCCGCGCGTCGATGTCGCGTCCCGCCCCGCCGAGCGCCGCCGCGGTCGATGGAGCTGCAAAGTGAATGCCGTCCGTGTCATTCTGGCGATCCCCGAGGCGGCGGCCATCCTCGCGATCCCGCCGCTGCTGCTCAGCATCATCGCCAAGACCAAGGCGTGGTTCGGCGGCCGCGTCGGCCCGCCCTGGCTTCAGCCGTACTACGACCTTCGCAAACTTCTTCGCAAGGGCGCGGTCTACAGCACGACGACCACCTGGGTCTTCCGCGCCGGGCCGATCGTGAACCTCGCCGCGCTCCTGACGGCGGCGACGCTGATCCCCGTGCTCTCCGCCAATTCGCTGCTCGGGTTCGCCGGCGACGTGATCCTCGTGGCCTATCTTCTGGCGCTCGGCCGCATGTTCACCGTGCTCGCCGCGCTCGACACGGGCAGCAGCTTCGAGGGCATGGGCGCCTCGCGCGAGGTCACGTTCGGCACAATGTCGGAGCCGGCCCTCTTCCTGTGTTTCATCGTCATGGCGATCGCGACCGGCAGCCTTCAGTTGAACCAGATGGTCGGACCGCCGCTCTACGGCGCGTGGAATTCCGTCGGCCCCGCCATGCTGCTCGTCGTCGGGGCGCTGCTGATCGTGCTGCTGACCGAGACCTGCCGCCTGCCCGTCGACGACCCTGCGACCCACCTCGAACTCACCATGATTCACGAGGTCATGGTGCTCGACCACAGCGGCCCCGATCTGGCGTTCATCACCTACGCCGCAGCCCTCAAGTTCGTCCTGCTCGGATCCATCCTGCTGCACGCCGCGTTTCCGCATCCCGACTGGGCCGCGTGGATCGACGTGCCGCTGCGCCTGCTCGAGCTGGCCGGTCTGGCCGCGCTCGTCGGCGTCGTCGAATCGAGCATGGCGCGACTCAAGCTGAATCGCGTGCCGCTCCTGCTGGCGGGCGCGACGGTCCTCGCGGCGCTGGCCGCCGTGCTGACCCTTACGCGGAGCGCCGCATGAACCCGCGATTGACGATCGATGCCGTGCTGGTGCTCGTGATCCTGCTCAACCTGGGGATGCTCGCGGTCAGCCGCCTGGCGACCGGCGTGCGCCTCTTCGCCCTTCAGAGCCTGCTTCTGGCATTCCTGCCGCTGGCGACCGAATCGGCCGGCGGCGAGGGGCCGGGCCTGCACGGACTGCTGATCGCCGGCGGCGCGATCGCGCTCAAGGTGCTGTTGATACCCTACATCCTGCTTCGGATCATCCGCACCGGCGAAGAGCATCGCGAAGTCGAGCCGTTCATCGGCTTCACGTCCTCCGTCTTCATCGGCGCGATTCTGGTGATCGGCAGCTTCGCCGTCGCGGCGCGCCTGCCGCTGCCGGTCGCGGCCGCGTCGCGACTGATCGTGCCCGTCGCGCTCTCCACGCTGCTGCTGGGCCTGCTCACACTGGTGAGCCGGCTCAAGGCCATCACGCAGGTGCTCGGCTTTCTCGTGCTCGAAAATGGCATCTTCATCCTCGGCCTGCTGCTTCTGAAACAGACGCCGCTTCTGGTCGAGCTGGGCATCCTGCTCGATCTGTTCGTCGGCGTGTTCATCATGGCCATTGTGGTCTACCACATTCGCCGCGAGTTCGATCACATGGATACGCATCTGCTCGACAGCCTGAAGGAATCGTGAAGTGATCCTGTTGTCCCTGATCGTCGTGCCGCTGATCTTCGCGGTTCTGTGCCTGGTCCTGCCCACTTCGCCCCTGCGAATGGCGTCGCTGGTCGCCGGCGCGCTGGCCCACCTGGCCGTCGTGGCGCGCTCGTGGCCGGCGGCCGCGCCGCCGGGGCCGGCCGACCTGTTGGGCGTCGATCCGCTCGGGCACCTGGTCCTGACGCTTACCAGCGTGCTGTTCTCCTCGACGGCGCTCTACTTCGTCGGGTATCACCGGAAGCGCCTCGTATCGCAGCGCGTGTTTCTGGCCTGTGTGCTCGGGTTGCTCGCGGCGCTCAGTCTGCTGTGCATCAGCCAGCACCTCGGCCTCATGTGGGTCGCGCTGGAAACGGCCTCGCTCGCCGCGACTCCGCTCATCTACTTCCGCCTCGGCGCGCGAGCGCTGGAAGCGACGTGGAAATTCCTGCTGATGAATTCCGTCGGCGTCGCGCTGGCCCTGCTGGGCATCTTCTGCGTCGCCATCGCCACGACCGGTCACGACGAAACGGTAACGCTCACCGTCGCCGATCTCGTTCGCCAGGCCCCAGATCTCGACCCGGTCTGGCTGCGCGTCGGCTTCCTGTTCGCGCTGGTCGGCTTCGGCACCAAGATGGGTCTCTCGCCGCTGCATAGCTGGAAGCCCGACGCCTATGGCGAAGCGCCGCCGCCCGTTGCGGCGCTGCTCGCCGGGGCGATGACGCTCGGCGCCTTCGTCGGAATCCTCCGAATCTTCCAGGTCTGCGCCGCGGCCGGCCTCGCCGCGTTCGCCGGCGCCTGGCTGATCGCCTTCGGATTGCTCTCCATCGCGACCGCCGCCGTGTTCGTCGTCGGAAACAACGACTATCGCCGCCTTTTGGCATACACCAGCGTCGAGCACATGGGCGTCTTGCTGCTCGGCGTCGGGCTTGGCGCGGCCGGCAGCTACGCCAGCATGCTTCACGCCATGCACAACATGCTCAACAAGGGCGCGCTCTTCTTTCTGGCCGGCTTTCTCTGGCGCCTGAACGGCACAAACGAGATTCGAAAAGTGCGCGGCACGCTGATCCGCAATCCCCTGGCCGGCGTCCTGCTTCTCGCCGCACTTTGCGCGACCTGCGGCCTGCCGCCGTTCGGAATGTTCTACAGCGAATTGGGCATCATCCTCGCGGCGGCGCAGCAGGGGCGCTGGTGGGTGCTCGCGGCCTTCGTGCTCACGCTGGCCGTCGTGTTCGTCGGCGTGATGACCGCCATGCTGCCGATTGTGTTCGGCGAGCTGCCGGAGAATACCGTCGTGAGCGAAACAGAGCTGCCGTCGCAACGCTGGCGCCGCGTCGCGATGCTCGGCTCGGCCGCGGCGCTGCTGCTGCTGGCGCTCGGCGTCGCCATCTATCAGCCGGCCGGCGTGCGCGACGCCCTTGTGCAAGCCGCCGACGAGATCTATCGCCCCGCCGCCGGAGCAAACGTCGCAATCGTCGCAACCGCGGCGCAGGTGCGGCCATGAACGGCATGGGCGGATGGCTGACGATTCGTCAGGGTCAATGCGTGGATGCTTCCGCCATCCCGAGCGTGCCGCCGGAGCGCTTTGCCGACCACGTCGCGGCTCGCCGCATGCGCGGCCGGCGGCTCGCGAATCTCTTCGGCCGCCGGATTTCGCCCGACGTCGTTCGCATTTACGCATTTCTGGCGTTCGATTCCGCCAGCCGCTTCGAAGTCTGTTCGACCGACGTGGCGCGCGAGGCATCCGGCGAGCGCCCCGCGCTGGCGTATCCGTCGCTCAGCGCCTGCTGGCCCGCGGCACAGGCTTTCGAACGCGACATCGCCGAGCAATTCGGCGTCCATCCGCTCGCGCATCCGTGGCTGAAGCCGCTGCGCTACATCCCGACCGACGACGGCTCGTCCGCGCCGTGGGGGCCGTTCGATCCGGCCCGCCCGATTCCCGGCGAGTATCCGTTCTATCGCGTCGAGGGCGAGGAGGTCCACGAGGTCGCGGTCGGGCCCGTCCATGCCGGGATCATCGAGCCGGGGCATTTCCGATTTCAATGCCATGGCGAGGAAGTCCTGCACCTCGAAATCGTCCTCGGATATCAGCATCGCGGCGCGGAGCAACTCCTGCTCCACCCGAACGCCACGCGCTCGGCCATCGTCGCCGAGACCATCGCCGGCGATGCATCCATCGGCCACGCGCTCGCCTACTGCACAGCGCTCGAAGCGCTGGCCGGGGCGAGAATCAGCCTGCGCGCGGCCGCCATTCGCGGAATCGCGCTGGAGCTCGAAAGACTCGCCAATCACGTCGGCGATCTCGGCGCATTGTGTACCGATGTCGCGTTTCTTCCCGCGTCCGCGTATCTCGGCCGGCTGCGCGGCGAGTATCTGAACCTCACGCTCGAAATCTGCGGCAACCGCTTCGGCCGAAACCTCCTGCGCCCCGGCGGCGTCTGCTTCGACATCTCGCTCGAAGCGGCCGCGAACATGCGCAAGCGGGTGGAAAGCCTGCAGCGCGAGACGCTCGAAGTGCTCGACCTCATGTTTGCCCAATCGTCCGTCCTCACGCGCTTCGAAGGCGCCGGCGTGCTCCGCGAAGAGCAGGCGGACGAAATCGGAATGGTCGGCCCCGCCGCGCGCGCCTGCGGCTGCCGCCGCGACGTGCGCTGCGATCACCCGCACGGCGTGTTCGCGTTCAGCCACATTCCGATCGCCACGGAAACGACCGGCGATGTCTACGCCCGCGCCGTCGTGCGCTGGCTCGAAGTGCAGCGCTCGCTCGAGTTTCTTCAGGAACTGCTCGGAAACAAGCCCGAAGGCGCGACGTTCGAGCCGCTCGGCGCACTGCGGCCGAATGCGATGGCGTTCGGCGTCGCGGAGACGTGGCGCGGCGAAGCGATGCACGTGGCCTTCACCGACGGTGCGGGAAAGCTATCGTTCGTCAAGGCGAAGGATCCATCGATCCACAACTGGCTGGGGCTGGCGCTCGCCCTGCGCGGCATGGCGATCTCCGACTTCCCGGTCTGCAACAAGAGCTTCAGCCTCAGCTATGCGGGGCACGACTTATGATTATGGACCGCAGCCGCCCCCGGCTGCATTTCTTGTCACGAAAGCGACTGAAATCGCGACGGTGTCTTTTGAATTCTGACTTCTGATTTCTGAATTCTGACTTATCCGTGAGCCCGCAATGCTGCAAATCCTGAAAACCCGCCTCCACCAGGGCCACCGCACCACACGCTTCCCGGCGGAGCTTCCCATTCTGCCCGAACGCTTTCGCGGCCGGCCCGAACTCGACGTGACCCGCTGCCCCGCCGGCTGCGCCGAATGCGTCGACGCGTGCCCGACCGAGGCGATTCGCGTCGATGGCGGCCTCACGCTCGACCTCGGCCGCTGCCTCTTCTGCACCGCCTGTGTCGAGGCATGCCCGGAAGGGGCCATCCGCTACACGCACGACCACCGCCTCGCCACGTCGCGGCGGGGCGACCTCGTGCTCGCCGGCGCCGAGCTGAAACTCGCCGAGCGCATGTCCGACGATCTTCACCGCATTCTCGGCCGGGCTCTGCGGCTGCGCGAGGTCTGCGCCGGAAGCTGCAACGCCTGCGACCTCGATACAAACGTGCTCAACACCGTCGGGTGGGATCTCTCGCGCTTCGGCATTCAGTTCGTCGCGTCGCCGCGGCACGCCGACGGCCTGCTCGTCACCGGCGCAATCTCGCGAAACATGCGCCACGCCGTGCTGGAAACGTATGAAGCAGTCCCGAGGCCGCGCGTCGTGATCGCGGTTGGCGCCTGCGCCATCAGCGGCGGCCCGTTCGCGGGAAGCCCGCAAGTGCTCGACGGCATCGAGGGCATCCTTCCGATCGACCTCTACATCCCCGGCTGTCCGCCGCACCCGCTGACCATCCTGGACGGCCTGCTGCGCCTCATCGGGCGAATGAGTGCGAAAGCGGATCGGGAGCGCGCGGCGCCGCATGGGTAGCAAGCGGAACGCAGGATGATGATCGCACCGTGAGCGACAGCGTCCGCGTAGCGGCCCGCCCCCTCGCGCGGCCGTAGCGGCGGTCGACGAGTAGCGAAGAGCGAGTAGCGAGTTTCAGAGCCGCGAGCGTCAGCGAGCGCGACGTCTCTCGCTCGGTCTGTCGCCTCAGCGCGGGCGGCCGATGGTTTTCTTGCTTTTCTAGCAGATCGAGATCCGAGCGCTTCGCTCGCTGACGCTCGCGG
>CAZHIE010000132.1:0-6082 GCA_964532435.1 uncultured Planctomycetales bacterium
CTTCGTGCCTTCGTGCCTTCCTTCATTGTTGCCGGGCGGCGGAGCGATGCAAGCGGCTTCGCGTGCCTTTTAGCGCTGTTGAAATTCCGCTCGCCCGGCTGTATCCCAAGCGCAGGGTGCGCTGGGAACGCCCCCATCCGGAGCGATTCGATGCCAGGCGGAGGAAACGGCAGGCAGGCTGCGTCCGCGGACGCCCGGCCGCACGAGGTCCGCGCGTTGCTGGTCGACGCGGACGGGCCGGCGCGGGCCGAGCTGGCGGCCTGGCTGCGCGGCGATGGCCACGCGGTGGCCGAATCCGCGACGATTGCGCAGGCCCGCGAGCGGCTGCACGACGCGCCTTTCGATCTGATCATCCTCGATCTCGACCTGCCCGACGGAAGCGGGCGCGAGCTGCTCCGCACGCTGCGCGAGGAGCGCCCCGACGCGGACGTCGTCGCGCTCTCTTCGGCCGCCACCATTCCGCTCGCGGTCGACGCGATGCGCAGCGGCGCGACGTATTTCGCGGGCAAGCCGCTGGCGTCGCCGGAGCTGGGGCGTTTCGTGCAGCAGGCGGCGCAGCGCCGGGCGTTGCGGGCCGCGCCGGCTCAGGCGTCGGCGGCGCCCGCGCGGCCGCACCTGGATCACATCATCGGGCAGACGTGGCAGATGCAGCGCGTGTTCGACCTGGTCGAAGCCGTCGCCGATTCGAAGGCGACGGTTCTCATGCACGGCGAGACGGGCACGGGCAAGTCGCTGATCGCCCGCGCGATTCACCAGCGCAGCCAGCGCCGCCAGCGCCCGGTCGTGGAAGTCTCCTGCGGCGCGATACCCGAGACGTTGCTCGCATCCGAATTGTTCGGGCACGTGCGCGGCGCGTTTACCGGGGCGCTGGGCGACAAGGTGGGCAAATTCGCGGCGGCCGACGGCGGCACGATCTTTCTCGACGAGATCAACTGCGCCTCGCCGCTCCTTCAAATGAAGCTGCTGCGCGTGCTTCAGGAGAAGCAGTTTGAGCCGCTCGGCAGCAATCGCACCATCACCGTGGACGTGCGGGCCGTGCTCGCGACCAACGTCGACCTCGAAGCCGAAGTGCGGGCCGGACGCTTTCGCGAAGACCTGTTCTACCGCATCAACGTCGTGAAGATCGAACTCCCCCCGCTGCGCGACCGGCTGAGCGACATTCCGCTGCTGGCCGAGCACTTTCTGGCGCACTTCGCGCGGCAGGCGCATCGCCCGGTCTGCGGATTGTCGGCCGAGGCGCTCGATTGCATGCAGCGCTATCACTGGCCCGGCAACGTGCGCGAGCTGGAGAATTGCGTCGAGCGGGCGGTCGTGCTGGCGCGCGGGCCGCGCGTCGCGCCGGAAGACCTGCCGCCGCAGATTCTCCGCGCGGCGGACGGCGCGGCCACGCATTACGCGCCCGGGCGCGGCCAGACGCTGCGCGAAGCGCTGGCCGATCCGGAGAAGCGCATCATCGCGGCCGCGCTGGCGGCCAACGGCTGGAACCGGCAGTCGACGGCGCGCGTGCTGAACATTAACCGCACGACGCTGTATAAGAAGATGAAGCGCTATGGTTTGGCCGAGCCGTCGGCGCAGTCGCAACCGTCGATGACGTAGCGTTGGTTCTCCGTGTCCGACGCCGTGAGCGAATGGGCTCGCGCGTAGCGGCCCGCGCCCTCGCGCGGCCGGAGCGGCGCGGGGCGCGGGGGAAGCGCCGTGCTCGCGGCTCGGATCGGATGCGCTCGCGTGTGTTGGGTAGGCACGCGCGCGGCGCTCGGGGCCGGCGGTTCCGCTGCCCCTACGGGGCAGAAGAGAGAGGGGAGTGGGGCGATCGTACCCACGGGTTGCGCTCCGCCCGCGAGTACGCGGGCTGCGCTCCACCCGTGGCTAACGTCTGGCGCCCCTACGGGGCTGGCGCTTCCGCGGCCCGTTCGGACGCGGAGGTCCGACGCTATGTTGGCGGCGTCGGACGCGGGGGTTCGACGCCAGGCTTGCGGCGCGTGTCGCCGCGCGCTGATGATTGGTTCTTATTTCGCGAACGCCCCGGCGATGTCGCTCAGCCCAACGCCGAGCACCGCGCGCGAGATCGGCTCCAGATCGCGCTCCTCGCCCGTGAAGTGATACGTGCGATGCGTGTGCGAAAGCGACTCGCCCGGCGCCAGCGCCGCGGCGGCCGAGGAGGTCTCAAGCTCGTAGAACGGTCCCAGCGGCTTCTTGCCGGGGCCGGGCGGGCCGTCGTTGTAGCTGTTCACCACGTCGCCGCCATAGGGCTCCTTCTGATTCTCCCACATCGAATTCACGTAGCCGGCCGTGCCGTACGTGAGATCGAAGTGAACGATCGTCAGCACCCTGGCGTCCGGATCCCAGCTTCCCGCGACGGGCATCACGCGCTTCGGCCCGACGCCGATCTTGCTGCGATACGCGCCGTCGCCTTTGAAGTACACGACGCGCTTGTCAACTTTCAAGCGGTCGGCCGGCACCTTGCCGAAGTACGCGTCGTTCAGGATCGACTGCCCCTTGGTCTCCTCCACCTCGCGAAACGGGATGACGACGGTGGTGTGCGGCGCGGGCTTGAACATGCCGAGAATCCAGATCGACAGCAGGCCCGTTTCCGGCTTCCAAGCCTCCTTGCCCGCGTTCCGGATCGTGTTCGACGATTCGTAGGCGACCCACTTCACCGCGGCGCTGGGCTTGGCGCCGAGCTTCTCGGCCACTGCATCGGCGGAAATCAGCCGCACCGACCGTTCGATCTGCACGTCGAATTTCGTACCCGAGGCGTTCGTCACGCTGGTCGTCTTGCGGAAACTGGCCACGCCCGGCTTCTCGGAATCCGCGTCGAACGCCTCGGTGTCGATCACGGCCGGCGTCTGCCAATGTTCGAAGTCGAACGGGTCGCCCTGCTTGAAGAAAATGCCGAACTGTCCGCCCTCCGGCCCCATCCAGAAGCGATCTTCGCCGCCCCAGGGATTCATGTGCGGGAGAGTCTTGCCGCCGGCGATCAGCTCGTCGTTGATCCAGCCGTAGCCGGGCGCCGCCTTGCCGCCGGCCGTGCTGGTCATCACGCGGCCCTGCCAGGCGGGGGCGATCGCGACCTGCGGCCCGCCCTCGGCGCCGAGGACGACGACCTTCGTGTGCTTTCGCAGGAACTCGACGTCTTCGGCGAAAGAGCGCGGGCGATCCTGGGCTTGCATGGCGGCGGTTCCTGCGAAAAGCGTTAGTATTCCGGCGAGCGTGCGAATGGCTGAGGCGGACATGGCGGACACTCCAAAACGGTCGTCGCGAACGGGTTGAGCGGTTCTGTCCGCATATTTGGCGGCGCTCGCACGCGAATTGCAAGCAACTCGGCGCCTGCCGAAATTTCGCCCGCGCGGGCGCGGCGAAACACGGCGGCGGCCGGCCGGAGCAGGACGATCGCAACACAACCACGAACCCGGGAAACATCGAACGCCGCGGCCGCCGCGCTCGAGCCGCTCATGTCGCCGCGCAGCATCGCTGTGATCGGCGCCTCGCGGACGGAGGGCAGCGTCGGCCACGCCGTGCTGCGGAACCTGGTGTTCGGCGGCTTCACGGGCGTGCTCTACCCGGTGAACCCGCGCGCCCACAGCATCCTCGGCATCCGCAGCCACGCGCACATCCGCGACGTCGGCGAGCAGGTCGATCTCGCCGTGATCGTCGTGCCCGCCGCCGGCGTCACGGCCGCGGTGCGCGAGTGCGCCGACGCGGGCGTGCGCCACTTCGTCATCATCTCGGCCGGGTTTCGCGAGATCGGCGGGGAGGGCGTGCAGCGCGAGGACGAGTTGCGGGCGCTGGCCGAAGCGCGCGGGCTGCACGTGGTCGGACCGAATTGCGTCGGCCACGTGAACACCGACCCCGCGGTGCGGATGAACTCGACATTTGTGCGCGGCATGCCGCAGCGCGGAGCGCTGGGGCTTATCTCGCAAAGCGGCGCGGTCTGCGCGGCGCTGCTCGACTATGCGGCCGGAAGCGGCGTCGGTTTCTCGCGGTTTGTCAGTTATGGAAACCGCGTCGCGGTGCGCGAGGCCGACCTGTTGCGCAACTTCGCCGCCGACCCGCTGACGCGCGTCATTTTGATGTACATCGAAGATCTTTCCGACGGCCCGTCGTTCGTGCAGGCCGCGTTCGAGATCACGCGCGGGCTGGCCCGCACGGCTGGCGACGAGCCGATTCCGCCCAAGCCGATCTTGGTCGTGAAGACCGGCCGCACGCCGCAGGGCGCCGCGGCCGCCGCCTCGCACACCGGCGCGCTGGCCGGCTCCGACCGCATCTATGAGGCTGTGCTGGCGCAGGCGGGCGTGATCCGAGTCGAGTCGGCGGAGGATCTGTTCGATTGCGCACAGGTGCTGATCGACCCGCAGCGCTCGACCGGCCGGCGCACCGCGATCGTCACGAACGCGGGCGGGCCGGGCATCATGGCGACCGACGCGTGCATCCGCAGCGGTCTGGAGCTGACGACGTTTGCAGATGAGACGTTGAGAGCGCTGCGGCAGCGCCTGCCCGCGACGGCCAGCGTGCGCAACCCGGTCGATCTGGTGGGCGACGCCGACAGCACGCGCTATCGCGCCGCGCTCGAAGCCGTAATGGTCGATCCCGGCGTGGATCAGATCTGCGTCGTGTATGCGCCCACCGCGCTGGCGCCGGTCGAAAGCGTGGCGCAGGTCGTGCTCGACGCGCGATCGTCCTGCACCAAGCCGATGGTGGCAGTGCTGATGGGCTCGCAGGACGTGCGGGCGGGCGTAAAGCTCCTGCGTGGCCGCGAGGTGCCGACCTACGCTTTCCCCGAGGACGCGATGCGGGCACTGGCCGCCAAGGTGCGCTACAACGAGTGGGTCGGGCGGCCGCTCGGCCGGGCGCGGCGCTTCGACGTCGATCGAGAGGGCGTCGCGCGGCTGCTCGACGAGGCGCTGCGCGCGGGCCGGCCCCAGCTTGTCGAGTTGCACGCGCTCGAAGTATTGCGGCGCTATGGGCTGCCGATCGCGCCGTTTCGTCTGGTGCGAACGGCCGACGAAGCCGCGGCCGCGGCGCGCGAGCTGGGCATGCCGGTGGCGTTGAAAATCGCCGGTCCGACGATTCTGCACAAGACCGACGTGGGCGGCGTGCGGCTGAACCTGGCGGACGAGGCGGCCGTGCGGCGCGCGTTTGATGCAGTTCTGGATTCGGCGCGGCGGCACGTCGGTGCGCGCGTCGAATTGTGGGGCGCGCTCGTGCAGCGCATGCTGCCGAAAGGCCGCGAAGTGATTCTCGGCTGCTCGCGCGACGCGCGCTTCGGCCACGTGCTGATGTTCGGCCTGGGCGGCGTGCTGGCCGAAGCGCTCGGCGACGTGACGTTTCGCCTGGCGCCGCTGCGCGACGACGTGGCGCTGGAGATGATTCGCGACGTGCGCGCCTATCGCCTGCTTCAGCCGTTCCGCGGCGAGCCGGCCGCGGACGTCGACAAGATCGCCGAATGCCTGCTGCGGCTGTCGCAGTTGGTCGGCGATCATCCGTGCATCCGCGAGCTGGACGTCAATCCGCTGATCGCGTTCGCCGAGGGCGACGGGGCGATGGTGGCGGACGCGCGGATCATCCTCGACGAGGCTTGAGAGACAGGATGCGATCCGATGAATTCTGCCGCTCCGCCGTATAGCGAAAGCCTCGTTTGGCTCATCCGCGCGGCGCTCGAGGAAGACCTCGGCGCCGTCGGCGATCTCACGTCGTCGCTCGTGTCGCAGCCCTACGAGCCGGTTTCGGCGGCGGTCATGATTCGCGCGGCGGGGATTTACTGCGGCGGGCCGATCGCGGCGCTCGTGTGCGAGGAGTATCGCGGGTGTGGCGGCGAAGCGCGGTATGCCGCGACGCTACGGCCGGACGGCGCGCCGCAATTCGCCGAGGGCGCACGCGTCGGGCCGGGAGATTGCGTCGCGCACGTGTGCGGCCGGCGGGCGGACGTGCTGAGCGTCGAGCGGACGGTTTTGAATTTTCTGACGCGCATGTCCGGCGTCGCGACGCTGACGCGGCGCTACGTGGACGCGGCTGCGGCGGCCAATCCGCAAGCCCGCGTGCTCGACACGCGCAAGACCATTCCCGGCTGGCGCGAGCTGGACAA
>CAZHIE010000132.1:6182-12049 GCA_964532435.1 uncultured Planctomycetales bacterium
TCGACTACGTCCTGCTCGACAATTTTCCGGTCGAGCGATTGCGGCGGGCCGTGTCGATGCGCGACGAGCGCGGGCGGCGCGGCGCCGTGCTGCTGGAAGCCAGCGGCGGCGTGACGCTCGAATCGATCGCAAGCATCGCGGCGACCGGGGTCGATCGGATCTCGGTCGGCGCGATCACGCACTCGGCGCCGGCGCTCGACATCGCGCTCGATTTGTGAGGGGCGATTCCCAGCCCCCGCCGTACCGTCGGACCTCCGCGTCCGACGGCGGTTGCAGCCGACACGGCGTCGGGCACAGAGGCCCGGCGCTACGGAATCCGCCGCCATCGGTCGGCGCTCGTATCGTCGGATTTCCGCGTCCGACGCCCCGCCCACGTCGCCGCGAACGCATGACGCCCCCCGCGTTGTTGCACGCGCCAATCCGCGCGGTACCATCGCCATCCGGCCGCAGTCGCTTTTCTACACGCAACGACCGGAGACACGGAATGTCGCGCTCGCTCTATGCACTGCTCCAGCGCCGCTTCGGCAATCCAAAGTCGGACGCCATCTCGCGGCGCGAAATGCTGCGCGCCACGCTCGCCGCCAGCGCCGGCCTGCTGCTCAGCGGACCGGTCGGAAAGCTGCTCGCCCAGACGCCCAAGCCGGGCGCGCGGCGCGTCGTCGTCGTCGGCGGCGGATTCGCCGGGCTGGCATGCGCCTATGAGCTGCGCAGCGCCGGCTGCGACGTCACCGTCGTCGAAGCGCGCAATCGCGTCGGCGGCCGCGTGCTCAGCTTCGGCGACTTCATCCCCGGGCGCAACATGGAGGGCGGCGCCGAGCTGATCGGCTCGAACCACCCGACCTGGGTGGCGTACGCGGAGAAATTCAAGCTCGAATTCCTCGACGTGGTCGAGGACGACGCGCTCGAAGCGCCGATCATCCTGAATGGAAAGCAGCTCGCCGGCGAGGAAGTCGAGAAGCTCTGGGAAGAGCTCGACAAGGCCGTCTCCGAAATGAACGGCGACGCCGCCAAGGTCGTCGAAGACGAGCCGTGGAAGACGCCCGACGCGGCCGCGCTCGACAAGAAGACCGTGGCCGAGTGGATCGCCGCGCAGAAATGCTCCGACCTTTGCAAGGCCGCCATTCGCGCCCAGCTTCAGGCGGACAACGGGGCCGCCTGCGACAAGCAGAGCTACCTGGGCATGCTGACGCAGGTGAAAGGCGGCGGCGTCGAGAAATACTGGACCGACTCGGAAGTCTATCGCTGCAAGGGCGGCAACCAGCAGCTCGCGCTGAAACTGGCCGACGAGATCGGCAAGGACCGCGTCGTGATGAAGCTCGCGGCTACGGAGATCGCGCTCAAATCCGGCGGGGCAGAAGTGAAGTGCGCTGACGGCCGCAAGATCGAATGCGACGAGGTGGTCGTGGCCGTCCCGCCGAGCACGTGGGGCAAGATCAAGTTTTCGCCGGAGCTTCCCGCGGCGCTGAATCCGCAGATGGGCGTGAACATCAAGTATCTCTCGCATCTCAAGGGCCGCTTCTGGAAAGCCGCGAGCCTGGCGCCCGACAGCCTGAGCGACGGCGACATCGGCTGGACGTGGGAGGGAACGAACAATCAGCCGGGCGACGAAAACGTCGGCATGGTCGCGTTCTCGGGCGGCCCGCCGGCCGAGGCGTGCCGGAAGTATCCGCCCGCCAAGCGCGACGAGATGTATAAGGCGAACCTGGAGAAGGTGTACAAGGGCTTCGGCGAGAACTGGGTGGCGTCGCGATTCATGGATTGGCCGTCGGACCCCTGGACGATGGCGGGCTACTCGTTCCCCGGTCCGGGGCAGGTGACGACGGTGGGCCCGCTGCTGCGCAAGGGCGGCGAGCGGCTGCATTTCGCCGGCGAGCACGCCTGCTACAAGTTCGTCGGATATATGGAAGGCGCGCTGAATTCGGGCGTCGCGGTGGCCAAGCGCATCATGGCGACGGCGGGCGCGGCGAAGCCGTAGCATTCCGTTGCAGGATGGACCGCAGCCGCCTTCGGCTGCTCGTTTCTGAGGGACTCTCGGCCGCGATCGTTCCGCGCGCCGTCAGGCCCCGCTCGCGCCGTCGAGCACGGCCGGCACCTTGAAAAAGTCATCGTGGCGATTCGGAGCGTTCGCCAGCGCCGCTTCGGCGCCGAGCGGCTGGTGCGGAACGTCTTCGCGCATCACATCGTGAAGCGGCAGCGGATGCAACAGCGGTTCGACGCCGTCGGTGTTCACTTCGCCCAACTGATCCACGTAGGCGATGATGGCCCCCAACTGGATCGTCATGGCCGCGACTTCGTCCGCGCTCAGCCGCAGCCGCGCAAGCTGCGCCACGCGACGGACCAGCGTTTCATCGATGGATGCGGACATGCGGCGATGGCTCGGAAGGGTTGCGCCGGCGGGGTCAGGCCTCGGCCGCTTCGGGCTTCTGATAGTCGCGGCGGACGGGCTTGGTAATCAGGCCCATGCGCATCGCCTTGGCGCTGACGCGGATGCGGCAGACCTGGCCGTTGATAACGGCCCGCACCTTCTGCACGTTGGCCTTGAACTTGCGGCGGGTAATGCCGGTGGTCTTGCGGCCGACGCCGCCGAGGTACTTGGCCTTGCCGCGGCGCGAGATCGTGTTGCCGAACGTCGTCTTCTTGCCGGTGAACGGACACTCGCGAGCCATGCAACACCTGTCGGGCGGCCGGTTGCCGCGATCAAAGCCCAGTCGGTCCCACTGCCGCTCGCCCGCCCAGAAGGCGCGGCGAAGAACCGCGAAGGATACCGCCGGGCGGGGGCGCGAGTCAACCGGCGTTCCCGCACGATCCAGGCAGAATTCTCCGGCCGATTGCGTTCTCGCGGGCGACCGGGAATCGGCGCGCAAAAAACGGCCGGTTGGCCCCGAGGCTATCGCGCCGCCAACGCGGCGCCGCGGCGGGCCGGCTTGCGCGTCGGGGGCTTGCTCGCGGGACGCTTGACGCCCTTTGTCGAACGCCCCATCCGCTCGGCCTCGATGGTGGCCTGGGCCGCGGCCAGCCGGGCGATCGGAACCCGGTACGGCGAGCAGCTCACGTAGTCCATTCCGACGCGGTCGCAGAACTTCACGCTCGGCGCGTCGCCGCCGTGCTCGCCGCAGATGCCCACCTTGAGCTTCGGCCGGGCGGCGCGGCCCAGCTCGATCGCCGTCCGCACGAGGCCGCCGACGCCGTTCTGATCCAGCGTCTGGAACGGATCATCGGCAAAGATGCCGGTTTTGCCGTGGTCGAAGTAGTCGGGCAGAAAGCGCCCGGCGTCGTCGCGCGACAGACCCATCGTCATCTGCGTCAGGTCGTTGGTCCCGAAGCTGAAGAACTCGGCCTCGATCGCGATTTCGCCGGCGGTCAGCGCGGCGCGCGGCGTTTCGATCATCGTGCCGACCATGTACTCCAGCTTCGAGCCGGCCGCGCGAATCAGCCGATCGGCGACCGCGCGCGTCTGATCGGCCAGGATTTTCATCTCCTTCGCGTCGATCGTGAGCGGGATCATGATTTCGGGAAGCACGCGCACCTTGCGCTTCGCGCAGGCGATGGCCGCCTCGATGATCGCGCGCACCTGCATCTCCAGGATTTCCGGATACGTGATGCAGAGCCGGCAGCCGCGGTGGCCGAGCATCGGATTGGCCTCGTGCAGCGCCTCGCTTCGCGCCAGGATGTCGTCGACGCGGTGGCCCGTCACGCGCGAGAGCGCCTCGGCCTGCTCGCGCGTCTTGGGCACGAACTCGTGCAGCGGCGGATCGATGAGGCGGATCGTCACCGGCTTGCCGTCCATGGCCTCGTAGATGCCGATGAAATCGTCGCGCTGAAACGGCAGCAGCTTGGCCAGCGCGGCGACGCGCTGCTCGCGATTTTCGGCCACGATCATTTCCTGGATCGCGAGCTGCCGCTCGCGCGTAGCGAAGAACATGTGCTCGGTCCGGCACAGCCCGATGCCTTCGGCCCCCATCTCGATCGCCTTGCGCGCGTCTTCCGGCGTGTCGGCGTTGGTGCGCACGCGCATTCGCCGTCGCGCGTCCGCCCAGCCGAGCAGCGTGTAGTACTCCTCCGGCGGCTCGGGGCGCACCAGCTCGAACTGCCCCTCGTAGACTTCACCCAGCGTGCCGTCGAGCGTGATCCAGTCGCCTTCGCGAATCGTCCGCCCCGCCACGCTCACGACGCGCCGTTCATAGTCGATCCGCAGCGCCTCGCACCCCACCACGCAGCATTTGCCCCAGCCGCGCGCCACGACGGCCGCGTGGCTGGTTTTGCCGCCCGTGGCCGTGAGAATGCCCTTGGCGGCCATCATTCCGCCCACGTCTTCGGGGCTCGTTTCCTTGCGCACGAGAATGACGGCGTGTCCGCCGGTCGCCTTCTCCTCCGCGTCGCGCGCGGTAAAGACCACGCGCCCGCACGCCGCGCCCGGCACGGCATTTACGCCGGTCGTCAGCTTGCGCTTCTCCAGCTCCGACCGGGAGACCGTGGCGGCAATGATCGGGTAGAAGAGCCGCTCGATGTCGGGCGCGGTGATGCGCGCGATCGCCTCGTCGCGCGTGATGACCGGCCGATTCGCCGCCTCGACGTAGCGCTTGGGCAGATAGCCCTTGCGCGCCAGGCGAGCGGTTTCGCCGCGGCTGAGCAGCGGCCGGCCGGCCTGCTCGACGGCGATGCGAAACGCCGCCGCCGGCCCGCGCTTGCCGGTGCGGCACTGGAGCATGTAGAGCTTGCCGCGCTCGACCGTGAACTCGAGATCCTGCATCTCGCGATAGTGAATCTCCAGCATCGCGCGCACGGCCAATAGCTGGTCGTAGACCTCGGGCATCTTCTCGGCCAGGTCGGCCAGGTGCAGCGGCGTACGAATGCCGGCCACCACGTCTTCGCCCTGCGCATTGATGAGCAGGTCGCCATAAAACTCGTTAGCGCCGGTGGACGGATCGCGCGTAAAGCAGACGCCCGTGCCGCAGTCGTCGCCCAGGTTGCCGAAAACCATTTGGCAGATGTTGACGGCCGTGCCCTTTAGATTGGTGATTTTCTCGACGCGGCGATAGGTGACGGCCTTGTCCGCGTTCCAGGAGTGGAACACGGCGTCGATGGCGCCGCGGAGTTGCTCGCGCGGCTCCTGCGGAAACGCCGATCCGACGTGCTTGCGATAGATGTCCTTGAGCTGCGCGACGAGCGCGACCAGCTCGTCCTCGCTTACGTCGGTGTCGGAGACCTTGCGCGCGTTCTCGTGGGCCGTGAGCGACGAATCGAGCTTCACGCCGAGCCGGGGCGCCGTGCGCGAGACCTTCGTCTCTTCGAGCGCCTGGTCGAACGCCTCGCGCGGGACGCCCATCGCCGTCGCGCCGTACATCGTGAGGAAGCGGCGGTATGCGTCATAGGCGAAGCGGCGGCTGCCGGTCGCGCGGGCCAGCCCTTCGACCGAGCGGTCGTTCAGCCCGAGATTGAGAATCGTCTCCATCATGCCGGGCATCGAGCGGGCCGCGCCGCTGCGCACCGAGACCAGCAGCGGGTCGGCGGCGTCGCCCAGCTTTTTGCCGCAGACCTTTTCGAGCCGGGCAAGCTGATCGCGCACTTCCTTGTCCATCCCCGCCGGCCACTGCCGGCCGCTGCGATGGAAGTGCTCGCAGGCATCGACGGTGATCGTGAATCCGCCGGGCACGGGCAGGCCGATCTCGGTCATCTCGGCCAGCCCGGCGCCTTTGCCGCCGAGCAAATCGCGCTGCGTTCCCTTGCCCTCCGCCTTTCCCGCGCCGAAGAAATAGACGTACTTGGTTTTGGCAGCCATTCGACGATCCTTGCAGAGTCCTGCCGCGCTGACGCCGGCCGCGGCGCGCCACGGGCGCGGCGCGGCCCGGAGTGAGTTTCAAAGCGGG
>CAZHIE010000133.1:0-4267 GCA_964532435.1 uncultured Planctomycetales bacterium
GTTCTTCGACGCGTTACCGAGGCCGCGTTGCCCGAAGCGGCGCGCGTTCCTATACTCCGCCGCTGGTGGCGCGGAACAGCGGCGTATCCATCGATTCGCATGCCGCGGGCGCGTCCATACCGAGAGTCGCCATGCGCCGCAGCCGCTCCCTGCCGTACGCCGCACGTCTGGCCGCGCTCGCGATGATTCCGCTGTTGCTGATCGCTGCCGTGGCGCAGTCCGGTTCTCCGCCGCCAGCGTCGGACGCGCCGGACGCGCGGGACGGGTCACCCGCGCCGCCCGCGCCGAATGCATCGCCCTCGCCGCAAACGCAGGCGTCGGCCGGCGAGGCTGGCCCCGATGCGCTGGCCGCACGGCTCAGCGCGGGCCTCGTGGGCAGCAAGCACGACTTCACCGCAGGCGGGCAGGTCGGACGCGACCTTTGCCTGCCGTGCCACACGCCGCACCTGACCACGGGCGAGGCCGCGCTGCGCGTGGCGCAGCCGCCGCCGCGGCGGGTGCTTCGCCCGAGCGATTCGCCGGACGTCGAGCTGAGCGCCGCTTCGTTGCTTTGCCTGAGCTGTCATGACGGGCAAGTCGCGCCCGACGTTTTCGCCGGCGCGCACGCGACCACCTGGGCGGACCGCGCCTCCGGCGCGGCGGGCAGCGCGCGAGCGCGCCTGGCGGGCCATCCGGTCGGCACGCTGTATCCGGCCAACGCGCCGCGGTATCGATCGGCGTCGGCGGTGGAGTCGGACGGCCGCCTGCGGCTGCCGGGCGGCAGGATTCAATGCACAACGTGCCACGATCCGCACAATGTCGGGCGTCACGCCGGGCTGCTCATACGCAGCAACGAGCGGAGCGCCTTGTGCCTTTCGTGCCACCGCCTGTAGGCGAAGCGGATGGTGAGATGACGCGGGCCTCGCGGCGATTGATCCTGGGCAGCGCCGTAATCGTCGGCGCCGTGCTGCTCGCGAGCTGGGGCGGTCCGGCGTGCGCGATGCGCGATCGCGAGCCGCTGCGCGTCGCGCCGCGGGAGAGCGAGCTGGGCACGGCGCGCGTCGTCCATCTCGGAAACCTGCGCGTCGGTCGCGCGCCGTCGTCGGCGGAGGTCGAGCTTTCACGGTTTCTCTTCGGCGCCGATCCGGCGCCCGCCATCGGATTCATCAAGCCGATCGACGTGCGCGTCTTCGGGCGCGACCTGGTGGTGTGCGACACGGCGCTCGGCCGCGTTGTGACCTGGCGCGCTGCGCCGGGCGACGTCGCGCTGGCGAATCTGTCCGATCCGCCCGATGCGCCCGCCGCGATCTTTGTCGAGGAAGACGGCGGCCTGTGGGTCGCCGACGGCGGCGGGGGGGCGGTGCTCGGTTATGACCCGGCCGGCCGGCTGCGCTGCCGCGCCGCGCTGCCGGCGGGCGAAGCGTTTCGCCCGGCGGGCGTGGCGCGCATCGATGGCGAGATCTGGGCTACGAACACCGCACAGCACCGCGTGGAAGTTTTCGACGCGGCGACCGGCCGGCACATGCGCGCGATCGGCCGCCGCGGCGCAGCGCCCGGCGAGTTCGGCTTTCCGCTGGGAATTGCCGCGACCGGCGACGGACAAGTGGCCGTCGTCGACATGCTGGGCTGCCGCGTGCAGATGCTCGACAAGCAGGGCCGGCATCAGCGCGACGTCGGTCGCCCGGGCTTCGGGATGGGCGAGCTGGCGCGGCCGCGCGGCGTGGCGATCGGTCCGGACGGCGTGATCTTCGTCACCGACAGCGGGGCGGGTTGTGTTCAGGCGTACACGGCGGGCGGGCAACCGCTCGGCTCGTTCGGCGGCGGGGGTGAGGACACGGCGCTGGTCCTGCCGGCGGGCATTGCGATCCGCACCGACCGGCCGCCGACGGAGGCGGTGCTGGACGCCGAGGCGCTGCGCGGCGGCGCGCCGGACTATTACGTGCTCGTGGCCGAACAGGCGCAGCGCGCGGGAATCCGCGTGTTTGCATGGAGCAATCGACCATCGGAGGCGGCTTCGACGGATGGGGTCGTGTCGATTGCGGACGGGCCGCGCCCGCATCGGAGAGGTCCGCACTTTCGCGCCGACGGCTGCACGTATTGCCACACGATGCAGAACGGTCGGGCCGCGCCGATCCCCGCGGGCGAGGTCGATCGCGTGTGCCTCTCGTGTCACAACGGGCGGCTCGCGCCGGATGAGGCGCACCCGGTAGGGCGCCTCGCGGCGACGGCGCAGACGCGCGCGCCGGCCGATTGGCCGCTCGTCGACGGCCGTCTCTCGTGCGCGACGTGCCATGAGTTCGGGCGGCATTGCCAGAAGGGCGCGCAGCGTCCGGCGGGCAACTACTTTTTTCTGCGCGGGCACGAGGACGACGGCGGGGTAGCGGATTTCTGCGGCGTTTGCCACAGCACGCCGATGCAGCGCGTCAACCCGCATCGCGTGAGCGCCGAGAGCAACGCGTATTGCGTGCTTTGCCACGTCGCGCGCCCGGAGCTTCCGGGGCGCGCGGCGGGACGCAAGGATTCGCAGCTTCGCAAAACCGGCTCGGGCGTTTGTGTCGGATGCCACGCGCCGCACGCCGATCCGCGGCCGGGCGGGCATCTCGGCGTGAGCGCCACGCCGGAGGTGCGCGCGAACATGCGGCGGGCCGATGCTGTGTTCGGGTCGCGGGGCGGCGGTGAGGCGGCGACGGAGTTTCGCGCCGCGGAGTCTGCGCTTCTGCCGCTCTCCGATGGCGCGGTAGCGTGTTTCAGTTGTCACAATCCTCATGCACCGGGGCTGTTTCCGGCCGACTCGATCCTGGCGCTGCGGGCGGCGAACCCGGCCGACGCCGCCATCGATCTGCGCGTCGACCGGATGAGCCTGTGCATTGCGTGTCACGGAAAGTGAGGAGCGCGAGCATGCCGCGGCGCGATTGTCACAAGCCGGAATCGACCCGCCGCCGCGCGACGCGCGCGCGGCGACACGCGCGTGTCGCGGCCGCGCTGGCGCCGGCGTTGATGATCGCGTTGGCGACCGGCGGTTGCCCGGGCGGGGCCACGGGCGACGGGCCCAAGGCGCCCGCCAACACAACGGATCGAACGAACGGCGGCGCGGCGCTGGTGGGGTCGGCGGCGTGCCGGCAATGTCATGCGGACGTGGCGGCGGAATTCGAGCGGCACGGCCATGCGCACGCATTGACAGCGCTCGACGGCGCGCTGCCGGTTTTTCCTCTCAAGACGGCGCGGGAAATTCCGTCGCCGCCGGAGGGGTTGGCGTGGGACGACCTGTCGTATGCGGTCGGCGGATATCGGCGCAACGCGATCTTCGCGCAGGCGGACGGCTTTCTGCTCACGACCGGCGAGACGGGAATCGCGTCGCAATGGCTGCTGGACTTTGGCCCAAACGGCGCGGCGGCGGGTTATGCCGAGTACGCCGCGAGCGCGGACGCGCCGCAGCCGTTCGACTATGCGTGTTTTCGCTGTCACACGACCGGCGCCGCGCCGCAGGATCCGGACGACCCGCGAAATCAGGAGGGCCGGCCGGGTTTTGTGGGCACGTGGCACGAGGCGGGCGCGCAGTGCGAATCTTGTCACGGGCCGGGCGGGCGGCACTTCCGCACGTCGGGCGCGACGGTGCAGATCGATCGCAGCCGGATCTTCATCGACGTGACGAGCGAGGACTCTTGCCGGGATTGCCACGCCGCGGCGGGCGATCCGCTGGAAATCCCCGCTCGCGACGGTTTCATCGAGCACTTTGCGCAGTGGTCGGAGCTTCAGGCGAGCGGTCACCACGCCCAATTCGCCTGCACCGTGTGCCACGATCCGCACCGCTCGGTCACGTATGACCGCGCGGGCGCGATTCGCAACGAGTGCCGGGCGTGTCATGCCGACATGAGCATGGCCGGCCACGCGGGCAAGACGCTGCGCCGGTCGGATGGATATGAGGAGCGGTTGACGTGCGAGAGCTGCCACATGCCGTTTGCCGGGCGCAGCGGCGCGGCGGCGTCGGCGGACCTTGTGGGCACGGAGGCGCGCGTCGGGGATCTTCGCACGCACATTTTTCGCATCAACACGTCGCCGGGCGGCGCGGCGGAATTCTTCACGGACGACGGCGCGCGCGTGCGGCGCGACGCCGACGGGCTGGCGGGCGTGACGGTCGATTTTGTTTGTCTGCGCTGCCATAACGAGTCGGGGCCGTTTCCGTTGACGCTTGCGCGGGCGGCGGAGATCGCGCCGTTTGTACACTTGTTGCCGGAGTAGGGCGGCAGTGATTCGCGCGGGGTGCGTTTCGATCCGAGGCGCGGGCGAA
>CAZHIE010000133.1:4367-9873 GCA_964532435.1 uncultured Planctomycetales bacterium
GTCGGCGATACATTCGCGGGGCAAGGAGTTGCGAATGGGTGACGCTCTGCCCGCCGTCTCGCGCTGCGCCGTCATGGCGCGGTTCGAGCAGCCCGTCGAAGTTCGCCAGTACCCCATCCCGCGCGAACTGGGGCCGGGCGAAATCCTCCTGCGCGTCGAACTCGCCGGAATGTGCGGCACCGACGTGCATCTCCATCACGGCCAACTCAAGATTCCGCTGCCGGTCGTGCTCGGCCATGAGACTGCCGGCCGCGTCGCCGCGCTGGGCCCTGGGCAGACGACGGATTTCCTCGGCCGGCCGCTCGCGGTGGGCGATCGCGTGTCGTTCACCGTCGGCCGCGCGTGCGGAAAGTGCCGCTATTGCCGTGTTCATCGCCTGCCGAGCCGCTGCACGAGTCGCAAGGCGTACGGCGTCAACATGCCGTGCGACGCGCATCCGCACCTGCTGGGCGGTTACGGCGAATATCACTTCCTGCACGCCGACGCGGCCGTGTTCCGCCTGCCGGACGATCTGCCGAGCGAGGCGGTCGTCGGGGCGGGCTGCGCGCTCGTGACGGCGGTGCATGGTTTCGAGCGAATGCCGCTGCGCTGGGCGGAAAGCGTCGTGATTCAGGGCGCCGGACCGGTCGGTCTGGCGGCGCTGGCGGTTGCGAAGGAGGCGGGCGGGCGGCCGGCGATCGTAATCGGCGGACCGGCGCGGCGGCTGGAATGGTGCCGGCGGTTTGGCGCCGACATCACGATCGACATCGACGAAACGCCCGACCCCGCCGCGCGGCGCAAGCTCGTGCTCGACGCGACGGACGGGCTCGGCGCCGACATGGTGGTCGAGTGTGTCGGACGGCCGGAGGCGGTGGTGGAGGGGTGGGAGCTGTGCCGCGACGGCGGGCGCTACCTGGTGCTGGGGCATTACGGCGACGCCGGGCCGATCGCGCTCAATCCGCATCTGATCACGAAGAAGGAGCTGACCATCGCCGGCTCGTGGGGCAGCGAGCCGCAGCACTGGGTCACCGCGCTGGAATTTCTGCGGACGCGCCGGCGGCAATACCCGTTCGACGAGTTGATCACGCATCGGTTCGGGCTGCACCAGGTGAACGAGGCGTTGCGGGCGGTCGAGCGCTGGGAAACGGGCAAGGCGGTGATTGTTCCGAACGGTTGAGCCGGCGCGTCGCGATCGCAAGAATCGGCGGCAGGGCGCGGGAGAGGGCGTGTGATGAGCGAGCGACGCGACGAGCAGCGCATCGATCCGCAGCTTGCCCGCTACTCGCGGCAGATGCTGTTCGAGCCGCTCGGCGAGGCCGGCCAGCGCCGCCTGCGGCTCAGCAGCGTGACGCTTATCGGCTGCGGCGCGCTCGGAACGGTTTTGGCCAGCACGCTCGTGCGGGCGGGCGTCGGGGCGCTGCGGCTGGTCGATCGCGACTTCGTCGAGCTGGACAATCTGCAGCGCCAGATTCTCTTCGACGAATCCGACGTGAGCGACAATCTGCCGAAGGCCGAGGCCGCCGCGCGCAAGCTCCGCAAGATCAACTCGGCGGTGGAGATCAGCGGCGTTGTGGCCGACGTGAACCCCGGCAACGTCGAGTCGTTCTGTCGTGAGGCCGACCTGATTCTCGACGGGACGGACAATTTCGAGACGCGCTTTCTGATCAATGACGTAGCGGTCAAGAACAACCTGCCGTGGGTGTATGGCGCGTGCATCGGGTCGGAGGGGCTGGTGATGCCCATCCTGCCGCACGAAACGCCCTGTCTGCGCTGCATCTGGGAGGATGCGCCGCCGCCGGGCGTCGCGCCGACGTGCGACACGGTGGGCGTGCTCGGCCCGGTCGTGAACGTGGTCGCGAGTTTGCAGGCGCTGGAAGCGATGAAGATTCTCATGGGCAAGACAGATGCGCTGATTCGCCGGCTGGTGACGATCGATCTGTGGACGGGCCGGCATCGCGCGCTCGACATGTCCTCGGCGCTGCAGAGCGGGAATTGCACGTGCTGCAAGCAGATGCGGTTCGAGTTTCTGGCTGGTCGCGGTGCGGCCGAGGCAACGTCGCTCTGCGGGCGCAACGCGGTGCAGGTGCTGCCGGCCGCGGGGGCGCAGGTGGATCTGCGCGAGGTGGGCAATCGGCTGTCCGGCCGGCTGCGCGTGACGTCGAATGCTTACCTGCTCAAGTTCGCGCTCGACGATTACCAGATCACGCTGTTCGCGGACGGCCGGGCGATTGTGAAGGGCACGGCTGACCCGGCGGTGGCGCGGTCGATTTACGCGAAATATGTCGGGGCGTGAAGCTCGGGCGGCAGGAGGCGATGATGTCGCGCGTGGACCAGCTCCGCAAGCTCGTGCAGCTCGCGCCGGCCGACCCGTTTACGCATTACGGGCTGGGATTGGAGTTCATCCAGCTTGAGCGCTGGCGCGAGGCGATCGCGGCGTTTGCCGAGGCGATTCGCGTCGATCCGAAGTACGCGGTCGCGTTTTATCACAAGGCGCGTGCCGAGATCGGTGGCGGAGAGGCGGACGCGGCGCGGGCGACGCTGGCGGAAGGAAAGCGCGTGGCCAAGTCGCTCGGCGACGCACACACGGAAATGGAGATGCAGGCGCTGCTCGAATCGATCGAATAGCCGCGGCGCCGTGATGTGGGGCGATTCGGCGCTTGATGGTTGCCCGCGACGCTCGCACTTCACACTTCCAGCAGGGCCGACACGCTCGTGCGCGGGGCGAGATGGATCGGGATCGACCGGCCGATTCGCACGCGCTGGGCCTCGAGCGCCAGGTCCGGGCGATTGTTGTGCTCGCTCAGATGCGCGACGGCGAGCCATTTGAGTCGGCGCGTGGCGCGCTCGTGCGCAAGCTGTGCGGCGTCGTCGTTGGAGAGGTGCCCGGCGTCGCCGGCGATGCGCTCCTTGAGCCGCTGCGGATAGGAGCCGTTCCAGAGCAGGTCGTCGTCGTAGTTGCTTTCGAGATACGCCGCGTCAAGCTGGCCGAAAATGTCGCAGAGCGCCGTGAACCGGTGCCCCAGGTCGGTCAGGATTCCGAGCCGGCGGTTTTCGTGCTCGATCAGAAAGCAGACGGTATCGATGCCGTCGTGCGGCGTGCGGATCGTGTGGACCGCGACCGGGCCGAAGCGGAGCGTCTCGCCCGGCTCGTACAGTCGCACGTCGCGCAGGGGGCCGACCTCCGGCCGGATCTTCGCGCACACGCGCGGCGACATGTAGACGGGCAGGTGGAACAGCCGGTGGAGCACGCCCGCGCAGCCGGTGTGGTCGGCGTGATCGTGCGAAAGAATGAGCGCGTGGCAATCGCGCATCCGCCGGCCGTGCGATTGCAGGCGCGCGTCGCACTGCCGGCCGCTAATGCCGGCGTCGAAGACGAGCCGCACGTCGCCGGCCTCGACGTAGATGCAATTGCCGTTGGAACCGGAATTGAGCGAGCACGTCAGCATTGTTCGCATTGTACAGCGAGAGCGGCAATTCGGGCGCCATGCGCGCGAGCGGTGCGGCCCGGGGGCGGCTTAGGATTTGCGGGCGTCGCCGATCCCCGACCCACCACTTGCGTGGTGGGCTCGGATGGCGTGGTGGGCTCGGATTGCGTGCTACTTACTTCGGTTGTTTCTCGTCGGCTGTTTGCGCTGGTTGCGCTGGTGTCGTTGGGGGCGCCGTCGTGCTCAGGCCGGCCAGCCGTTCGTAGAACTCGCGCATCACCCGATCGTATTGCCGCGGGAAACGATTCTGCTGAATCGCGTCTTCGGCGTCGCGGACGGCCGCGTTCACCGCGTCCTGCACCTCGGCCGACGCCTGCCCCTTCACCTGCGGACCGTCGACGAGCATCTGCCCGATGATCGCGCCGCCCTGGTTCTTGGTGTTTTCCTTTGACGGCTTGAGGCCGTGCGACTGCTTCTCCTTGCCGATACGCGAGCCGTAGCCCTGTCCGTAATTCGGCCCCTGTCCGCCGATCTTGTCGCTCGGCTTGTCGCCCTTGCCTGAGCAACTTCCTTCGCAGACCTTGTCGCGGAGGTTCTGTAGCTCGGAAAGCTGGGCTTCCAGCTCGTTCATCATCTGCTCCGACATCTCCATGTCGGATAGCTGGCCCGCCATTTCGGACAGCGCGTTTGCGGCGCTGCCGGCCGAGGCGGAGCCGTTCGGGCTGTCGCACTGCTGCATCGACTTGGCGGCCTTGGAGAGGGACTGCGCCATGTTTTGGCACGACTTCTGCGATTGCTGCTGCTGCTGAATCTTTTTGGCGAGCTCCTGAATCTGCTTCTCGCTGACGCCCTTCTGGCCGAGCTGTTTCTGAAGCTCCTTCTGAAGCTGGTTGGGGTCGGCGTTCTTGAGCTGGTCGAGGAGCTTCTTGGCCTCTTCGGGCGTGAGGCCGGCCTTGTTTTCCAGCTCTTTCTCGAGCTTGGTGGTGTCGCCGAGCTTTGCGATCTGCTCGGCGAGCTTTTCGAGCTTTTTCTCCATCTCGGCGACCTTGGCCTTGGCCTCGGGATCGCCGTCTTTCGCGACCTTTTCGAGTTCCTTCTTCATCTCGTCGAGCGCTTCCTTGGCGCCTTTGAAGTCGCCCTTGGCGAGCGAGTCGCCGAGCTTGCTGCCGGGGTCGTCGCCGCGCTCGGTGTTCATGCGTTCGAGCTGCGCGAGCGCCTGCTTGAAGTCTTTCAGCGTTTCCAGCGCGCCGTCCTGCTTCTCTCGCTCCAGCTTTTCCTTGACGTCGTCGATCCGCTTCACGGCGTCGACGCGCACGTCCTCGGGCTTGATGCCGGGCGTCTCGGGCAGGTCGAGCGGCGCGATGTCCTTTGCCAGGTCTTTCAGAGCCGGGTTGTTCTCGGCCATTTCCTTGATGCTGTTGAGCTGCTGTTCGAGCTGCGCGCGGATTTCGCGCTGTTCCTCCTTCGCGGCGAGACGGTCCTCTTTTGCATCGTCTTTCGGATGACCGGCCAGAACGTCGAGCGTCGGCATGAATCGCAGGAGCAGAAACGCGCTGCACAGCACGGCCGCGGACCACGGCCAATTGCGCGGGGCGCGAATCGGCACGTGCGCCGGAACGTGGACGCGCTCGGCCGTGCGCTCCGCATCGCGGACGGCCGCGGCGGCGAAGTCGTCGCCGCTGCCGCGAATGGCGAGGGCGGTGCTCAGCCGTTCCTTCAGCCCCGCGGCGCGATCGACCGCCAGGGCCGCCCGCAGGCGCCCGCTGCGCTGAACCAGCGCGCCGACCAGCGCGATCAGGCCCGCGACGCCCGCCGCGGCCCAGGAGCTGATGTACAGCGGCAGGCCGACGACGAACGTCCGCTCGACGAGAATGCCCAGCGCCAGCGCCCCCGCGCCGATCAATACGCCTCGCGACGCCCAATGGAGGAACGTGTTGGCGTTGAGACGACGGCTGGCCCGGCCGACCTGACGATCTAGAGACGACATCGCGACCCCTCGCACATGGTCCCGACGAAATCGCAACCGCATGAGTCTAGATCGGTCGGGAGGGCTTCTCAATGGAAATTCCAGTCTGGATTTGTCCGGTAATAGCAAACGGGGC
>CAZHIE010000133.1:9973-11853 GCA_964532435.1 uncultured Planctomycetales bacterium
TTGGAAACCGGTCCATTTCTTCCCGCGCGATTTGGCGTGCCGCGCGACCGACGTTAGATTCCGCGGGCCGTGACCGACACACGCTTCATTGGATGGATGTACGACGTCGCCCGCGAGCAGTCACCGCGCCCGGACTTGCTGAGCGAGATGCTCGGTCGCAGCGCCGCCGCGGGCTACAACGCGCTCGGGCTTTACCTTGAGCATCGCTTTGAATACGCCTCGGCGCCGTGGGCGGGTGGACCGGGCTGTCTGACGACGGACATGGTGCGAACGCTGCGGCGTGGCGCCCCGGCGGGGTTCCGGATCATCCCGTTTCTCAACACGCTCGGCCACGTCGAGGGCTTCATCCGCGCCGAAGGGGGTCAGTGGCTCCGCGAGGGGCACGGGCAACATCTCGGCCTGCAGATGTGCCCGACGAATCCGCGCTGCGGGGAGTTTGCGCGCGGGCTGATCGACGATGCATTGGCGGCGTTCGACGATGAATGGGTTCACGTCGGCGGCGACGAGACCGAGCAACTAGGGCAATGTCCGCGCTGCGCTGCGCGGGTGGCGGCGGTCGGCAAGGGCGGGCTGTATGGCGAATACTTCGGACCGCTGTGCCGTTTTGTGCTGGAGCGCGGCCGGCGGCCGTGCCTGTGGGGCGACATGCTAGTGCAGCATCCCGAGGCGCTGCAGGCGATCCCGCGCGAGACGCTGATATTCGACTGGCAGTATTTCAAGCGGCCGCGCGAGAGCAGCGCCATGTTTCGCGAGCGCGGGCTCGACGTCGTGTGCTGCCCGAGCGTGCAGACGTACAACTCGGGCTGGTGCTTTCTCGACGAGACGCAGCGCGTGTTCGACGAGCACGCGGCCGACGCGCGCGGGCTGGGCGCGCTGGGCGTGCTGCTGACGACCTGGGAGTTCAGCTTTTTCACGCAGTATCGCACTACGCTGCCGATCATCTATGCGGCCGGACGGCGGCTTTCGCGCGGGGAAGACTGGGGCGCGGCGCTGATCGGCGAGGGAGGCGCGGGTTACGCCGCGGCCGCCGACATCGTGGGGCGGCAGATTCCGGCGGCGGCGGAGTTTCTGCGGCCGGGCACGTGGCGACAGATGCGCGACCGGCTGGTGATACGGCAAAATCCGTTTTATCTGTGGGAAGATTGGCGGGATGAGGCATGCGGTCCGGCGGGCGGGGCGGTGTTGCGGCTGTGCGATGAGGCGGACGCGCACTTGCCGGCGGATGCGCCGCTGCGCTTCGCGGTGGAGTTGCATCGCGTGGCGGTTCGGTGGGTGCGGGCGTGCGACGATGCGCACGTGCTCTATGCAAACCGGCATTACGCGCGTGCGGCGCAGAAGCTGATCGATTCGCTCTCCCTATTGGCGCGGCTCGGGCCGGGCCTGTCGGCGGCGGCGGAGGAGGGCGGTTCCGCGGCCGACGTGCATCGGCTGGAGCGGTTGATGGAAAAAGTGCGAATCGTCGCCGGGCGCATTCGCGCGCTCGATGACTCGCCGGCGAGCGGGTATCGGCCGTCGTTTGAGACCATCGTGCATGATGGGTACATCGCCGGCGATCAGGCGGCGTGGCGGACGGGGTGGGTGCGCTGAGCCGTCGAGAAGCGCGCGTGCGAATTCACGCTCTTCCGTTTCAAGCGATCCTGGGCTCACTTTCAGGCGCCGGCAGCCGCAGACGCTCTGCGGGCAGCCAAACCAGCCGCTCGGCGGCCAGCGGTTTGCGCGGCCGACGCGCGGAGCTGTGATTCCAGCGGGCCGATGCACGAAGGGTGTTCGATGGTAGCGCTTCTGTCCATGCTGCAGTCGCGTCGGCGGGAAATCGTCGAGCTTGCACGGCGATATGGCGCGCACAACGTGCGCGTCTTCGGATCCACTGTTCGCGGCGC
>CAZHIE010000134.1:0-9099 GCA_964532435.1 uncultured Planctomycetales bacterium
CCCCGCCCCAGCAGGCTCGGCATCGTCAGCCGCAGCACCATCAACAGCGCAAAACCCAGCGCGCACAGCCCGTAGAAAACCGGAAACACCCAGCGCAGCTTCATTCGGCTGCGAAAGTGCGACGTTGTCAGCCCGCGCTTGATCACCCCCGAAAATCCCTGCTCGTCCGCGAGCATGTCCAGCCGGGCCAGCGCCTCCTCCAGCTCGACAACCAGCCGCAGGCTCGACAGCAGCGCCACCGCCGAAAACACGAACAGAAACAGCAGAACCAGCACCTCCTGCAACCAATTCGTGTGCGTCTGGCTGTACAGCACCGCCAGGCCGGCGGTCGAAACCGCCACGTAAATGTGCCCGAACCAGATGCGCTCGCTCCGCACGTGCCGGATGTTCTCGCACAACTCGCGCAGCAGCGCCGCGGTGATGGCCGGGTCGCGGGGCTCAGTCGTCGGAAGCGACGGTGTCATCTCGGCAAACCCGCGCGAGCGGCGGACGCGGAGTGCGACGCCGCACTTGTCCGCCGCGCGCCCCGCCAAGTACGATCCGGCCCATGAAGCGCTTCGGGCCGCTGATCATCGTACTGGTTCTCGCAGCGCTGGTCACGTTTCTCGTCTACGACCGCATGGTCCGACGCGCGCCGCTGCCCGAGGGGCTGATCCAGGCCAACGGCCGGCTCGAAGGCGACCACGTCACCATCACGACGAAGTTCGCCGGTCGGGTCCGAACGCTCTCCGCCCATGAGGGCGACACGGTGAAGACGGGCGACGTCCTCGCCGAGCTCGACGACACACAGCTCCACGCCCAGGTCGCGCAGGCCGAGGAGCGCGTCCGCGCCATCGAAGCGCAGATCGCCGCCGCCCGCGCGGCGCTGGCCGTGCTCGAAGGGGAAGTGCCGCTCGACATTGAATGGGCCGAACAGGAGCTCAGCCGCACGGAATCGGCGCTGGCCGAAGCGCAGGCGCGCCAACAGGTCTGCGAGCTCGACGCGCGCCGCATGCGCGAAGCGGGGCTTAGCGACGCCGCGTCGAAAGAAGAAATCGAAAAGGCCGAGCTCGCTCTCCAGATCTGCATCCGCCAGGTTGAAGCTGCGACGGCCCAGCGGCGGCAAGCCCGCTCCCGCCTGGACAACGCGCGCCTCGGCGACCGCCGCATCGCCCAGCGCAAGGCCGACATCGACGCGCTCGCCGCCCAGCGCGAACAGGCCGCCGCCGCCCTGGCCGAAGCCCGTAGCGTGCTCGATGATTTCGTCCTGCGCTCTCCGGCCGACGGAACCGTCGTCACGCGTATTGCGAATCTCGGCGAGGTCGTGCCGCCCGGCGCCCCGCTGTTCGACGTCGTGAATCTCGACGAGCTCTACCTGAAAGTGTACGTGCCGGAAACGGAAATCGGCCGCGTCCGCCTGGGAAGCGAAGCCGGCATCTACACGGATGCGCATCCCGGCCGCATGTTCCCGGGCAAGGTGCGCTACATCTCGCCGCGGGCCGAGTTCACGCCCAAGGAAGTGCAGACGCCCGACGAACGCGTCAAGCTCGTTTTCGCCGTAAAGATCTATCTCGACGAAAACCCCGAGCACCAGTTGTCGCCCGGTCTGCCCGCCGACGCCGTCATTCGCTGGAAGGAAGGCGTCGAATTCCAGCCGCCGCGCTGGTGATCCACGCGCCGTGCAATGAGCAAAGGACACATGCCGTGATCCCGCGCCCCGCCGCCGACGGCGCCGCGCCGCCCTCCGAATCGCCCGCCGCGCCGCAACCGGCCGTGCGCCTTCGCGCGCTGCGCAAGCGCTTCGGCCGCGTGCAGGCCGTCCGCGGCGTCGATCTCGACGTGCAGCGCGGCGAGCTCTTCGGGCTGATCGGCGCCGACGGCGTGGGCAAGAGCACGTTGATCAAGTCGGTAGCGGGCGTCCTGGCGCACGATGACGGGCAGATCGACGTGCTCGGACAGCGCATCGACAGCGAGCGCTCGGCCGAACGCGTCAAAGCGCGGTTGGGACTGATGCCGCAGGGCCTGGGGCAGAACCTTTATCGCGAGCTGTCGGTGGACGAAAACATCGACTTCTTCGCGCGCCTGCGACTGGTGGCGCCGCGCGACCTGGCGCAGCGCAAGGAGGAGCTGCTGCGCGTCACGCGGCTGGACCAGTTCCGCACCCGCCCGATGAAGCAGCTCTCCGGCGGCATGAAGCAGAAGCTCGGCCTGATCTGCACGCTCATTCACCAGCCCGAGCTGCTGCTGCTCGACGAGCCGACTACCGGCGTCGACCCCGTCTCGCGCCGCGATTTCTGGGCCATCCTCACGCAGTACGTGCGCGAGCAGGCGACCACCGCGCTGGTCTCGACCGCATATCTCGACGAGGCCGCCTATTTCGATCGCCTGGCGTTGATGCAGGCCGGACAGATCATCGCCTGCGGCCCGGAGGCCGAGCTGACGCGGTTGGTGCCCGGAACGGTCGTCGAGCTGGAAACGTCCGACGTGCTCGGCGCGGTCCATCGCCTGCGCGAGCGCTTCCCGCAAACCGAAATCGTCGGCGGCGAGCCGCGCGCATTCCTCGAAGGCGCGACCGAGGACGACGCGCCGCGACTGGCCCGCGCCGCGCTCGGCGACACGCCGTTCGAGAATCTGCACGTGACCCAACCCGAGTTGGAGGACGTCGTCGTGGCGCTCCTGAGGCGCCAAAGTGCCCATGCCGACGAGCGCCACGACGCCGCCGGCCGCCCGCCGGCGGAGACGCGCGCCGACAGGCAGGTCGCCATCGCCGCCGACGGCCTGGTCCGCGATTTCGACGGGTTCCGCGCCGTCGATCACGTCAGCCTGAGCGTCCGCGCCGGCGAGCTGTTCGGGCTGCTCGGCGCCAACGGCGCGGGTAAGACTACCGTCATCAAGATGCTCACGGGGCTGCTCGCGCCGACCGCCGGCCACGGCACGGTCGCCGGCGCCGAGATGCTCACCGCCCGCGCCGTGCTCAAGGAGCGCATCGGCTATGTATCGCAGGTCTTCTCGCTCTATCCCGATCTGCGCGCCGACGAGAACATCGAGCTATACGCAGGCATCTACGGCCTGACGAGGCGCCAGACGCGCGAGCGGCTCGCCTGGGTGATCGAGATGGCCGACCTGGGCGAATTCGTTGGCGCCATGACCAAGAGCCTGCCGGTCGGAATTCGGCAGCGCCTGGCGCTCGGCTGCGCGCTCGTCCATCGCCCGCCCGTGCTCTTTCTCGATGAACCAACCTCGGGCGTCGACGCGCTGGGCCGCTGGCGCTTCTGGAGCATCCTGACGCGCCTGGCCCGCGAGGAGGGAACCGCCGTTCTCGTCACCACGCACTACATGTCCGAGGCGGAGCATTGCGACCGGCTGGCGCTCATGCACGCCGGGCGCATCGTCGTCGACGGCGCCCCGCGCGAATTGCGCGAAGCGCTCGAACGAAACGTCGGCCGAACGCTCGACCTCGTTGCCGACCGACCGCTCGACGCGCTTCGCATCGTGCGGGCTGCCGGCTTCGCCTCGGCCGCGCTCTTCGGCCGGGGGATTCACGTGCGCTCGCTCGACGCGAAGGCCGACGCACAGCGTCTGCGCGAGCGACTGGCCGCCGGCGGCGTGCGGCTGCTTTCGGCGAACGAGCGGCGCGCTACGATGGAGGATGTCTTCGTCCATCGCGTGCGCGAGCTGGAAGACGCGCGCATCGCGCGCCAGAATGCCGCGGCGGCGGCCGGCCCGGCCGACGCGGGGAGCAGCGCTTGAACATCCGTCGCACGCTCGCGCTGGCGCACAAGGAATGGCGGGAGATTCTGCGCGACCGGCTCTTCTTCGCGCTGGCGTTCATCGTGCCCTGCGTGCAGGTCGTCGTGATCGGAATGGGCCTGACGCTCGACGTCACCGATCTCTCGCTCGTCATCCTCGACCAGGACCGCACGGCCCTCAGCCGCGAATTCGCCTACCGCTACATCGACTCGCGCTATTTTGCGCTGCGCGCGACGCTCGAACACGACCGCGCGGTGAACGAGTGGATCCAGTCCGGCCGCGCAAGCGTCGCCATCGTCCTCCCGCCGCGTTTTCAGGAGCGTCTGCTCTCCGGCCGGCCCGCCGACGTGCAGGTCGTGCTCGACGGCACCTATCCGAACCGATCGGAAACCGCCAAGGGCTACGTGGCCGCGATCGGCGCGGCCTTCAGCGACGAGATTCTCACGCGGCACGTCGCCCGCACGCAGGGCGTCGACGCGCAGCGCGCGGCCGAGGCGTCGCGTCCGCTGCGCGTCGAGGTGCGCTATCTGTACAACGAGGGGCTGCGGAGCCAGTGGGGCATCGCGCCCGCGACCATGATGCTCGCGCTGATGATCTGCCCGCCGCTGCTGACCGCCGTCGGCGTCGTGCGCGAGAAGGAGAGCGGCTCGATCGACAACATCTACTGCTCGACGCTGTCGCGCGGCGAGTTCCTGATCGGAAAGCTGGCCCCCTACGCCGGCCTGGCGGCGCTCAACATCGGCACGCTCTGGCTGCTCGTGCTGGTGCTGTTCGGCGTGCCGTTCCGCGGCAACCCGGCGCTGTTCGTCGCGGTGTCGCTGCTCTATGTCGTCTGCACGACCGGCATGGGAATGGTCGTGTCGCTGCTCGTCCGCTCGCAGATCGCGGCCATCCTCGTCACCGTCGTGGTCACGCTCGTGCCGACCATCCTCTACGCCGGCCTGCTAACACCGACGTCGTCGCTCTCTCCCGCCGGCCGCGTGCAGTCGGAGGCAATTTCCGGCACGCACTACAACCGCGTGATTCAGGGCTCGTTTCTCAAGGGCGTCGGGCTGGAGGTTCTCTGGCCAGACGTGCTGGCGCTCGTCGCGATCTGCACGATCCTGCTCACCATCGGCTATGCCGCGTTCACCAAGAGGCCGCGCGCATGAGCCGCCCCGCCCTGCCCCGCAATCACGACTGGCGCGTCTGGCTGCGGCGCGTCGCGGTGCTCAGCCTCAAGGAGGTGCGCCAGTTTTCCCGAGACACCGCCCTTGTCATTTTCATGATCTACGCATTCATCGGCGCGGTGTATCTGGCCGGCTCGACTGTGAGCATGCAGCTTCGCAGCGCCGCGATCGTCGTCCGCGACCTCGATCGAACGCCCGAATCGCGCGACCTGATCTACCACTTCCGCGAGCCGTACTTCCGCTTCGACGGCCTCGTCTCCTCCGGCGCGGAAGGCAGCGAGCGGCTCGATCTCGGCCGCAGCATGATGCTCGTCAACGTCCCGCCCGGCTTTCAGCGCTCGCTCAGCGACGCGACGCCCACATCCGTGCAGGTGCTCATCGACACGTCCAACGCGACGCTCGGTTTTCTCGCCAGCAGCTACGCGCAGCAGATCGCGGCCCAATACTCGCTCGACCTGGCGCTGCGCCGCCTGCGCAGCGTGCCCTCGGCCGAGCAGCGCCTGCCCACCGTCACGCAGCAGACGCGCGTCTGGTTCAATCCAAATTCAGACGACAAACGATTTCACGGATTGGGCGAAATCGCCGAGATGATCACGCTCTTCGCCATGCTCCTGCCCGCCGCCGCGATGGCGCGCGAGAAGGAGCGCGGCACGATTGAGCAATTGCTCGTCGCGCCGCTGACGCCCATTCAGATCATGCTCAGCAAGGTCGTGCCGATGGTCGCGATCATCGTCGCCGCCACGTTCCTCTCGATGTCGCTCATCATCGAAGGCGCGTTCGGCGTCCCCATCCGTGGAAGCGCGGCGCTGTTCTACACCATGACCGCCATCTACGCCTTCTCCGCCTCCGGCGTCGGACTCGTCATCGCCAGCCTGACGCGAAACATGGCGCAGGTCGGCCTGATGTCCATTCTTGTGCTCGGGCCCATGTTCCTCCTCTCCGGCTCGTTCGCCCCCTCAGAAGGCATGAATCCGCTCATCCGCCCCATCGCCTACGCCTCGCCGCTCTACTACTACATGCGGATCATTTTCGCGGTCGTGCTCAAGGGCAACGGCCTCGAAACGCTCTGGCCATCGGCCCTCAGCATGACCGGCGTCGGGCTGGCGCTGTTCAGTTTCGGCGCGTGGCGCTTCCGGGCGCAGTTCGGTCGCTAACGGTCTCTCCCCTCCTGATGTCGCAATCCTGGATGTGCAATGCCCCGGTCGGCCGCCGCCGGCGCATCATCCGCGCGTTGTATTGTCCCCGGCGCCGAACATACAATATCAGGGGAAAGGACCACCGGCCGGCATACCCGCCCGGCTGGAGATATCGCCCGACATTTATCGGGTTTTGATCGATACCACGCGGAGAGCCCAGGCTCCATTCCGACCGCGCGGCCTCGATCCGGGTATGGGATGGCGGAGAAGTTCATAAACGCTGGGACGACGCACATGCTTTCCAAGAGCCGAGTTCTTGCTGCGCTGACACTTTGTTACTGTCTCGCCGCCGCACGCGCCCGCGCCGGCGACACCGAGCCGCCGGTCATTACCATCAACAGCCCGCCCGCGGGCGCATCGCTCGCCAGCGGGCAGCCCTACGGCATCGCCTGGCAGGCGGTCGACAACGGCGGAATCATCGTCGGCGTCGATGTCTACGTCTCGTTCGACGACGGCGCAAACTGGACGCCCCTGGCCATCGGCGTCGAAGACCTCGGCGGCCTCACGTGGTACGTCCACAATCGCCCGACCGTCGTCGCCCGCGTCCGCGTCGTCGCCTACGACGGCTACGGCAACCCCGGCGAAACGATCACCGGCGCGTTTACAGTCACGAATGGCGCCGTCGGCCGCCTGCCCTCCACGCAGCGCGACTTCGACGCGCCCGGCTCGCAGCCCATCAACGTGCTCGAACCGCTGAACTCGCCGTTCGACTGCGCCGGCTGCCACGGCTATTACAACCAGGACCACGAGCCGTTTTTCAACTGGTCCGGCAGCATGATGGCGCATGCCTCCGTCGACCCGCTCTTTCACGCCGCGTTCGAAGTCGCGCAATACGACGCGCCGGAGTCGGGCGAGGTTTGCCTGCGCTGCCACGTCGCGAACGGATGGTTGCAGGGACGCTCGAACCCCGCCGACGGCAGCGCGATCAAGACCGACGATCGCGTCGGCGTGAGCTGCGACCTCTGTCACCGCATGGTAAATCCGAATTTCGTCGCCGGCGTCAGCCCGGCGTATGACGAGGGCATCCTCGCCGAGCTGGCCCACGTTCCCGAGTTCGGCGGCAACGGCCAATTCGTCATCGACCCGATCAACAACCGCCGCCGCGGGCCGTTCACCGACGCGCTCGCGATCCACGAAGTCATCTACTCGCCGTTCCACCTTGAATCGGCGCTGTGCGGCACGTGCCACGACGTCAGCAACCCCGTCTTCGAGCGGCAGCCCGACGGCACATACCTGCCCGGCCCGTTCGACCAGCAGACGCCGACCTACGACCCCACCTACGTCGGCGCCGAGCAGCGCACGTACAGCGAATGGGTCTACAGCGCGTTCAATTCGCCCGAGGGAGTCTTCGCGCCCGAATTCGGCGGAAACCGCGAATATGTCTCAAGCTGCCAGAGCTGTCACATGCGCGCCGTCACCGGCCGCGGCTGCGTCTTCGACGAGGCGCCGCTGCGCGACGACCTGCCGCTGCATGACTTCACCGGCGGAAATACGTGGGTGCTCGGGCTCATTCCGCAGGTCGATCCGACCGTCGATCCGCTCGCGATTCAGGCCGGCGTCGGCCGGGCGCGCTACATGTTGCAGCACGCCGCGTCGCTCAGCGTGTGGCGCGAACAGGACAAGATCGTCGCGCGCGTCACGAATAAGACCGGCCACAAACTGCCCACCGGATATCCCGAGGGCCGCCGCATGTGGCTCAACGTGCGCTTCTTCGACGGCGACGACGCGCTGCTCGTCGAAAGCGGCGCGTACGACTCCGCCGCCGCCGAGCTGACCGAGGACAGCCAGGCGAAAATCTACGAAGCGCATCACGTCATCGGCGAGGACGTCGCCCCGCTGGTCGGGCTGCCCGCGGGAACGCGCTTCCACCTCGTGCTGAACAACACGTTTGAGAAAGACAACCGCATTCCGCCGCTGGGCTGGGATCCCGACGCCTATGCCGATTTCGGCGGCGCGCCCGTCGGCGCGACGTACGCCGCCGGACAGAACTGGGACGATTCGCTCTACACGATCCCCGTCGGCGCAGTTCGGGCGGAGGTGCGGCTCTATTACCAGACCGCCAGCAAGGAATACATCGAAGCGCTCGCCGACGCGGGCGCGCCGGGCGGAGCGGCCGAGCAGATGCACGCGCTCTGGACCGCGAATGGGAAATCCCCGCCCGAGCTGATGGTGGCATCGACGATTGCGGTTCCCACGCAGATTCCCGGCGACTTGAACTGCGACGGCGCCGTAGACAACGCGGACATCGACGCGTTCGTCCTGGCCCTGATCGATCCGGTCGCGTATGGCGTGGTATATCCAAGCTGCGACATGAATCAGGCGGACGTGAGCGGCGACGGATCGGTGGACAACGGCGACATCGACCCATTCGTCGCCCTGCTCCTCGGGTAGCACCGGCAACCTGCCGGTTCTTCCCGGGTCGCACGGGTGCCACCGGCATCTTGCCGGTGCGTCCAATATGCGTTCTGCCAAAGGAGGCGGGGAAAAATGGAGCACGATCACTTCGCATCGCTCGGGCTTGCGCCCGGAGAGTACGCACCGGGCGAATTGGCCGCGCAATTCGCGAAACGCCGCGCATCGCTCGCGGCGGACATGAATGACCCGGCCGCCGCGCCACAGGCGCGCCAAGCGCTCGAGGAATTGCACGTCGCGTATGCGATCCTCCGCAACCCGGCGGCGCAGCGCGAGCTGCTCGCGCGCCGCCGCGCAGGCGAGGAGCGATCGTCGCGCGTGGCCGCTCTGATCGCCGCGTCGCTCGAGGACGGACTGCTGCGCTACTCTCGGCGGCAGCAGATTCTCGACGCCGGCCGCCGCGCGGGCCTCTCCGACTTTCAGACCCAGTTGCTCATCGCGCAGGTGCAATTCGACGCGCCGGCCGACACCGTTCCGGCCGCGCGCGTCACGGCGCCCGCCGCGATCGCCGATGCCGCGCCCGCGTCGTCGCGCATCTGGGCGCGCTACGCGGCCGCGGGGCTGCTCTCCGTCGCCATGCTGCTCGCGGCGCT
>CAZHIE010000134.1:9199-11845 GCA_964532435.1 uncultured Planctomycetales bacterium
GGCCCCATCACGCGGGCAAGCTGCAACTGCAGCATGTTGAACAGAAAGTGTGCGACGATCACCGTCGAAAGACTGCGCGAAAGCACGAATGTGATCGCCAGAACCAGCCCGACTCCGAAAATCTGAATCACCGCCAGCCAGCCCTGCGTGACGTGCAGCAGCGCGAACGTCGCGGTCGAAACCCCGACCGCCCCAGCCCACGACAACCCGCTTCGCCGCAGCCACGGAATCAGCAGCCCGCGAAACAGCAGCTCTTCGTGAATCGCAACCGCGCCCATCAGCAGCGACGCGCGCGCAATGCTCTCCACCGGCATCACTTCCAACAGCTCGGTCCGCCGCAGGATGTCGCGCTGCAACTCCGGCCAGATCAGCCAGAGTAGCGCGATCAGCAGCCCCGACAGCAGCATCGCCGCGTAAACGCCCGCCAGCGCACCGGCCGCGAAGAGCGCCTGGCGACCGGCGCGTTCGCGCTGCAGGCCGATCGCCGAAGCCGGCAGCCGCCCGCGCACGAGCAGATACGCCGCCAGGCCGGCCGCCAGCAACGCGTCGAACCACTTCTCGATCGGCAGGATGAGCACGCTGGCGCGGACGCGTTCGAGCAGGCTCGCCTCGCCCAGCACGCCGCTCAGCGCCAGTTGCATTCCGAACGGAACGAGCAGGAGCACGAAGACAATCAGTGCCAGGTCGAGGCGCGCCGCCGCTCGCGAGAGCGGGGTCAGCTCCAGCGGCGAGAGCTCGCGGGGCGGTTCTGCGGCCGCGACGACAATCGGCCGCGCGTCGACGATCGGCTGCGGCGACACGTCGGAACCATCCGGCAGCATGAGCGCGCTCGCGGAAGAGGGAGTCGTTGGCGCGAACCGCGCCATCGGATGATTGGCGCAGCGAATTCGCCGCCGATAATACCGCCTCGACGGGGGTTGTCACGCGAGGCGAAGCGATGGCGGCGAAAGTACGACGAAAACGCGGTTCCGCTGCCGGCGCGGGCAAGGCCCGTCCGCGCGCGGCGCGCGGCGCGCCTCCCGCTCCGCCCGGCGCTGCGCGCTGCCGGCCCGAGACGTGGTACATCGCGCGGGCCGCGCTGGGCGAGGGCATCGACCTGCGCGAAGCGGCCCTGCGCGCCGATTTCTTCGGCGAAGCCGGCCGCGCGGAGTCGCGCATGATCAACCTCCGGCCGCTGCCCGGTCGCAACGGCTCGCGCACGCTGGCGGGCTGGGTTCAGTCGCCGCTCGGTTCCAGCGCCGTGCGACTGCGCGGATTCCCGGGCCTGCCCGAACCCAAGCTCGACGAGGTCTTTCTGCGCGGCGTTCCCGAGCGCGACCCGAAGTGTCATCCGGCCGCCAACATCCCCCGCTGGGACGAGCATTTCCGTGTGCCCCGCGTGCGGCGCGTGTTCGTGCCGCGCGCGCTGGCGGGGCTGGCGCAGCACGTGGACACGGCAGAGATCGTCCCACTCGACGAGCCGAGCTCGCTGGCCGAACTGCGCGAGCGAATACGGGGCCAGGCGGCCATTCTCGATCCCGCCTGGCGCCGCGCGCTGCGGATGCGCTATGCCGACCTGGCGGCGCTGGCCGGCGAGGCGATTGTGCTCGTCGATCTGGAGACCGTGTCGCTGCTCGGGGCAAGCGGCGGCGCGTTTCGCGCTCACGCGGTGACCTACGAAGCGCGGCACGGGATTTTCTCCGCGCGCGTCGAATACTCCGACGTCGCGACGCGCGGCTGCGCGCTGCAGGACGTTGTGCCGTACACATTCATCGTCGAAACCGGCGCGTTCGCCTGTCGCGCGCTGACGACGACGCGCTCGTGGAAGCGCCACGCCGACGACGTCGGCTTCGCGACTCTGCTCAGCAGCGAAACGCCCTGGGCGACGCACAATGCCGAGGTTCTCTCGGCCGCAAGACCGACGCCGCGCGGCGAGCTGATCGCGACCGACCTGCCGTGGCTCGTGGCCGGAGAATTCGGGCCGCTGCTCGCGCCGCGCCTGGCGCAGCACCTGCTTCGCATGCACCTTTGTGCGCCGCTGGAGTCGTTCGCGCAGCAGTGGAATCGCGCGGACGACACGGGATTGCTGGTGCGCGACATCGCCGAATTCGCGCGGCGCTATTCCCCGCTGCGGGCCGTGCGCTGGGCCGGCCCCACGCCCGGCGCCGTCGAACTCGGCATCGTCCTTCCCGGCGCGCCGGGGATCGCCGGCGCGCCGCAGCGCCCACCGCTGATCCTTCGCACCGGCCGCATCGACGCGCTCGCGCCCCACGACGGCCTGCCGGCCGAGCCGCTCATCATCCTCATGAAGTGGCTGGCGCGCGAGGCGCGCGAAGGAACAGCTTGGTCGCGCGACCGCCTCGCAGGCCGCACGATCGTGTGGCAGTTTTCGTCGGCCGCGGGCGGCCGCTACGCCGCGGCCTACGAATCGGCCGCGCTTCTCGGCGAGATTTCGCCGCAGGTGCTGGAGCTGCGGATGCGCGCCGCGCCGATCGGACGGCCCACTGCGCCCGGCGCGCGCGTCGTCGAGTTCGACGATGAAGGAATTTTCGGCGACGGCTCGCTCGAATTCGGGCGCGAGCTGTGGCGATGCGTCACGTCGCAGCTTGAACGCGAACCCTGAACGGGTCGCCCGCGAAATTTGTCACACACCCATGTGGACCGCAG
>CAZHIE010000135.1:0-11834 GCA_964532435.1 uncultured Planctomycetales bacterium
ACCGGAGCGCAACTTGTCCGTGACGCCCGCACAGGATGGAAGTCGAGCCGAACGCGCGCGGCGCGTGCGCGAGGTGCTTTCCGAGTGCCAGCGCCGCCGCGGCGCAGGCGAGAATCTCTCCGACGATCAGGTCTGCGACACCCATCCCGAGCTTCTGCCCGAGTTGGCCGACGAGCTGCGCAAGCTGGCGGTGATCCGCCGCGCCCGCGTTCAGGCCGGCCCGACGAACACGACGCCCGCCCCCCCGCCGCTGGCGGACGACCAGGCGACGATCGACTCGCGCCGCCCGGACCTCACGACGACGTCGCCCGGTCCGAAGTCGGGCACGGCCGACGGCGCGTGGCTCACGCTCAACGCCGAATCGGCGAGCCTGCTGCCCGGCTACGAGATCGTCCGGGAGATTCACCGGGGCGGTCAGGGCATCGTGTACCAGGCGCTTCAGAAATCCACGCGCCGCAAGGTCGCGATCAAGGTTCTGCTCGGCGGCGCGCTCGCCAGCCCAAGCGACCGCATGCGCTTCGACCGCGAAGTGCAGATTCTCGGCACGCTGAAACACCCGAACATCGTCACGATCCACGACAGCGGCGTGGCGGGCGAGTGCTTCTACTACGTGATGGACTACATCGCGGGGCAGCCTCTCGATGAGTACATCGCCGCGCGCAAGCCGTCGATCCCCGACGCGCTGGCGCTGTTCCGCAAAGTCTGCGACGCGGTCAACGCCGCCCATCTGCGCGGCATCATCCACCGCGACCTGAAGCCCAGCAACATCCGCGTCGACGCCGATGGCGAGCCGCACGTTCTCGATTTCGGTCTCGCCAAAACGGTGAGCGGCAGCGGCCAGGTGGACGTGGAGATGATGACAATGACCGGGCAATTTCTCGGCTCACTGCCGTGGGCCAGCCCGGAACAGGCCGAGGGCAATCCCGACTCGCTCGACCTGCGCACCGACGTGTATTCGCTTGGCGTGATTCTCTACCAGATGCTCACGGGCAAGTTCCCGTACGAAGTCGTCGGCAACATGCGCGACGTGTTGAACAACATCGTCAATGCCGCGCCCGCCCGGCCGAGCACGGTGCGGCGGCAGATCAACAACGAAGTCGAGACCATCGTCCTGCGCTGCCTGAGCAAGGACCGCGACCGCCGCTATCAGACGGCCGGCGACCTGGCCCGCGACGTGGCGCGCTACCTGAGCGGCGAGCCGATCGAGGCGAAGCGCGACAGTCTCTGGTACGTGCTGAAAAAACGGGCGCGTCGCAATCCCTGGCAGTCTGTGGGAATGGCCGCGGTCGCCGTCATCGCCGTGTCGTGGGGTTTCGTCGCGTTGCGGGCGTATGGGATCGCCGAAGACGCGCGCCGGAAACAGGCGAACGACAGCGCCGACATCGTCAAACGAATGGGCGAGATGGAAGCGCTCGCCAGCGCGACGCGCGAGGCCGTGCGCCGCCTGGCGATCAACCAGTTCCTGCTGGAAAACCGGGCCGGGCGCAGCACCCTCGCGAAGCGCCTGATGGATCGCATGCCGGCCGATTGGCCGGAGCATCGCATCATGGCGGCCGTTCTGGACGAGTCGATCACGCCCGAGGCGCTGCTGGCCACCATGCCGGAATCGCATCAGTGGATGGCGTGGTGGGCGATCGGCGAGCGCAACGAGATGGCCAATCGCGCGGCGCCCGCGCTCGATGCGTATCAGCGGGCGCGGCGACTGGTCGAGATGGATCATCCCGGCCCGTCCGAGCGGCTCGACGCGCTCGACGCGCGCATCGAGCAGATGCGCGGGCGGCTCGCGTCGGCCGTCGACGCGGGCGGTGGGACGGGAGGCGCGCCATGAGAACGACGCGCGAGTACATCCGCCGGCCGGCGTTTACGCTGATCGAGCTGCTCGTCGTCGTGGCGATCATTTCCGTGCTGATTGCGCTGCTGCTGCCCGCTCTGGGCGCGGCGCGGCAGCACGCCCGGCGGGCCAAGTGTGCCGCGAACGCCCGGCAGCTTGTCACCGCGATGCGGCTGTATCTGGACGACAACAGTGGGCGCTTTCCGATCATCCGCAACTATCCAAACCCGTCGGATCCGCTCTTTGACCCGAACCTGGCGACGACGTTCGCCGGGCGCCGCGGGGCGAACGCGGTCTTCCGCCGCCCGCGCGTGCTGAACAAGTACCTGAGCATGGACATGGACATTTCGTCGAGCAGCCGGGCGGGCGTGTTTCAATGCCCATGCGACGTCGGCATCGCCGATTACCGCCCCAGCGCGTTCGAGTCGGTCGGCGACAGCTACCGATTCAACGAGTTCCTCGTCGGCGGATTCGTCCGGCTGCCGTCCAGCGGCCACCCCGCGCGGCCGTTGCTTCAGACGGTGAACACGGGCATCGAGCGCCTGGCCGAAGGGCGCGTCTCGACGCCGACGGCGAAGTTGATCGTCGTGGGAGACATTACGTGGCGGTACGTCGCCGACCCCGGATTGCCGGACGATTTCACGAGCTGGCACGACAAGCGCTGTTACTCGACGCTGGCGTTCCTCGACGGGCACGGCGAGTTTCTGCGCCTGCGCAAAGGATTCTGGACGGACGACAAGTGGACGCTGCTGCCGTTTCAGGAGGCCGCATTCGCGATCATCGACCAGCAGACGGAGATCCCGTGCCCCTGACGAGCGCGCTTCAATCCGGCTGCGGGATGCGGACCGAGACCGTTGTGCCCTCCCCCATCCTGCTTTGCAGCGTTACGGCGCCGTTCATGGTCGCGACGGCGTGGCGGACGATCGACAGCCCCAGGCCGGTGCCGCGCTGCGGGCCGGAACGCGCCCGCTCGACCTGGTAAAACCGCTCGAAGACGCGCTCCTGCTCATGGTCGGGAATTCCGCAGCCCGAGTCGGAGACCTCGAAGTACGCCTCGGCCCGCCGCCGCCCGGCGCGAAGCGCGACGCGCCCGCCGCGCTCGGTGAACTTGATCGCGTTGTCGACAAGGTTGTCGAGCACGAGCCGCAAAAGCTGCGGACTGACCATCAGCGTGGCGGCTTCGTCGCATTCCGCGGCGCAGCTCCATTTCAGCCCCTTGGCCGCGACCACGTCGAGAAAGCGCGATTCGACCTCACGCAGCGCCTCGGGCAGCGACAAGCGCTCGACGCGGAATCGCGCGTCGCCCGACTCGAGCCGCGCCAGATCGAGCAGGTCGGAGACCATCGCCGTGAGCCGCACGACTTGCCGCTCGATGACGCCCAGGAAATGCCGCGCGTCATCGCCCTCTTCGGCGAGATTCATGTGCTGGACCGTCTCGACCGCCGCGCGAATCGTCGAGAGCGGCGTGCGCAGTTCGTGCGACGCGTTCGCGACAAAATCCGTCTTGACCTGAAGTGTGCGGGCCAGCTCGGTAATGTCCGTCAGCACCAGCAGCCGCCCCACCGTCGGCCCCGACGTCCGCGCGGTCACGTCGAACATCTCCACGTCGGAAACGCGCGCCAGCAGGTGAACCGCGCCGCCCGCGCGACCCACCTGAATCCGCGCTTCGCGCTCGAAGAGCGCATCGGCGCTGAGCGAGCGCGGCCGCGGCTCGCCCGCGGGAACGTGCAGCATCTTCTGAAGCTCGTGCTGCGGGACGAATTGCTCGACCGTCTGGCCGATGAACGCCGCGATCGAGCGCTGCCCCGCCTCCAGGCCGAGCAGCCGCACCGCCGCGGGATTGATGAGCGAGATGCGCCCGTCGGGCCGCGCGACGACGACGCCCTCGTGGAGCTGATCGAGCAGCGCGGCCAGCGCCTGGCGCTGACGATCGATCGTGAGCAGGTCGTCCGACCAGCGCCGTCGCAGCTCGTTCAGCGCCCGCGCCAGCTCGGCCAGCTCGCCGGAGCCGGCGACTTCGGCGCGCGTCGAGAGATCGCCTTCCGACAGGTTTTCGACCATCTCGGCGATGCGGCGCATCGGCCGATCCCACCAGCGGGCCAGGCCGACGGCCAGGACGGCGGAATTCACGACGACGATCGCCAGGCTGACGCCCAGCCAGCGCAGCGACGGACCCTGACTCCCGCGCTCCCACGCATCCGCCAGCAGCAGCGCGAGACTCAGGAGCAGCGCGTTGAAAAGCACAAGCCGCAGCGGAAATCGGCCGAGCGTCATGGAAGAGCGCTTTTATCCCAGGTGAAATACGAGCCGGGTCCAGAACACGTACGCAACCGGCGCGGCAATGAGCGGGGAATCCAGCACGTCGATTACGCCGCCCAGACCGGGCAGCGCCTGGCCGGAGTCCTTCACGGCCGCGTCGCGCTTCAGGAGCGACGCGCACAAGTCGCCCGCGGTGGACAGCAATCCCATCAGCAGGCCGAACGCGACCTGGCCCGCGACCGTGGACATGAGTCCGTCGTCGAACGGCGGCAGATTCAGCCCCTGAAGCAGCGAGCCGCCCACCACCGAGAGCGCCACGGCCGTCAGCAACCCGCCGGCGAACCCTTCCCACGTCTTTTTCGGGCTCAGCCACGGGATCATCTTGTGCCGGCCGGTGGCGCCGCCGATGAAGAACGCGCCGGTGTCCGTGAGCTTGACGATCGCGATGGTGAACAGAATGGCCGTCACGCCGGCGCCCTGCCCGAACAGGCTGTTGTAATCCATCCGCAGCTTCACGACGAAGCCGGCCAACCCGCCGGTGTAGAAGACAATCAGCAGCGTCGTGGCGACATTCGCCATCACGTGCTCGGTGCGGCTGCGAATGGCCTGCGCCAGAAACGCGACGCCCAGGGCGAGCGCGAGAAGCTCGCCATCCCACGGTCGATCAGACAGGCCGACGTTGCCGGCGATAAACGGCGCGAACACAAGCGCTGCGGCGAAGAAGTACGCGACCCCCGCGAGCGGGCGATATCCCATCGAGCGCGCGAACGCGATCAGCTCGCGCGTGCCCGCGACGATCAGCGTGGCGATGAGCGTGGCGCTGATCAGGCCGTTCATCAGCAGCGGGCTGGCGTTTCGCCGCCACGGACCGACCTCGACCGGCCACCACGGCGCTCGCAGCGTCGACAGCCAGCCGTCGAGCACGAAGAGCGCCGTCACCGCGGAGGCGAGCAATCCGCCGACCAGCAGCCGTTTGCGAAGCGATTCGTTCACCGGTGGCTATCCCTGCCGCCTGGGGCTTGCCGGCGCCTCGCCCACGTTGCCATAGCGGCGCTCGCGGGCCGCGAACGCGCGCAGCGCGGCGTGCAGCTCCGCGGCGGAGAAATCCGGCCAGAGCACCTGAGAAACGTATAGCTCGGCATAGCTGATCTGCCAGAGTAGGAAGTCGCTGAGCCGCATTTCGCCGGCCGTCCGCAGCACGAGGTCGGGATCGGGCAGGCCGGCCGTGTACAACTCGGCCGAAATGTCGGCGGCGTCGATGGCCTCGGGGGCGATCTCTCCACGCGCGACGCGCTGCGCGAGCTTTCGGACCGCGTCGACGATTTCGTTGCGCGAGCCGTAATTCAGCGCCAGACAGAGCGCCAGCCCGCGATTCGACGCAGTCAGGCGGACCGTTTCGTCGAGCGCGGCCAGCACGTCCGGCGGCAGCCCCTCGCGGCGACCCAGGTGTACGACGCGAATCCGGTTGTCCATGATCTCGCCGCGCTCGGCGACGAGGTAGTGCGCGTAAAGCCCCATCAGGCCGCTGACTTCTGCCTGCGGCCGCTTCCAGTTGTCGGTGCTGAAGCTGTAAAGCGTGAGCGCACTGATTCCCAGACGCGCGCATTCGGTGATCGCGGCGCGAACGGCTCGCGCGCCGTGGCGATGGCCTTCAATCCGCGGCAGGCCGCGCTGCCGTGCCCAGCGGCCGTTGCCGTCCATGATGATGGCCACGTGCCGGGGGAGCGCGTCGCGCGGGACGTCGAACGGCTCGTGCTCGTGCATCGACCGGTTGTCGGCCATCCGTGTTCGCCTCGCCTCTCTTCGCGCTTCCGTGCTCCGCCCGCGCGGCGCCGCTGCGGTTCGACCGCTCAGCGCCGGCTGATCGTCTGCTCGCGGCCCGGGCCGACGCTGATGAGCGAGGCCGGCGCGCCCAGCCGCGTCTCGATCATCTCCACGTAGCGCCGCGCCGCCGCCGGCAAGTCGTCGTAGCGGCGGCATTCGCGCAGCGAGCCGCTCCAGCCCTCAAACATCTCGTACGCCGGCCGCACGTCCTCCAGGAGGTACGTGTCGGCCGGGAATTCGTTCAGCATCCGCCCCGCGTGCAAGTACCCGACGCACACCTGCACCTCGTCGAACCCGGAAAGCGTGTCGAGATGCATGAGCGCCAAGTGCGTCGGGCCGCCGATCATCGCCGCATAGCCCGCCGCGACCGCGTCGAACCAGCCGCAGCGCCGCGGCCGGCCGGTGGTGGTGCCATATTCGCCGCCGCGCTCGCGGATGGTGTCGCCGGTGGCGTCCTTCAGCTCGGTCGGAAACGGCCCCGCGCCGACGCGCGTCGAGTACGCCTTCACCACGCCGACCACGTCGCGAATGGCCGTGCAGGGCACGCCCGCGCCGGTGGCCGCGCCGCCGGCGGAGGAATTGGAGCTGGTAACGAACGGGTACGTCCCGTGATCGACGTCGAGCAGGCTGCCCTGTGCCCCTTCGAAGAGAATGCGCTTGCCGGCGGCGATCGCGCGATGCAGCAGCGCGGCTGTGTCGCACACGAACGGCCGCAGTTGTTCCGCGAATTCCAGATATTCGTCTGCGATGCGGGCGGCGTCGAACGGCGTGCGCAGCTCGTAGACCGCGCCAAAGCTGGCGTTCTTGTGCGCGACAATGTCGGCCAGCCGCTCGCGCAGGCGGGCGGCGTTGTACAGGTCGCCGACGCGAATGCCCAGGTGGCGGGCCGCCTTGTCGGCATAGCACGGGCCGATGCCCCGCGCCGTGGTGCCGAGCTTCTCGGCCGCCCGCGCCGCGCCTTCGGCAAAGACGTCTTCCTGCCGGTGATACGGGAACACCAGGTGGGCGCGGTCGCTGATCTTGAGATTGTCGCCCACCGCCACGCCGCGCGAGCGCAGCGACGCGATCTCTCCCAGCAGCACGGCCGGGTCGATCACCGTCCCGTTGGCGACGATGCTTGTCACGTTCGGCCGCAGAATTCCGCTGGGGATCTGATGCAGGGCGAACTTGTCCGCGCCGACGACGACGGTGTGGCCGGCATTCGCGCCGCCCGCGAAGCGCACGGCGACGTCGAACTCCTCGACGAGCAGGTCGACGATCTTGCCCTTGCCCTCGTCGCCCCATTGCAGGCCGACAACGCACGTATTGCCGAGGTTACGAATGCTCATGCTCGCAGCGTCGATCCGGGGGTTCGCAGAAAACCAGGCGGGTGCGGCCACGCACCGGCCGACAGCCGGTCGGCCCGGCCATAGCCCCCGGTTTGTAACGCCCGCGTCGGAGCATGGCAAATGCGGGGCTGCGGGCGGGCGCGCGTCGCCGGCGGCGGGCCGGGCGCGCCAAACAACGGTACACTTCTCACGATGGCGCCGCTTCGGCCGACATTCGACCAGTTCCGATCCGCGGCGCGGCGCTTCAACCGCGTGCCGCTCGCGGCCACGCTGATCTGCGACGATCTGACGCCGCCCAGCGCGTTCGAGCGGCTGGCCGCCGGCTCGTCGCATGCGTTCCTGCTCGAAAGCGTGGTGGGCGGCGAGAAAATCGCGCGATATTCGTTCCTCGGAGCCGATCCGGCGCTCTCGTTCGAGGCCACCGGCACGCGCGTCCGCGTCGGCGACAAGGACGGCGCCGGCGAGCGCGACGCGCCCGACCCGCTGGCCGTGCTCGAAGAGCTGCTGGCCGGCTATCGCGCGGCGCCGCTGCCCGGGCTGCCGTCGTTTCTGGGCGGCGCGGTCGGATACGCGGCCTACGACGTGATCCGCTATTACGAAATGCTGCGCGCCGCGCCGCCGGACGATCGCGCGCTGCCCGACTTGTGTTTCGACATTTACGAATCGCTCGTCATCTTCGACCATGTTCACAAAGTGCTGCGCGTCGTCGCGCATGCCGCCGTGCCGGAGGCGGCCGGCGACGCCGAACTGCGGGCCGCCTATGCCGCGGCGGCCGGCCGGATCGACGCGCTCATCGCGCGGCTGACCCGCCCGCTGGCGCCGACGGCCGCGCGCGTGACGCTGCCCGCTCCGCCGCTGGAGCGCTATGCGAGCAATTTTGAGCGAGCCGACTTCGAGCGGGCCGTCGAGTCGTGCAAGGAGTACATCCGCGCCGGCGACATCTTTCAGGTCGTGCTTTCGCAGCGCTTGCGCGTCGAAACGGCGGCGCGGCCGTTCGACGTGTATCGCGCGCTGCGCGTGATCAACCCGTCGCCCTTCATGTTCTTTCTGAAAACGCCTCGCGCGGCGCTTGTCGGCGCCAGCCCGGAGATCATGTGCCGCGTCGAGGACGGCATCGTCACCAACCGCCCGCTGGCCGGGACGCGCCGCCGCGGCCGCGACGAGGCCGAGGACCGCCGCCTGCGCGAAGAATTGCTCGCCGACCCCAAGGAACGGGCCGAGCACATCATGCTGGTCGATCTCGGCCGCAACGACGTCGGGCGCGTGTGCAAGCCGGGCAGCGTGCGCGTCAGCGACGTGATGAGCGTCGAGTATTACAGCCACGTCATGCACATTTCGTCCAACGTTTCCGGCGAGCTGGCCGACGGCCGCACGTGTTTCGACGCGCTGCGCGCCGCGCTGCCGGTGGGCACGGTCAGCGGCGCGCCAAAGGTCCGCGCCATGCAGATCATCGACGAATTCGAGCGCACGCGGCGCGGTCCATACGCCGGCGCGGTCGGCTACGTCGATTTTGCGGGGAACATGGACACCTGCATCGCGCTGCGGACGCTCGTCATGACGCCGCGCGCCGCGGGCGGCTGGATCGCCGACGCGCAGGTCGGCGCGGGCATCGTGGCCGACTCCTCCCCCGCGGCCGAGTTCCAGGAAACGATCAACAAGGCGCAGGGGATGCTCACCGCCATTCGCATGGCCGAAGAGAGCTTCGCCCCCGCGCCGCCGGCCGCGACGGAGGCCTGAGACGTGGCGCTGCGGCTGACCATTCTCGGCTCGGGCACGTCGCACGGCGTGCCGATGATCGGCTGCGACTGCGCCGTCTGCGCCTCGCGCGACCCGCGCGACCGGCGCATGCGGACGAGCGCGGTATTCGCCTGGGACGAGCGCGCCGTGCTCATCGACACTGGTCCCGAGCTTCGGATGCAGTGCCTCGCGCATGGCGTGACGTGCGTCCACGCCGTGCTCTACACGCACCATCACGCCGACCACGTCGTCGGGCTCGACGACATCCGCCGCTTCAACTGGCTGCTCGGCGCGCCGCTGGACATTTATGGCAACGAGCTGACGCTCGCGCGGCTGCGCATGATGTTCGACTACGCCTTCGACGACGACCCGGAGTATCCCAGCCACAAGCCGCAGCTTCGCCCGCAGATCGTCCGCGGACCATTCGAGCTGTTCGGCCGCCGCGTCATTCCCGTTCCGTATCGGCACGGCCGCGTCGAGGTGCTCGGCTATCGCATCGGCGACGTGGCGTATTGCCCCGATTGCGGCGAGATGCCGTCCGCGTCGCGCGAGCTGCTGCGCGGGCTCGACGTGCTGATTCTCGACGCGCTGCGCCCACGGCCGCACCCGACGCACTTCAACCTCGAGCAGGCGATCGACGAGGCCCACCGCATCGGCGCCGCGCGCACCTACTTCACGCACATCGCTCACGAACTCGGCCACGCGGCGACGAACGCGGAGTTGCCCGCGGGGATGGAGTTGGCGTACGACGGCCTGAGCATCGATTCGACATAGAACCGCGTGCCCTCACGCGGGCTGGTCCGAGCCCGCGTGTCCTCACGCGGGTCGCTTCGAGTCACCGCGCAGACCCGCCTGAGGACAGGCGGGCTCGAAACGCGACCGAGGGCCGTCGCGCTTTGAGATGAGCCGCCGGCTTGCGTCGTCCGCCCCGCCCCGGCCACAATGCGCTTGCCGAACCCCAACCCCCACGGAGAATTCGGATGAACGACGCGCTCGAAGCCTTCCTCGGCTTGGTCTCCGCGCGCAACCCGCACGAGCCGGAATTCCTCCAGGCCGTCCGCGAGGTCGCCGAATCGCTGATTCCGGTCGTCGAGCAGCATCCCGAATTCCGCAAGGCGCGCCTGCTGGAGCGCATCGTCGAGCCGGAGCGCGCCGTCATCTTTCGTGTGCCGTGGACCGACGACCGCGGCGAGATTCACGTCAACCGCGGCATGCGCGTGCAATTCAACGGCGCGATCGGCCCGTACAAGGGCGGCCTGCGCTTTCATCCCTCCGTGAACCTCAGCATCATCAAGTTCCTCGGCTTCGAGCAGATTTTCAAAAATGCCCTGACCGGCCTGCCGATGGGCGGCGCCAAGGGCGGCAGCGATTTCGACCCGAAGGGCAAGTCGGACGCCGAAGTGATGCGCTTCTGCCAGGCGTTCATGAGCGAGCTTTTCCGGCACGTCGGCGCCGACACGGACGTGCCGGCCGGCGACATCGGCGTCGGCGGACGCGAGGTGGGGTTCCTGTTCGGGCAATACCGCAAGCTCGCCAATCGGTTCGACGGTGTGCTGACCGGCAAAGGCATTACGTGGGGCGGGAGCCTGATTCGGCCGGAAGCAACGGGCTACGGCTGCGTGTATTTCGCCGAGGAGATGCTGCGGACGCGCGGTGAGACGCTGGCGGGCAAGCGCGTCGCGATTTCCGGATCCGGCAACGTCGCACAATATGCGACCGAAAAGGCGACGCAGCGCGGGGCGAAGGTGGTCACGCTTTCGGACTCCGACGGCATCATCGTGGACGAAGCCGGGATCGACGAGCAGAAGCTGGCGTTCGTCATGGCCCTCAAGAACGAGCGCCGCGGGCGCATTCGCGAATATGCGGACAAGTATCCGCAGGCGCGCTATGCGGCCGCGCAGCCCGGAAAGCCGCGCAACCCGATCTGGGATGTGCGCTGCGACGTGGCGCTGCCCTGCGCGACGCAGAACGAGCTCGATGCCGCCGACGCCGAGACGCTGTCCGGCCACGGCTGCGTGTGCGTGGCGGAGGGCTCGAACATGGCGACGACGCCGGAGGGCGTTGCGGCGCTGGATCGCGCGCGGATCATGTACGCGCCGGGCAAGGCGGCCAACGCCGGCGGCGTCGCGACAAGCGGGCTGGAGATGTCGCAGAACTCGATGCGCGTCTCATGGTCGCGCGAAGAGGTGGATCAGAAGCTGCACGCGATCATGGTGAACATCCACCGCACGTGCCTGGAGACCGCGGAGAAGTACGGCGCGCCGGGGAATTACCTGCACGGCGCGAACATTGGCGGCTTCCTGAAAGTCGCGCAGGCGATGCTCGACCAAGGCGTCGTGTAGCAAGCGATGGACCGCAGCCACCCTCGGCTGCATTCCGCCGGATCATGGACCGCAGCCGCCCTCGGCTGCACTCCGCCAGATGGTGATGGACCGCAGCCGCCCTCGGCTGCATTCGATCCGAACCCCTCACGCCAGTGAGGGGCAGCCGGAGGGTAGAGGGATTGGGGATCGGGGATTGGGGATTGGGGAACGGGGAACGAGGAACGGGGAACGGGCCATCCGAGCCCCTCGCGCCAGGGGGCAGGCGGGGAGCCACGGTTTCGCAACGCCAGAAGACCTTCGCACCGACGGAGCAAGAGCTCGCGCCATTCGTCTTCGCCCGTCAGGGCGCACGATGGTTGCCAGGCGTTTCAACGCCTGGACCCGAGCGCACCTCCTCTCTCTTTTTCTTTCCGCCCGGTAGGGCGGATTCGCGCACCCCCATGCGGCTCCGCGCGCCCACCGCGCGAAAGACAAAAAGAGAGAAAAGGAAGCGCCGCGTTCCAGGGGCTGAAGCCCCTGGCAACCATCGCG
>CAZHIE010000136.1:0-2340 GCA_964532435.1 uncultured Planctomycetales bacterium
TATGGTCGACAAGATCGAAAAAGACCACCAGCGCTTCCGCCAGATCGTCAAGGGCAAGATCCGCGGCGACTTGCGCAAGTTCCTCACCCGCGGCGAGCTGATCGGCAAGGAGGGCAAGCACCTCATCAGCATCCCCGTCAAGGGCATCGACCTGCCGCACTTCCGCTATGGCGACAACAGCGACAGCGGCGTCGGCCAGGGCGACGGCCAGCCGGGGCAGCCGGTGGATGGCGACGGGCAGGGCATCGGCCCCGGCGGGACCGATCCCGGACAGCACATCCTCGAAGTCGACGTCACGCTCGACGAGCTCGCCGACATCATGGCCGAAGAGCTGCAACTCCCCCGCATCGAGCCGCGCGGCAAGCGCAACATCACCAGCGTCAAGGACCGCTACAGCAGCATCCGCCAGACCGGGCCGGAGAGCCTGCGGCATTTCAAGCGCACATTCCGCCGGGCGCTGCGGCGCATGATCATGAGCGGCGTCTACAACCCCGTCGATCCGGTGATCATCTTCGAGCGCGGCGACAAGATGTATCGAAGCTGGAAGCCGGTGAAGCGGCCGGACAGCAACGCCGTAATCGTCTACATGATGGACGTGTCCGGCAGCATGGGGCACGAGCAAAAGGAGCTGGTGCGGCTGGAGGCGTTCTGGATCGACGCCTGGCTGCGGCGGAATTACGACGGCATCGAGAGCCGCTACATCGTCCACGACGTGCATGCCAAGGAAGTGGATCGCGAGACGTTTTTCCACCTGCGCGAAGACGGCGGCACGAAGATCAGCAGCGCGTTCAAGTGCTGCGAGGAGCTGCTCGACCGGCACTATCCGCCCGACGAATGGAACACGTACCTGTTCCACTTCTCCGACGGCGACAACAGCAGCGAGTCCGACAGCCGCGAATGCTGCAAGCTGCTGCGCGACCGGCTGCTGCCGCGCTCCAACCAGTTCGGCTACTGCCAGGTGGCCAGCGCGTATGGCAGCGGCAATTTCATCAACGTCCTGCGCGAGCAGCTCGGCGCGGCCGAAAACCTGGTGACGAGCCGGGTGAACACGAAGGACGACATCTACGACAGCATCAAGGTGTTCTTCGCGAAGGGGCGGTAGACTGCCGGTCCCATGGCGGCACAGCCGCACGTGATTCGAGTCGCGCCAGCGCCGCGCCGGACCACAGGAATCGCCGCCGCGCGTAGGCGTGATTTTGGCCAGCAGCTTCCTGGAGAACACGCAAGCGGCCAGTGCAGTTCGCGAGACGGCGCTTCTGCGGGCCCTGGCCCGGGACGAGCTTATCATCGTCGACTTCGGCGGCGCCCGCTTCGCCACGCAGTCGTTCGTACACGCATTGCTCTACGACGCATTCAAAGTCCCCGGCAGTATTACGAAACTCTCGTTCGTCGGCTGCACGAAGAGCACCGAGGAATCCATCCGCCTGGTCGCTGCGTATGCGAAAGCGAGATACCGCCAGCGCGAGTTGTGATGCGGGGCGCACAAACAATCGGCCCGATCGGCGGCGGTTTGGCGCCGCCCGATCGGGCCGTGTGGGTTTCCTGTAGATAATCGCGAGCGGCGCGCCGCTCGCAGCCGTCCGCTACCGCCTGCGACGAATTCCCAGCAGACCGAGCGCCAACAGCGACAGCGTGGCCGGCTCCGGGACGCCGGGGATGGCCGGGTCCGTCGGCGTCAGCGCCGTGCCGTACTGGAACAGCACGTTGGAAATCGCCGTCGCAGGGTTGAAGCCGACTGGCAGGCCGGGAATCGTGAAGACGACGCCGTTCTGAATAAGCGCGTTGTCGCCCGTGACGGCCGACTGTCCGGTGCCCGGGTTGTCGCCCAGCGCGGTGATTCCGTACTGGATTCCATCGACGCTTGCCGGTCCTTCGAGGTTCGATCCCGGAAACGAGCCGCTGCCGAAGATGCCGTAGCCGGCGCTGCTGATACCGTAGCGCGCGCCGTTCGGCGACATGCCGCCGATGCCCTCCATATAGTCCCACTCGCCGCCGACGACGCCGCCGGGGTCCGGGCTTCCGAAGAGCACCGCGCTGCCGGGCGCGAGGACGGCCGAGCCGATGGCGGGGTTCAGCCCGAGCAGCGAGCCGCTGACCTCGAAAAACACGCTGGCCAGGACGTTGCGCTGCTCGGTCACGTCGACAAGGCTCGTGTTGGCGAGCGCGACGACGAGACTGTTGCCGGACGTGTCGAACGACACCGACGCCGCCAGATCGCCCTGCGATCCGGTAAAGACGATGGAATCGGCGCGGACGAATGAGCCGCCGAGCGCGCAGAGAGCGAGCGCGGCGATAGATCGAAACAGGAACGACTTCATCGGATTCCCCTCGGTCCCCAGT
>CAZHIE010000136.1:2440-11634 GCA_964532435.1 uncultured Planctomycetales bacterium
GCCGAGCGCGACCAGCGCGAGCGAAGCCGGCTCTGGCACACCGGGGATCGCCGGGTCGGTCGGCGTCAGTGCGGTGCCATATTGAAAGAGCACGTTGGAAATCGACGTCGCGGGGTTGAAGCCCACCGGCAGGCCGGGGATCGTGAAGACAACTGCGTTCTGAATCAGCGCATTGGCGCCCGTGACGGCCGACTGTCCCGTCAGCGGATTGTCGCCCAGCGCCGTGATTCCGTACTGAATGCCGTTGACGGCGCCGCTCGGCGGACCCTGAAGATTGCTGCCGGGAAAAGCGCCGCTGCCGAAGATGCCGTAGCCCGCGCTGCTGATGCCGTAGCGCGCCCCGTTGGGCGACACGCCGCCGATGCCTTCCATATAGTCCCACTCGCCGCCGACCACGCCGCCTGGGTCCGTGCCGCCGAAGAGCACCGTGCTGCCTGGCGCCAGTACGGCCGAGCCGGCGCCGGGGTTCAGCCCCAGCAGCGAGCCGCTCACCTCGTAGAACACCGACGCGAGCACGTAGCGCTGTTCGGTCACGTCGATCAGGCTCGTGTTGGCGAGTGTCACGACAAGGTCGGTACCCGACGTGTCGAACGACACTGACGCCGCCAGGTCGCCGAGCGAGCCCGTGTAGGTGATCGAGTCGGCCGAAGCCACCGTTGCGCCGGTCAGCGACAGCAGCGCGGCGGCGATCCGCAGTCGCAGGCCCAATGTCCGCATTTGCAAGCTCCCCTCGAGTCCGAGTCTGTTGATATCGTTGCCTGGGGCGCGCGGTGGCACGATGCCCCGGGCCATTCACTTCTAGGCGTGGTCGGACTGAAGAGTCGAGCGGCCCAGTAGCGGCCCGCGGCGCCAGGCTGGGAAGGATCGCGCACGAACCGGCGCAGAAGCGGGCGAAATGTGCGCCGTTCCGGAAACGCCGTGCGCGCAACGGCTCGCAAGGGCGAATTTCTATGACGTGGCGCGGAGGCCCGGATTTCTCGGACGCTCGGCGGCGCTGCCGGTTCGATCCTGTCGCACCGCGCGCGGCCACAAATCTGCACGAATCACGACGGGGCTGATAATCCGGATCGCGCCGCCCGTCGGCCCGGCGACGGCATCAATCCTCTCCCTGCGCCTTGGCGAAGGCGGGCTTGCCGTCGAGCTCCAGGAGCTTTTCGACATGCATCCAGCGGTGCTGCGCCGCAATGCGCTGGACCAGCTCGAAGACGTGCGCGTCGGCGACGTCAGCGCCGCGCGGGTCGCGCAGCATGAACCGGCAGTGATAATGATCGACGCAGTCGGTCAGGTCGCCCGAGCCGGGATAGACCTTGGTCCCGCGATTGGCCACCAGCTTCAGCGCCAGCGGAAACTCCGGCGGAACAATTCGCTCCACGCTCGCTCCGAGCTCGCCCGCGGAGAGCGCCGACTCGACGAATACGTCCACGCCGACCACGCGCCGCGACTTCGGCGTGACGAAGTCGGGCCGGGGCGAGACCTGGGGCAGCTTGATCGGGCGGTAATCGCGCATCTTCCAGTGCGGCGACGTGCGGCCGAGATTGGCGATGATCGCGTCGGTGAACTGCGTCGTGCTCGAAGCGTGGTCGGGGTGGATCAGGTCGACCGTCAGCGTGCGGCCTTCCTCGATCGTGACGACGACCGCGTTTTCGATTCTCGCGGCCGCGTCGAACTCGCCGACGTGGCGGAGCAGCATGACACAGGCGAGCAGAATCGCGGTCGGATTGGCGAGGTTTTTGCCGGCGATTGTGGGGGCCGAGCCGTGTACGGCCTCGAACATGGCGACTTCGTGCCCGATGTTGGCGGACGGCGCCAGGCCGAGACCGCCCGTCAGGCCGCTGGTCAGGTCGCTGATGATGTCGCCGTTCATATTGGTCGTAACGATCAGGTCGAACTGCTCCGGGTAGCGGACGAGCTGATGGGCGCAGTTGTCGATGATGATGTGCTCGGCCTGGATTTCCGGGTACTCGGGCGCGAGGTCGAGGAACGTGCGGTGCAGCAGTCCCTCGGTGAACTTCATGATATTGCTCTTGGTCGCGCAATAGAGGTGCCGGCGGCTTTCGGCCCGCGCCACCTCGAAGGCGAGTCGCACGATCTTCTCGCAGCCCTTGCGCGAGATGAGTTTCAGGCATTGCGCGACGCCGGGCGTCTGCATGTGCTCGATGCCGGCGTAGACGTCCTCCACGTTTTCGCGAACGACGACGAGGTCGATCGTGCGGCCGGCGAAGACGCCCTGCACGCCCGGGATTTCGCGCGTCGGGCGGACGTTGCCGTAGAGTTCGAACAGCTTGCGAAGCGTGACGTTGGCGCTCTTTTCGCCATAGCCGACCGGGGTTTCGAGCGGGCCCTTGAGCGCGACGCGCGTGCGCGCGATCGACTCGAGCGTCTCGGCCGGCACGCCCGAGGGCAGCCCGCGCTTGAATACGGCCGCGCCTGCCGCGCACTCCTCCCATTCGATTCGCGCCCCGGCCGCAGCGATGACGCGCTGGGCGGCGCGGACGCACTCGGGGCCGATTCCGTCGCCGGGGATGAGCGTGACCGCGGTCTTCGTTTGATTCGTTGTCACGTGGGTGGCCTCAGTGTCCGTCGTGGCCGATCGCTGCCCTCTGGGCGCCGGGCGGCGCGACGGGGGTTAGGCGCGGCAACTATGGCGCAGGTATCAGGATGGAGAAATTCGGGTTGGCGGCTGCGAGGTCGAGCTCGAAACGCGCGCTCCCCGCGCGCAACGTGCCCATTCCCAGCATGGCCGAGCGGCCGACGCGGCGCCCCTGCTCGTTCCGCTGCGTGGGCGTCACGACGAATCCCTCGTGCAACGAGATGCGCACCGGATCCGTCGCGAAAGGCGCCGCTCCCGCGGGCTTGATCCACGCGTCGCACGGAATGATTTTCAGCTTCGCGCTGCGGTCGTCCGAGACAAGAAACTGGTCCTCGGGCCAGGATTCCGATTCGCCCATGTCGACCGTTCCGAGCTGTTCGAGAGCGTGTACCGCGATGCGGCCGTCCGGGGAGCAGCCGGTATCCACGACCGCGTATACGAACTTGGTCAGCCTCAGGGACTCCAGCGTCATGCGCAGCGGCGTGAGCGAGATCTCGACCCGCGCGAGCCCGTTGATGAGCGGAGCACGGTCCACGAGACGGACCAGTTTGCTCACACCGATCCCTCCCGCACGTCATACCCGTTGCAGACCCTCTCCGCCGAAGTGTCTTTCGCTCGCCGGCTCTACAAAGCGTACGTACATCTCGCTGTAAGGGACGTTTTCGGCCAGCAGAGCTCGCACGGCCGACTCTTTGGATGCGAATGCGGCGCCGACCCGGCGAGGTCCGTGATACGCCACCCAACGATGGGCGGCTTCGCCCAGAAGATCGAGCAGGTCGCGATCGAATTGCACCTTGGCGGCCTGAAGGGGCGACATCCCCGACCTCAACGGCGATGGTGTGCGGACCGGTGGCGTCGTGACTGCGCGCACGCGATGCACGATCCTTACAAGCCAGTCGAACGGGCGGGCGCGCAGCTCAAAGAGAAGCGCGATCAGCGGTTCTTCCAGCGGCACAACCGTTGGCGCCTCAAACATTCTCGGAAGCGCGAGCGACGCTGGGTCCGAGAATTCGCCAAGCGTGAACTGCGCCGCCCGCTGCCTGGCGAGCCACTCGGCCACGCGCGCCGCCAGCGGGGGCGTTTGAATCCGGCGTTCGAGTTTGACGAGCGCGCGGCGATGCGGCTCGCGGAACACGCCGGCGTACAGGTCGAATCGCTGCCGCTCCGAACGGCCGACGACGGCGACGTCGAAATGGCAGGAGCTCAGATAGCGCTCGACTTGAAGGTGTAGCGTCTGCCGATCGAGCGGCGCCATCGCACCGCAAGTCTCAACGACTTCGATATGCACTCTCTCGTCCATGAGTCGCGAATCAGACGCGCGCCGCCTCCGGATGTCAATAGGCGCGTCCGACAGCCTCCTCTAGGTCGAATTGTAGCCGAGTGTTGCGAGCGGCGCCGGGACGGCGGGGGCGCCGCGCTACCTTTCGCTCGTGCTACGGACGGTCGTGCGCAGCTCGCCAATTGCGGCGATGGCGGCCGTCTGCGCCGCACGGTACTTGAGCAGAGCGTCGCGGACGGCGGCGTCGCGCCGGGCGATGATCGCAGCAGCAAGCAGCGCCGCGTTGATCGCGCCGGCCTTGCCGATCGCGAGTGTCCCGACCGGGACGCCGGCGGGCATCTGCGAGATCGACAGCAGCGAATCGAGCCCGCACAGCGATTTCGACTCGATCGGCACGCCCAGCACCGGAAGCGCCGTCTTGGCGGCGACCATGCCCGGCAGAGCCGCGGCCCCGCCGGCGGCGGCGATGATCACATCGGCGCCGCCCAGCTCGATCGACGCGATCCACTCGAAGAGCAGGTCGGGCGCGCGATGCGCGGAGATCGCGCGGGCGTCGTGCGCGATGCCCAACTGATCGAGCGTCTTGCTGGCGTGCTCCATGACTTCCCAGTCGCTGGTGGAGCCCATCACGACGCCGACCTGCGGGGATCGTTGCGTGCCGCTTGTCACCGCACCCTCCTTTGCGTTTTACGATCCGTCGTATCGTCGGCATCGGCTCGCGCGCTGTAGCGTCGGACCTCGGCGCCCGACGCGCTGCCGATGCGAACGCGCGTTTCAGAGCCGCGAGCGTCAGCGAGCGCAACGTCCGGCCGCCATCCCTGCAAATTTGGCGCGCGTGCCTTCGTGCTCTTGTTCCCGCAACCCACTCCGCACGCTTCGCTCGCTGACGCTCGCGGCTCGGATCAGACGCGCTCGCTGACGCTCGCGGCTCGGATCGGAAGCGCTTCGCTCGCTCGGCTTCCTCCCGACAACGGGCGCCAAGCTCGCGTCCCGCGAGCCATCGCACGTTCACCGAGTCGGGGCTTCCAGCACCACGTCATCGCCGACGCGAATCCGCCCGCCGCGCGCGATCCGGCCGTAGACGCCGCCGCGGCAATCGGGCTTCAGCACGTTCTGAAGCCCCGCGTGCATCTCGTCCATCATGCTGCACGGCTTCGTCTCGTTCTTCACTTCCAGCACGAGTTCGCCGATCCGCACCGTCGCGCCGATCAGCGGGCCCAGCCGAGCGATGTCGACCAGCACATTGGCGCGGCGCGTGTGCCACGGCAGCGCCACGGACAACTCGCGGGTGACTTCGCCCCATTGCGGCGCGGAGATCAGCGTCAGTCCGCGCGTCGAGATCGGCGGCAGATCGAGGCTCAGCCCGCTGTTCTCCACGCCGTCGGCTTCGCGCAGCTCGCGCATCGGCCCGCCGCGGGCCGTGCGGACGGCCAGGCCGAGCACCTTTCCGATCACCTCGTCCGCCATGCCAATCCCCTTTCTCCGTCCGGCGCGGTCCGCCAAATCGTCCGCTTCCCCGATCAACAATCAGGGCAACTCCACGTCCTTCAATTCGACCGGCAGCGTCACGTCTTCGAGCTTCGGATACACCTCGAGCACGAGCTGCGTTTCGTCGGTGAGCGCCCCGGCCGCGATTTGCAGGAGCGCCGCCTTCTGTCCGTCTTTCGTCGTCGCTTCCGATTCGCGGTGGCGCACGGCCTTCATCGAGCCGTCGAAGAACGCCATGCTCTTGACCTGCTCGCGCCGCGATTGAAACTGGAGCGCCATCGCCTTGTCGGTCGCGTGCGCCGGCTCGAACTCGGTCGGGCTGGCGATGCGAATCTGAACGCCCAGCTCCTTCAGCCGCTTGTTGTCGATCGTCTTGCCGAGGAACTGAATCGGGTTTTCGACCGTCACCGTCTCGGCGGCATCGGCGACGACGAGCTTCATGCTGCCTTTCAGCGAGCGAATCGCCTTTGCCCCGCGGGCCGACGCGCTCAGCCGCGCCATGAACGTCAGGCCGGTCGTGCGGACCCGCTCGGCGGGCATGTTGATCGGGCGCAGCGCCGTGCGATCCTCCGGCGAGTACGTATCGGCCGCAATCAGCGATTTTCCGGTGTCGTCCACCGCCTCGTCGAAGATCAGGTTGCCCATGCGCGCGACTTTCAGGATCGCTTCGCCGGATAGGCGGAACTGCATGCGCAGCTCGGAGGTGGTCGGAGCGCCGGGCACGGGCTCGATCAGGCGGATGCGCGGCTCGTACACCGCCTGAATGTCGGCTCGCAACGGGCCGGTCGCGTAGTCCGGCTGGCTGGCCGGCGCGGGCTGCTGTGCCCCCGCCGGTCCCGCGCTGATCGTCTCGATCGAGTACTTCGGCGCCGACGCGGGCTGCGCGGGCGGCGCCGTGGGAGGCGGCTGCGGCGCCGGGGCCGGCGGCGCGGTCTGAAGCAGCAGCGACAGCGGGACAAAGAGGCCCAGCAGAAGCAGTTTCATCGGACGATCTCCGTAGGTGCGGTCGAATCGTAGCCGAATCGCGCGGGACGCCCACCGCCGCGACCCGGAAGCCGCTTCAACGCCGGGCGGCCGCCAGCAGCGAGGCGATATGGTCTCGGGCACGCCGCAGCGCGTCAACGTCCGCGGTCGGACGGTCGCGGCGGATGAGCAACGCGTGTCGGTATCCGGCCGCGTCGAGTTCGGCGAGCGCGCGGCGGAAATCGACTTCGCCCTGGCCGAATTCGGTCTCCTCCACGGCGTTGCCGGCGCGGCGCACGTCACGCAGCGAGACGGCGCCGACCGCCGGGCCCGCCGCGGCCAGCAGGGCCGTCCCGCCATCGCTTTGCGCCGCAACATCCAGACCCGCGGCGAGCAGCCGACAATCGAGCCGGCGAATGGCGCTCGCGGCCGCTGCCGGATCGGTCGAACCGGGAAAGATCGCCAGACGGACGCCGCTGCGGTCGGCCAGGTCGGCGGCGGCGGCGAGCAATTCTCGCGACAGCGCTTCGCGCCGCTCGTCGCCCAACCCCGTCAACCGGAACGTGGCCGATCCGACGCCCAGGTCGCGGCAAAGCGTCACGGCCTGCTGAAGCTGGTCGAAGCGTTGCTGCGCCTGGGCCGGGTCGTCGATTCCGCCGGCGTGCTCGACAGCGAGCGCATCGAAGCGTAGCCCGAGATCAGACAGAATTTTGCGGAGATGCCGGCGTCCGCTCTGCGACAGCGCCGCGGGGGCGAGTTCGGTGTTGACGGTGTTGGCCTGGACGAGTCGGAAACCCTGCGCGGCGGCGGTCTGAAGCGCCGAACGGGCGTCCAGCCGGTATGCGTCAAGCCAGGCGGCGAGGGGCGGTTCGTGCATGTTCAGGCGGAGAGGAGCTTTTCGGTCGCCTCCATCAGCTTTTCCATCCGGAACGGCTTGTTCAGATATTCATCGACGCCGAGCGATTCGGCATACTGCTTGTGACGGCGGCCCTGGTTTCCGGTGATCATGATGACGCGCGGCTTGCTGCCGCGCGGTTTGCCCTGGCGCAGGCGCTCGAGCACGAGAAAGCCGCTTTTCTGCGGCAGCATGATGTCCAGAATGACGAGGTCGGGCATCCGCTGTTCGGCGATCGTCACGGCCGTCGCGCCGTCGGCGGCGGTGTGCAGGCTGGCGCCGGTGTCGGCCAGCGCGGTGGTCAGCGCGCTGAGGATGTCCGGGTCGTCATCGACGATCAGAATCGACTTGCCTTCATGCTTCCCCGGCACGGCGCTCTCCTTATCTTCCCATCGAAGTGTAGTATTCTCGGGCGCGGCTGACAACGCGCGGGCCGGGCCGGGGCTGTGCATCCCCCGGCGCGGTCCGGCGATCGCGCGGCCGCTCGCGAGGAGATCGACGATGGACGAAGGACGGCGCAACGTCATGGTCGGGTTTTTCGTGCTCACCGGGCTGGCGATGCTCGGAACGCTGATCGTCCTGTTCGGGCAGGGACCGAGCTGGCTGACGCGCGGCCGGTCGTATGAGCTGCACATCAATCTGGCCGAGGCCGCCGGCGTGCGCGAGGGGAACCCGGTCGTCGTGAAGGGGGTGAACATCGGCGAGGTTGTGGCCGTGAAGCTGAAGGACGAGAAGGATCTCGGCGCGCCGGTTCGCGTGACGATCGCGGTGCAATCGACGTACACGATCGTGAGCGGCAGCCGGGCGATCGCGACCGAGCCGGTCCTGGGGCAGGGCCGTCCGCCGATCGAGATTCTGCCGGGGCCGTCGGGCAATCCCGCGTTGCCGCCTGGTGCGGAATTGAAGGGCGAGGTTCGCGGCGGGCTGGCGTCGATCGTGCCGCCCGAGCTGCTCGCGTCGATGGAGCGAAGCGCCACGCAGATCGGCGACGCGGCCGAGGCGCTGGCGCCGGTGCTTCGCGACATGCACGAGATGCTTCAGCCGCGCGATCCGGCGCAGGTGGACGCGTTGAACGGTCCGCCGGGAAATCTGTCGAGCGCGGCGGCGCGCTTCGACCAGACGGTTCGGCACATGAACGACGTGCTGGGCGATCCGGCGGTGAAGAGCCAGTTGCGCGAGGGCATCGCGAACTTCAACGCCATGTCGGCCGACGGCAAGCTGATTGCGGCGGATCTCCGCACGGCCGCGTCCGACGCGAAGCAGCTTGTCGCGGACGGCAAGACATTCATGACGAACGCGAACACGTCGCTGACGAAGCTGGACGGGCAGATCGACACGGTGGCGCGCGCTACGGTCGGCAACCTGGAGAAACTGAGCAAGTTTCTCGACCATATGAATGTGGCGGGACAGCAAATCAGCAGCGGCGAGGGGACGATCGGGCTGCTGGTCAAGGACGGCCGGTTGTACGAGTCGATGGTGCTGACGGCGGAGCGCCTGGCGGCGACGGTAGGCGAATTCCGCGAGCTGATTCAGCAGTGGAAACAGGGCAAGATCAAGGTGGGGCTGTAACGGGAATGCTGAATGACGAATGCTGAATGCTGAATGGGAATGCCGAATGCAGGATGGGAATGCCGAATTCTGAATGCTGAATGCTGAATGCGGTTGTCCGATCCGAGCCGCGCGCGTAAGCAAGCGAGTCCGATCAGAGCCGCGCGTAAGCGAGCGAGTCCGATCAGAGCCGCGAGCGTAAGAAGCTGTCGAAATACTCGCTCAGGAACGCGCCAAACGCCTGGCGTCGCATCTTGCCCTGGGGGTCGGATGCGACACCAGGCGGTTTCAGGGCTGTCGAAATACTCAAAGCGAGGTATTTCGACAGCCTCGTAAGCGAGCGAAGCGTGCGGAGTGGGTTGCGGGCGAAAGAGCGGGAGCGCCTTCGTGCTGATATCACAGGGCTAGCGACCCAACGTCGCGCTCGCTGA
>CAZHIE010000137.1:0-6908 GCA_964532435.1 uncultured Planctomycetales bacterium
GCCGCGCGAGGGCGCGGGCCGCTACGGCCGCGCGAGGGCGCGGGCCGCACCGGCCACGCGAGGGCGCGGGCCGCTACGGTTGCGCGCCCGCCCGCGGCGCTTCGCTCTATAATGCGGCGCGTCGTCCCCTTTTTTCGCGGTGCCGAGCCATGCGCCTGGTCCGTATTTCGCTGGCCGCCAAGTACCGTCTGCTCTTCGGCGCCGCGGTGCTGCTGATCATCGGCGCAGCGCTGTACGTGCCGTGGCGGCGAATGGAAGCGCTCGTGCTCGAACAGCCGTTCCGCGAAGCCGAGCGCATGGTGGACGATTACTTTCGGCAGGTGCTCGCCAGCCCGGACGCGGCCTCGGGATTGGGCGGCAGCATGCACGCGAAGGAGATCGGCCTGCTGCCCGATCGACCCGGATCGCCGCGCTTCATTCGCGTCACGCTCGATCCCGACGCGCCCGATTCGATTCTGCGGGCGTCCGCGGACGACCCCCTGATCGGCGAGGCGCTGCGCGAGTTCCGCAAGCGGCCGAAGAGCAACGTCGTCTACCGCACGCGCGACGACGCGGACGGCGTCCGGCGATTTCACTTTGTGCGGGCGGTGCGCGTGACCAAGAGTTGCCTCGACTGCCACAGCGAGACGAAGGCCGCGGCCCCGTTCGTCGAGAATCAACTGGCCGGAATGCTCGAAGTCGAGCTTCCGACGGCGGAGATCGAGACAGGGCTGGTCGTGAACCGGGTGGTGATCGTCACGGCCGGATTGCTGGCGGGCATTCTGGCCGTGCTGGTTTTCTATGTCATTACGAAGCGCTTCATTCTTTCGCCGATCGACGAGCTGAGCGACGTGGCGATCCGCGTGACGGCGGGCGATCTGGCGGTGCGCTCGGGCGTGCAGACGGGCGACGAGTTCGAGGAGTTGTCTGACAATCTGAATGCGATGCTCGAACGGCTGCGCGGTTCGCAGGACGAGCTGCGCCGCGCCAATGTGCTGCTCGATCAGAAACTGGACCAGATGGCGCAGACGAACGTCGCGCTGTACGAAGCCAACCGGCTGAAGAGCGAATTTCTCGCCAACGTGTCGCACGAGCTGCGCACGCCGCTGACGAGCATCATCGGTTTTGCGGAGCTGCTGCGCGAGGGGCCGAGCGGCGAGGCGAACCCCAAGGTGGTGCGCTACACGGAGAACATCCTGATTTCCGGGCGCATTCTGCTCGAGATCATCAACGACCTGCTCGACCTGGCAAAGGTCGAGGCGGGCAAGGTCGAGCTGCGCATCGACCCGACGCCGCTCGACGAGCTGTGCCTGACGCTGGGCGACTTCATGCGCCCGCTGGCGGACAAGAAGGGCATCGAGCTGGCGGTCGAGCTGGAGGAGGGCTTGCCGCCGATTCGCACGGACCGCGGCCGGCTGCGCCAGATTCTGTACAACCTGCTGTCCAACGCGATCAAGTTTACGCCCGACGGCGGGCGCGTCGTGCTGCGGGCGCGGACGACCGGTCCGGACCAGGTGGAGATATCGGTTCGCGACACGGGGCCGGGCATCAGCGCCGAGCACCGCAAGATGATCTTCGAAAAATTCCGCCAGGTGGATCAGTCGGCCACGCGCGAGCACCACGGCACCGGGCTGGGGCTGGCCATCGCGAAAGAGCTGACGTTTCTGCTGGGCGGCGAGATCGACGTGGAGAGCGAGCCGGGCAGCGGGGCGACGTTCTGGATCCGCCTGCCGATCGGGGCGCCGGTCCCGCGCGAGCGGCCGCTGACGTCGCTGGTGTAATGCTGTCCCAATTCTGAATTACGAATTCTGAATTCTGAATTCAGAAACCCGCCTGGGGACAGGCGGGCTCAAAAAGACCCGCCTGGGGACAGGCGGGCTCAAGAAGACCCGCCTGGGGACAGGCGGGCTCGGGAGAGCGCTACTGGGCGGTGCAGGATTCGAACCCGCGACCCTCTCGGTGTAAACGAGATGCTCTAGCCAACTGAGCTAACCGCCCGCGTTCGCACGAGGAATCGTAGCCGATCGGCGCCGCCGCGGCACGGGTATTTGCGCCTGCCCGCCGTGCGGCGGCGCCGCGGCACGCCGTTTTCGCGCCCGCCCGCCCGCCGCGCGAGCGCGTCGGCCGCTACTGCGCGCGTGCCCGTTTCCCCGATAAGCTCGTAGGGATGAAACGGCCGGCGCGACGATCCAGAAGCGCGGATGCATCATCCGCCGACGACGCGCCGAGACAAGCGCCGTTCAATGAGGCGCTGTCGGCCGGTTCGCCGCATGGCGAATGCGGTCGCCAAACGGGCGCCGCGCCGGTCGCCGCAAAGGGCGCCGCGCCCGTCGGCGCGACCGTTGGCGTCGGCGCATCTGCGAATTACATCTGGATGAAAAACAAGCTCGATCGGCTGCTTGCGCTGGCCGCCCTCGTCGTCGCGGCGCCGCTGCTGGCCGCCATCGCGATCTGGGTCCGCTGCGACAGTCCCGGGCCGGCCGTTTTCGGGCAGGTTCGTTGCGGCCTGGGCGGCCGGCCGTTCCGCATGTACAAGTTTCGCACGATGCGCGCCAGCGCCGACCCGTTTGGCGACTCGCCCAACACAGGCGACGACGAGCGCATCACGCGCTGCGGTCGGCTGCTGCGGCGCGCGAGCCTCGACGAACTGCCGCAGCTCTTCAATGTGCTGCGCGGCGAGATGTCGCTGGTCGGGCCGCGCCCGCTCTACGTGCAGCACATTGCGGATTGGAACACGCGGCAGCGCTGCCGGCTGCTGATGAAGCCCGGCCTGACGGGCCTGTCGCAGGTGCATGGGCGCGCGAGCCTGACGATCGAAGAGAAGCTCGAATGGGACGTGCGCTACGTGCAGGCGGCGTCGCTGCGGATGGACCTGTGGATCATCTGGCGCACGATCGGGGCCATCGCGAGCGGCGCCGGATTGTTCGAGACGCGCTTCTCGAAGACGCGCCAGCGCTGGAGCGGCGGAGGCGGGGAGTGATCGCGCCGAGCGCGCCGTTCGGCGGCGAACCGGGATCATTCCGCAACACGGTGTCGGCCACAGAGGGCCGACCGCCACAACGCCCTTTTGCAAACGACTGCTACGGCCGCGGCGGCAGGCGGACGCCCAGGCGCGTCAGCGCCGCGTGCAGGTCTTCCGTCCGCAGCACGGGCGGGAGCGCGCCGGCCGTCGTCATCGCGAATGCGGATGAGCTGCGCGGGCCGAGGTTGCCGTGCGCCGCCGCAAGATCGATCACGCTGGTCATGAACGCGCTGCCGCAATGCCAGCCGTCCTCCACGGAGACGAGCACGTCGGGCGTGTTCCGCACCAGTCCGTGAAACGAGCGCCACAGCCGATGCGGCGCGTCCGGGTATTCGTGCGTCACCGTCGCGTCGAACCAGCGCCGATCTTCGATGAACTCGTCGCCGGTCGAGCCGCGCAATTCGGCAGCGATCGCCGACAGCCGCAGGGGATCGCCGGTCTCGGGCAGGTAGGCATACTTGCCGTCGCGCCGCGCGATCCGCGCCCGGCCGGCGCGCCCCAAGACGACCACCTCGTCGCGGCCGGGATCGAGGTATGCGGCAAGCTGAACGCCGTCGACGCCGACGAGGTCGCCGGCCACGGCGGCGGGGCTGCGCGTGTGCAGCGCCGCGCAGGTGACGATGCCGAACTCGGGCACGATCACGTCTTCCGGCCCGTCGAGTCGGTCGGTGACGTGGTAGCCGAAGCGCGAGAGCATCCCGCGCAGGTCGATGCGCCGGCTCTTTACGAGGTTGTGCCCGTGGTCGGAGAGCAGCGTGATGCGCACACGGCCGTGCGTTTTCCAGATGACGTATTGGCAGAAGCGATCGAGCCGGACGAGGGCGGCCTGGTGGCCGTCGCGTCCGCGCAGGGCGCCGAGCGCGGAGGTCGAGACGCAGTAGCCGATGTAGCGCTCGGCCGCCCCGCCGAGAAATTCGCGCTGCATCTGTCCGAGCTCATGATCGAACCAGGGCTCCGGGTCGAGATAGGCGACGCCGTGCGCAAGCGGGAAGAGGTGGTAGTCGCAGCGGTCGAGCCAGGCGGTGTTGCTGCCGTTGACGTAGGCGCCGTATCCGCCGCTCAGCCGGTGGCCGTCGTAGAACTGCGCCTCGATCGCCAGGCAGGGCGCGACGCCGAAGAACTCGGAGAAGCACAGGTCGGTCATTACGGGGAATGGAGCGATCACGCGCGACGGCGGGGCGAAGTTGCGGAATCGCCCGGCCCGCCAGAGGTCGGCGACCATCTCGAACGGCACGCTGTCGAGCAGAATGACGAGGTCGCGCACCGAATCCGCCGGCGGCGCCGGCCAGGCGACGGGCGCGTCCGTGCCGGAGAATTGGAGCAGACAGACGCGTCCATCGCCGTCGATCTGCTCGGAGTAATCGACCGCGCCGTCGTTGTTGAGGTCGTAGCATCGCGCGATGTTCCCGGCTTTCGGGTCAGTAACGGCGAGCGGGGCGGGCGGGAACAGCGCCGGCCCCGGCGTGGTGCAGCCGGCGCAGCACGCGGCGAGCGCGACGAGCATCGCGAAGAGGCTGGTAACGGCCCCTGTCAGTCGGTTGAAAATGCGGCTTCCGCGCCCGGCCAATCGCGACGTCTCCGATGCAGAATGCAGCCGAGGGCGGCTGCGGTCCATCGCGGCTGCGGTCCATCGCCGCTGCGGTCCATCGCGGCTGCGGTCCACGATACGACGGCCAATCAGCCGTTCGGCCCGGCGGCGCGAATCTCCGCTGCGACGGCGCCGAATTTCCCGAAGTTTTTCGCAAAGCGGCCCGCCAGGTCGGCGGCCTTCGCGTCGTACGCGCTGGCGTCCTTCCACGTGTTGCGCGGGTTAAGCACTTCGGGCGGGACTTCGGGGCACGACTGCGGCACGGCGACATTGAACACCGGATGTGTCACTGTCGCCGCCTCGTCCAGCGCGCCGTCGAGCGCCGCCTTCACCATCGCGCGGGTGTAGCGGATCTTCATGCGACTGCCGACGCCATAAGGCCCGCCGCTCCAGCCGGTGTTCAGCAGCCAGACGCGCGACTTGTGCTCGGCCAGCTTCTTGCCGAGCAGATCGGCGTAAACGGCCGGCTGAAGCGCCAGGAAAGGCGCGCCGAAGCACGTGCTGAATGTCGCGGAAGGTTCGCTGCTGAGGCCCGCCTCGGTGCCGGCGATTTTGGCTGTGTAGCCGGAGAGGAAGTGATACATGGCCTGCTGCGGCGTGAGGCGCGAGATGGGCGGGAGCACGCCGAAGGCGTCGCACGTAAGAAAGACGATGTTTCGCGGATGCCCGCCGACCGACGGCTCGACGGCGTTCTCGATGTAGTCGAGCGGATAGGCCGCGCGGGTGTTTTCGGTCAGGCTGCCGTCGTCGAAGCGGATCGCGCGGGTGTGCGGTTCGATGATGACGTTCTCGAGCACCGCGCCGAAGCGCAGCGCCCGGAAGATCTGCGGCTCTTCCTGCGGGCTGAGGTTGATGACTTTCGCATAGCAGCCGCCCTCGACGTTGAATACGCCGCCCGGGCCCCAGCCATGCTCATCGTCGCCGATCAGCCGCCGGCCGGGGTCGGCCGAAAGCGTGGTCTTTCCCGTTCCGCTCAGTCCGAAGAACAGGGCGGTGTCGCCGCGCGGCCCGATGTTGGCCGAGCAGTGCATGCTCAGGATGCCCTTGAGCGGGAGCACGTAGTTCATGATGGTGAAGATCGATTTCTTGATCTCGCCGGCGTAGTGCGTGCCGCCGATGAGGACGAGTTTGCGCGCGAGGTTGAGCATGATGAACGCTTCGCTCTGCGTGCCGTCGCGGGCGGGGTCGGCGTGAAAATTCGGCGCGCAGATCACCGTGAAGTCGGGCGAAAAGTCGCTGGTCTGCCCGTGCGGCGGGCGGATGAAGAGCTGCCGCACAAAAACGCTGTGCCACGCGAATTCGGTGACGACGCGCACGTTCAGCCGATTGGCCGCGTCGGCCCCGGCCCACAGATCCTGTACGAAGATGTCCTTGTCGGCCAGGTACTCGCTCATGCGCGCGGCCAGGGCGTCGAAGCGGGCCGGCTCGATTGCGACGTTGACGTCGCCCCATGCGACGTGCGTCTCGCAGGACGGCTCGCGCACGACGAACTTGTCCTTCGGCGAGCGGCCGGTGCGTTTGCCGGTGCGCGTGACGAGCGCGCCGGTGGCGGCGAGTTGTCCCTCGCCGCGTTTGAGCGCCAGCTCGACGAGCGTGGAGGGCATGAGGTTCCAAAGAGCTCGTCCGCGGTGTTTGAGGGCGATGCGGTCGAGACCGACGGAGCTGGGGAAGTTGGACTCGTAATTCACGTGGATTCCTCTCAGGCGACGTCGACCGGCGGGCGAGCGAAGCGGCGGTCCGCATGCGGCGGCTGGTCGCAGCGGGGGCATTATCCGCGCAGAGGCTGCCGCTGGCAACAAAGGCCGGATGATGGGGGCTCTGGAACAAGAGACCGGCCGGAGGCCGGCCCCCCAGAATGAGGGCCGGCCGCCGCAGAATGCCGGCTGGTTCCTACAGATGTGCTGCAAGCTCCGATTTTACAAGCAAGTTACACACGCTTGCCGCGAACGGCGCCATACTCAAGCCATCCCGCACGCGCGAGCGTTGCGGTGCGCATCGGGAAAGGCTCGCTACATCTCGGAGGTCGAACGTGGACACATTCGTCACATCCCGGCTGGCTGCGTCGCTGTTGATCGTCATGCTCGCCGCCCGCACACCGGACGCACGGGCGCAGACCGCCGCCGCGGGCGACGCGGGCGCCGCGGCGTCGGCCCGGCTGATTGTCGCGCCGCACTGCCGAACATCCTGGCGCGGCTCGGCTGACGTGCGCGTTACGGGCGTGCGCGCCGACGTGCGGATCGTCAACCGCGTCGCGACGACGACGCTCGACATCACGATTCAAAACGCCGCGCCGCGCGCGCTCGAAGCCGAGGTCGTCGC
>CAZHIE010000137.1:7008-11491 GCA_964532435.1 uncultured Planctomycetales bacterium
GAGCTGCCGCGGACCGAGTCGGTGCTGTACGACGTGCCGTGGGAGGTGACCGTCCGCCTCGAAATGCCGCGGCCGATCGTCGGCGTGTACTCGCCCAGCCACGAGATCGACGTGCGCCGCGAAACGCCGACGGTCTCCGAGATTCGCATTCCGAAGGCCGCACAGCGCCAGCCGGGCGCGCTGCGCCTGTCCTGTCTGCTCGAGAAGCGCGATGCGGTGACGGCTTCGCTGTTCGCGTATCCCGGCGCGAACCCGGGCGAGGGCTACTTTCTCCTGCTCGCAGGTCTTCCCGCCGCCGGCGAGGACAAGGACGCCAAATCAATCCACCGCGACGTAACGCTCGTGATCGACCGCTCCGGCAGCATGGCCGGCGAGAAGATCGAGCAGGCAAAGGCCGCCGCGCGCCAGGTGCTCGCGGGGCTGAGCGACGGCGAGCACTTCCGGCTCATCTCCTACAACGACGCCGTGCAGCCCTTCTCGGCCGAATCGGTCGTGGTCAACGCCGAAAGCCGGGCCGCCGCGACGAAGTTCATCGACGCGCTGACCGCGGTCAGCGGGACGAATATCCACGATGCGCTGATCGAAGCTCTCCAGAGCCCGCCCGCGGCGGGGACGCTCCCGATTCTCCTGTTCCTGACGGACGGCCTGGCGACCGTCGGCGAGACGTCCGAGCTGGCGATTCGCAAGGCGGCCGAAAAGAGCAACGTTCACAAGCGGCGGATTTTCTCGTTCGGCGTCGGATTCGACGTGAACACGCCGCTGCTCCAGAAACTCGCCTTTACAACGCGCGGCACGCCGACGTTCGTCCTGCCCGCCGAAGACGTCGAGGTGAAAGTCGGACAGGTTTTCCGCAAGCTCGCCGGGCCGGTGCTGGCCTCGCCGAATCTGAGCGTGCCGGCCGACGCGGGGCAGTCGGCGCCGGCGCGCGTCAGCGAACGAATGCCCGACGAGCTGCCCGACGTGTTCGACGGCGAGCAGATCGTCGTGCTGGGCCGCTATCACGGTACCGAGCCGCTGCGCTTTCGCCTGACCGGCAACTACCGAGGCAGGGAGCGCGTGTTCGACTTCGAGCTGGGGCTGGACAAGGCCAGCACGCAGCACGGCTTCGTGCCGCGGCTGTGGGCGACGCGAAAGATCGGCACGCTGGTCGACGCCGTGCAGCAGTTGGGCGCCGAGATGGGAACGGTCGGCCCCGTCGACCCCGGTTCGCCGCCGGCGGGAATGGACCCGCGCATGAAAGAGCTGACCGACGAAATCGTCCGGCTCAGCCGCGAATTCGGCATTCTCACCGAGTACACCGCGTTCCTGGCGACCGAGGGCGTCGATCTTTCGGACGCCGGCGCGCAGGTGAAAGCCGCATCGTTGAATCTGCAATCGCGCGCGGTGCAGACGCGCTCGGGGCAGGGGGCCGTCAACCAGAGCCTGAACGCGACCGCGCAGGTGAGCGCGGGCTGTGCCAACCCGACCAACGCCTACTGGAACGCGGAAATGCAGCGTGTCGCCGTGACGACCGTGCAGCAGGTCTGCGACCGCACGTACTACAAGCGTGGCAACGGCTGGGTGGATGCGCGCGTCGTGGATCGGGAGAAATCTCCGCCAGATCAGATGATCGAATTCGGCTCGCCGGAATATCGGGCCCTGCTCGAACGCCTCGCCGAGCAACAGCTCGGCGGGATTCTCTCCGTGCCGGGCGAAATCCTGCTGGAAGTGGACGGAAAGGTCATCCGCATCACGGGGCTCGATGAAGGATGTTAGAGCCCGCCTGTCCCCAGGCGGGTCTTCGGGGGTGTCCAAAAACCCGCGTGAGGACACGGATGAAGAAACCCGCGTGAGGACACGCGGGCTCGGTTCGGAGGCCGGCGTCTTTCCGAGCCCGCCTCTCCCCAGGCGGGTCTTCGGGTCTCTCCGAGCCCGCCTGTCCCCAGGCGGGTGTTCCGAACCCAGGCGCCGGGGCGCGCATCGCCGCGCCCGACCACTACAATTGTGGATGCGATTGCCGCCGATAGTCTTCGTCAGGCCCGCCCGCGGGCGCGCCAGAGTTGTCGAGGTCTGAGCCCATGGCCAAACGCCGGATCCTGGTCGTCGAGGATGACGCCGCCATACGGCAGGGCATCGTGGATTCGCTCGCGGCCGCGCACTTCGAAACGACGGAAGCTGCGACCGGCGATGTCGGGCTGGACAAGGCGCTGCACGAGGAATACGAGCTGCTGCTGCTCGACCTGGTGCTGCCGAACAAGGACGGCTTTCAGATTCTGCGCGAGCTGCGGGCCGCCCGCCCGACCCAGCCGGTAATCATCCTGACCGCGCGCGGCGAAGAGGCCGATCGGCTGGAGGGCTTTCGCCGCGGCGCCGACGATTACGTCGTCAAGCCGTTCAGCGTGCGCGAGCTGCTGGCGCGAGTCGACGCCGTGCTGCGCCGCTCGCCCGAACGCCCCACCGACGTGGCCGAAGTGCAGCTTCCCGGCGGCGTGGCCGACCTGGCCCGCAGCGAGCTGCGTTTTCAGGATGGGCAGCGCTGCGAGCTTTCCGACCGCGAGCGCGAGCTGCTGCGCTACCTCGCCGCCAACCCCGGCCGCGCGATCTCGCGCGAGGAGATTCTCTCGCGCGTGTGGCAGACCGACCCGGCGGGCATCGAGACGCGCACGATCGACATGCACATCGCGCGGCTGCGCGAGAAACTGCGCGACGACCCGGCCCAGCCGCGCGTCGTCGTGACGGTTCGCGGGCGCGGCTACAAGTTCGGCCTGACGGAGGGCGCCGCGTGAGCGGCCGACGCAGATGAACCGACCCTGGCAAGTCGCGATCATGTTCGGCGCCGCGCTGGCCGTCCTGCTGACGGCGATGGCGGCGATTTCGCGCACCGCGCTGCGGCTGGAGCGGAACGAGGCCGTCGCGCAGGCCAAGCTGAACATCGAAGTGACGATCTGGCTGGCGCTGTGGCGGATGGAATCGGCGCTCAAGCCGCTGATGGCGCACGAAAGCGCGCGCTCGTTCGAAGCGTATTCGCCGATCGTCCGGGCGGAAGGTCCGACGGTCTCGTCCGCGCCGGAGGCGTGCGCGCAGATCGAGCTGCCCTCGCCGCTGCTGACCGAGGCCAACCCGTTCGTCCTCGTACACTTCCAGTTTGACCCCGGCGGGGAGCTGACGTCGCCGCAATATCCGTCGGAGACCGATCGCGTGCGCCTGACGTTCGCCGCGCCGCTGCAAGCGCGGATCGAGGCCGCCCGCTTTCGACTCGCCGAGATGCGGCGGTTCGCGACCCGCGAAGTGTTGCTCAACGAGCTGCCGCTCGAAGAAGAGGTCGCCGGACTGCCCGTGTATGCGAGCCGCCTGCCGACCGTCGGCGCGCCGGTGCAGAGCGTCGCGGGGCAGGTCGCGCGCGGCGTCGCCGAGTGGCGCGCCCGCGACTACGCGAACATCTACCAGGCCAAGCAGCTTCAGGCGCAGGCGCAGGAGCTGCTCGCCACCACGCCGACCGAACAGCCCGCGGCGGGCTCGATGCGCGGCATCTGGATTGGCGATCAGCTCGTGTTGGCGCGGCGCGTCGACGTCGGCGCCGACACCTGGGTGCAGGGCTGCTGGCTCGATTGGCCGAACCTGCGGCGATATCTGCTCGCGAACGTGACCGACCTCTTTCCCAGCGCGGCGCTCGAACCGATCCGCGATGACGCCGTCGCCATGACCGATCGCCGGCTGGCCGCGCTGCCGGTCGGCCTCGTCAGCAACGCCGACCCCAAGCTCGCCGCGGCCGGACGCTCGCCCGTCGGGATGTCGCTCGGCATCGCGTGGTTGTGCGCGCTGCTGGCGGTGACGGCCGTGGCGGTGCTGCTGATCGGCACCGTTTCGCTCAGCGAGCGGCGGGCCGCCTTCGTCTCCGCCGTGACGCACGAGCTGCGCACGCCGTTGACGACGTTCCGGCTCTACACGGAACTGCTCAGCAGCGGAATGGTGCAGGACGAGGAAAAGCGCCGGACCTACCTGCAAACGTTGCAGCGCGAGGCCATTCGCCTCGGCCACCTCGTCGAAAACGTGCTGGCGTACGCGCGGCTGGAACGCGGCCGCGCCGCGGGCAAGTCGGAGACGCTCACCGTCGATGAATTGCTCTCGCGGGTGGAGGGGCGGCTGGCCGAGCGGGCCGAGCAGGTCGGCATGAAGCTGCGCGTGGAATTGAACGGCGCCGCGGATGTGCGGGTGCGGGCGGATTCGTCGGTAGTGGAGCAGGTGCTGTTCAACCTGGTAGACAACGCGTGCAAGTACGCCGTGCATGCGCAGGACAAGACGATCCTGCTGGAAGCGACCACGCAGGCGGGGGCGGCGGCGCTGCGCGTGCGGGACTTCGGCCCCGGGATCGACGCGGTCGAGGCGCGGCGGCTGTTTCGGCCGTTTCGCAAGTCGGCCCGCGACGCGGCGCATTCCGCGCCGGGCGTCGGGCTGGGGCTGGCGCTCTCGCGGCGGCTGGCGCGCGAGATGAACGGCGATCTGA